>CAMLGC010000011.1 GCA_946479505.1 uncultured Sphingomonadaceae bacterium
GACAAGCTGCTCGAGGATGCACAGCGCGACTGGTCGGCCTTGGGCCAAGAGAGGCTGCTGGTCACGCCGCTGTCACGCTATCGCCAGGGCACGCAGGTCAAGCTCGCCGAGGGTGTCCTGTTCACCACCTATGCGACGCTGCGCTCGCAGGAGCGCGGCGAGAAGGCCTCGCGCCTCCAGCAGATCGTCGACTGGCTGGGGACCGACTTCGACGGCGTGATCATATTCGACGAAGCGCATGCGATGGCCAACGCCGCGGGCGGCAAGGGTGAGCGCGGCGACGTCGCGCCCTCGCAGCAGGGGCGCGCCGGTCTCCGGCTCCAGCATGCCTTGCCGAACGCGCGCATCGTCTATGTGTCGGCGACCGGCGCGACCACCGTGCGCAATCTCGCCTATGCCCAGCGGCTGGGGCTGTGGGGTGGCGAGGATTTCCCGTTCGCGTCGCGGGCCGATTTTGTCGCGGCGATCGAGGAGGGCGGCGTCGCGGCGATGGAAGTGCTCGCGCGCGACCTGAAAGCGCTCGGTCTCTACGCGGCGCGGTCGCTGTCGTTCGATGGCGTCGAATATGAGCTGGTCGAGCATCAACTCACACCCGAGCAGCTGCGCATCTACGACGCCTATGCGGGTGCGTTCCAGGTCATCCACAACAATCTCGACGCCGCCATGCAGGCCGCCGGCATCACCGGCTCCGATGGGACATTGAACGCGCAGGCCAAATCCGCTGCCCGCTCGGCGTTCGAGTCCGCCAAGCAGCGCTTCTTCAATCATCTGATCACCGCGATGCAGACGCCGACCGTGGTGACGTCGATCGCACGCGATCTCGAAGCCGGCCACGCGGCCGTCGTCCAGATCGTCTCGACCGGCGAAGCGCTGATGGATCGCCGCCTCGCTGACATTCCGACCGACGAATGGGATGACGTATCGGTGGACATCACGCCGCGCGAATATGTCCTGGATTACCTCGCCAACAGCTTCCCGGTCCAACTCTACGAGCCGTTCAGCGATGGCGAAGGCAATCTGTCGTCGCGCCCCGTCCATGATGCGGACGGCCAGCCGATCGAATGCCGCGAGGCGGTCGAACGGCGCGAGGCGATGATCGAGAAGCTCGCCGCGCTGCCGCCGGTGCCGGGCGCGCTCGACCAGATCCTTCATCATTTCGGAGATGACCAGGTCGCGGAGGTGACGGGACGCACCCGCCGCATCGTCGCGCGGCATGATCGCGGCAGCGTCCGCTACGCGGTGCAGAATCGCGCTGGGTCCGCCAATCTCGCTGAAACGCAAGCGTTCATGGATGACGACAAGCGCATTCTGATCTTCTCGGACGCGGGCGGGACAGGCAGGTCTTATCATGCCGATCTCGGCTGCCGGAACCAGCGCCGCCGCATCCACTATCTTCTCGAAGCCGGCTGGAAGGCGGACAACGCGATCCAGGGGTTCGGGCGGACCAACCGCACTAATCAGGCGCAGCCGCCCCTGTTCAAGCCGGTGACGACCGACGTGAAGGCGCAGAAGCGCTTCACCTCGACGATCGCGCGCCGCCTCGACACGATGGGCGCGATCACCCGCGGCCAGCGCCAGACCGGCGGGCAGAACATGTATCGCCCGGAAGACAATCTCGAGTCCTTCTACGGCCGCGACGCGCTGCGCCAGCTCTATGTGCTGCTCGCTCGCGGCAAGGTCGACGGCTGCTCGCTAGGCCGATTCGAGGATGCTACCGGGTTGCATCTCGTCGATAGCGGCACCGGCGGTCTCAAGGACGAGCTGCCGCCGATCACGACCTTCCTCAACCGGATGCTGGCGTTGCCGATTGATCTTCAGAACATCCTGTTCACGGTGTTCGAGGATCTCCTGGTCGCCCGGATCGAGGGCGCGATCGCCAGCGGCACCTATGAGGTCGGCCTCGAGACGCTGACAGCCGAGAGCTTCCGTATCACCGACCGGCGCATCATCTACACCCATCCCGGCACCGGCGCCGAGACCAGCCTGCTGACGATCGAACGGCAGGATCGCAACCGGCCGGTGACGCTCGACGAGGCGCTGTACCGGCGGCGCGAGCAAGGCGCGGCGCTGATGGTCAACAGCCGTTCGGGCCGCGCGGCGGTGCGCGTACCGACCCGCAGCTTGCTGCTCGACGACGGCGCGCTCGAACGGCGCGTCCGGCTGATCCGGCCGACCGAGTCGACGGCGGTGCCACTCGACAAGATGCCCGCGACGCACTGGCAGGAGGTCGTTCGCACGGCCTTCACCGCCGCCTGGGAAGCTGAACTCGCCGAGGTGCCCGAGCTCGTGACCTGCACGATGCACATGGTCGCGGGGCTGTTGCTGCCGATCTGGCGGCGGCTCCCCGAGGAGTCGACGCATGTCTATCGGCTCCAGACCGACGACGGCGAGCGCATCATCGGCCGCCGCGTATCGCCCGCCTGGATCGCGTCAACGCTCGGCAACGAGGCGCCGAAGCTCAGCCCCGATCAGGTCTGGCAGGCCCTGATCGGCGGCGGCGTCGAGATTTATCTCGGCGAGGGCCATGTGCTCAAGCAGGTCCGGGCGATGGGAACCCCGCGCATCGAGCTGACCGGGTTCAATGATCTCGGCGTCGAGCGGCTGAAGGCGATGGGCTTGATCTCGGAGATCGTCTCGTGGAAACTCAAGCTCTACGTGCCGACAGGGGCTGTCGGCGCCGACGTGCTTGGCCGCCTGCTCGAACGGTTTCCGATCGAGCGGATCGCCGGGCGCAAGGCCGCCTGAGGAGCCCCATGATGAACGGTCCCGCCAGCGATATCGCCGAACGTCTTGCCGAGAATGCCGAGGCAGTCTGTCGCCGCTACCTGTCCAAAGGCCGTCGCGAAGGGCGGTATTGGCTGGTCGGCGACGTTCACAACACGCCGGGGCGCAGCCTCTATGTCCGACTACTTGCCTCTCCCGATGGACGAGGGGCAGCCGGCAAATGGACCGACGCCCAGAATGGCGACCACGGCGATTTGCTCGACATCATCGGCAAGTCATGCGGGCATCGCTCACTGCGCGAGACGCTCGACGAGGCCCGCCATTTTCTCAGCCTGCCCACGCCGCCGCCGTCTGACGATGAGCATCGCCATCGCCAGTCGAAGGCCCCAACCGGCACGCCGGAATCCGCGCGGCGGTTATTCGCGGCGTCGAAGCCAATCGCCGGCAGCCTCGTCGAAGTCTATCTCGGTTCACGCGACATCGTGGATCTCGCCGGCTGCAACGCGCTACGCTTCCATCCGCGCTGCTACTATCGGGCATCGAAGAATGATGCGCCCGACGTTCGCCCCGCGTGGCCGGCAAAGATCGCGGCCGTCACCGATCTTAACGGTGCGATCACCGGGGTTCACCGGACCTGGCTCGACCCGTTCACGATCGACAAGGCGCCCGTCGCCTATCCGCGCCGCGCCATGGGCCATTTGCTCGGAAACGGCGTCCGGTTCGGGCATGCTGGAGCCATCATGGTCGCGGGCGAAGGCATCGAGACCATGCTGTCGCTGCGTCAGGTCATGCCCGTGATGCCGTCGATCGCCGGCCTCTCCGCCGCCCATCTCGCGGCTATCCTGTTCCCCGCCAATCTCAAGCGGCTCTATATCGCACGCGATGACGATTCCGCCGGGACAGGGGCATTGGCGACGCTGATGGAGCGAGCCGAGCCGCTCGGAATCGATGTCGTGCCGCTCGAACCCCGGCTTGACGATTTCAACAGCGATCTCCGCACATTCGGTCGGGAGCGTCTGGCGGCAAGCATTCGGGTGCAGCTTCGGCCAGAGGACGCTGGCCGTTTCCTACGCTTCGGTTGACTGGCCGGGATGGTGCGAGATTGGGCTGCCCGGAAACGAGCGTGGCCGCCATTCTCCGGTGCGCTAGAGAAGCCGCGCCCTCGGCCTTCGATAGAGGGCGACTGCGGCAGACGGCTCGGGCTACCGCAATGGCCGACCTCGCGCCTATTTTCCGCCGGGCCTGACGGCCCTTTGCATCGCGAAGCAAAATAGCCGCGGGTCCGCCATCCTCCGCTTTGCTCCGGCCGCGCCCTGACGGACGCGGTGCAGTCCCGATCCGTCTGCCGCGGTTCGTCGCCACGAAGGCCGCGAGAGGCGCGGCCCACGGCACGGAGACTTTCGATGACGATCTCGCTCGACCAGCCCGATCAAGACGAACCGCAGCCCGGTTCCTCCGCCTATCTGCTTCAGGAAATGCAGCTCTACGGCTACCGGCCCTACGAGGATGAACCCGACCATCGGCCGCTGCCGGATGACCGTATTGCCGGTGGTGCGATCGCTGAAATGTTCGATGCGCTTGTGTCCTGTCTGACCGACACCCGGATCGAACCCGACCTCGAAGACCTGGCCTGGGGCATCGTCAACGTCTTCCAACGCGCCGGCGAACGAGTGGAACGCGAGCTGGACGATAATGAGCAGGCGCAGAAACGGCTTCAGCGTGAACAGGACGGCAGCGAGGTGAAGTCGGTCGAGCTCGAGCGCAAGATCGCCGAGGGCATCACCATGATCGAGCGACGCGACACGATGGAGTTCTTCCGCGACGCCGCCGCCGAGCAGTTCCGCATTCACCTTCGCACGCCGTGGCTCCCTCGTTCCGGCCCGATGGTGAACCGAAAGGCGCTGACATCGGCGGTACTCGACAGCCGCAAGCATATCGACAAGCGTGCCTATCAGGACGCGCGGGTGCTCAATCCGGACGGAACCCGAATCGCGCTCAGCAGCGGCGCCGATTTCAACGATCACCAGCTCATCTACGCCACGCTCGACAAGGTGCTCGCGCAATATCCCGACATGATCCTCATGCACGGTGCGACGCCGACCGGCGGCGAGCGCATCGCGGCTTGCTGGGCACGCGATCGGGGCGTCCCGCAGGATCCACGCAAGCCCGACTGGAACAGGCATGGCCGCGCGGCTCCCTTCAAGCGCAACGACGCCATTCTGGAGGCGATGCCCAAGGGCGTCATCGTGCTGCCCGGCAGCGGCATTCAGGACAATCTCGCCGACAAGGCCCGCAAGCTTGGCATCAAGGTTTGGGACCTCAGGAAGAAGGCTGAGACGTGAGCTGCGGCCTTCGTGCGACATGTTGTTGAAAAGATTTGCTATAGACCGGCTGCGCGGATTGAATCCGCTCCGAGCTGGAAGATAGACTCTGCCGATGGAACTCATGGATTATCGCCAGCGACTCGTGGATGCCGCCGTTGCCGAACTGAGATATCAGCTCGACGAGACTGCGGTCGCGCAGCACGGCACGCACGTGCAGGTCGAAGGCAGCTTCAAGATGGCACGGGTGATCGAAGCAGTGATGCGGGTGGCGTTTACGGACAACGACGCGATCATCGATGAAGTCGCGAAATCAATCGCGTTAGGCGGGGAGGAATGGTCCGACTGCCGCGAGACAGCGAGCGATGCGATCGTAGCGGTGCGCGGGTCTATCCTGTCCCAACTTGATCCTCTCCCCTGATACAAATTCTAACATGGGGGTTTCCGATTTTGGCGACATGAGGTTGCCGGCGGTGACGGCGTTAGAATCGGTTAGCTGGGAAGGCGCGAGCCATAGCCGCTTTCCGTGATAATCGCAGCCGGATCGATCGGATCAAGCAACTGGTCGAGCGCTGCATGCGGATTGTCCGAAACCGCGACGTAGCTTTCGGCGATCCGCATTCCGACCCAATAGCCGAGTTCACTCGGCCATCCCGGCGGTGGGTGTCCCGCATTGGCGAACCAGCGCTCGAAGGCGGCCTCGGCCTCCGGCGTCATGTCGCCGTCCGTGTTCGTTCCCGCGCGCACGATCGCCGCGTCGGCCTGGAACTGCCGCCATATCCATGCCTCTCGGCCGCGCGCCCATTCGTCGCGCGCGGCATCGGGGACATGCGCGGTCACAAGCTCCGTCACGTAATCGGGCACCCCTTCGATAAGTGCCTGCGCGACCAGCCGGTCTCTCTGCGCCGTCGGTGAAAGGTCCTGCTGAAAGGTATGCACCGTCTCGTGAGCAAAGAATTGGCGCATCCGCGCTTCGAACGCCGCGCGGGTTGGCGACAGCCGGCAAATGACCTCGAGACCGATCACCTGGACACCGGGCGCCGCGGTGCCGCCGCTGTTGTTGGCGCCGACGACGACCGCGATGTGCGGCAACGGCCGGTTCGGAAACAGCCCTTGCAGACCGAGATAGACCGATCGAAGCTCGGGGTTGGTGTCGGCAACCCATGGCAGGCACCGCTCGACCGCGTCACGGTAGATCTCCGGCTTCTGCGCGATCGTGGCGGCGAGATGCTCAGCATTCACAATCCGGTGCGGCGTGAACACCTCGATGCCCCGGCCGCCGTTCTCCAGATAGTTCGCCCGAAGCTGCGTCGCGGTGGGCGTTCCGCTGCTTGCGCGCCACACGCGGGCGAAACGCTGCGCAGCGCCGTCGTCCACCTCGGCAGTGAGCGGATCGACTGCGTGCCAAGCGGTGGCGGAAGCCAGCGCTAGGACGGCGGCCACCCGGATTGCGAAAAGCATGACACCCCCTGCTGTCCTGATTATGCAATCCGCCATGAGGGAGCGCAAGCGCGGTAAGAATCGCGTTCAGAGTCGATCAAGGATGGGCGCCGAGGCGAAACCGCTCAATACATGATCAGGTTGACGCGACGCCCGCCTCCGCGCACCACACGCAGCCGCCGAACAAGGAAGCGATGATGACCGAAGAGAGCAACCCCGATCTTGTCGAGCTTGCGACCGAGCTGACGATCGCTTGGCTCGGCAATCCGAACAACCGCGCGAGCGCGGAAGAGGTGCCGGAATTTCTGCGCAAGATGCACGAAACAGTGCGCGAGCTCTCTGGTGCCGCAGGTGATGAGCCAGAAGATGGTGAACAGAAGAGCGAGCACGTGCCCGCGGTGTCTGTCCGCAAGTCGCTCGCGTCGAAGGACCACATCATCTCGATGATCGACGGCAAGCCGTACAAGACGCTGCGTCGCCATCTCTCGACGCACGGCCTGACACCCGAAGAGTATCGCGCGCGTTACAACCTTAAGCCTGACTATCCGATGGTATCGGAGAACTATTCCAAGCAGCGCCGCGACATGGCGAAGAAGATCGGGCTCGGACAAAAAGGCCGAGCCGCCAAGGCGGCAGCGGGAAAGAACGTGGCAGAGCCCGAGCGCAAGCCGCGATCCCGCATGGCCGCTCAGAAGAGCT
Source organism: uncultured Sphingomonadaceae bacterium (assembly GCA_946479505.1). The sequence continues at coordinate 7,185 of CAMLGC010000011.1, forward strand.
GATCCCTCGATCCCAGCGGAGGCAGGGCGATGCTCCGTTCCGAACTTGTGCAACGTCTTGTGGCTGAGAACCCCGACCTGTCGCTGCACGATATCGAAGCGGCCGTTGCGGCGTTCTTCGACCAAATCACCGAGAGGCTCGCCGCCAATGGCCGGGTCGAGCTGCGTGGTTTCGGCGCATTTTCTACCAGGCCGCGCGATGCCCGCGTTGGGCGGAATCCGCGCAGCGGCGATCCTGTCGATATCGCGAGCAAGCGCGTTCCTCATTTCAAACCCGGCAAATCCATGCGCGAGCGGCTGAACGTCTGATCAAGCGACACGTGACGGACCTTCCAGTCGGCCCGTCTGCAACGGTGCTGGACGCGGAGTATCCATGACCGCGAGCCGGCATCAAGTCGGCAGATGGTGCCCGTGCGCGTCGGCATGTCCCGGACTGGTTGGGATTGATGAACGGAAGCCATTCCAGCACCCCGGTGAGCTCGAAACCACCCCTCCTTGTCGCCTGTCTGCGGGGCTCGATCGCCTAATGCCGTCAACCCCATGCGGGGTTCGCCCTTCGCTGCGCTCCGGTGACGGCGGCTCTCTGCCCCTTCGGTGGGCGCCATCGGGGATGGTCCCCGAGCAACCGAAGGAGTTTTGATCATGGCTACTATCGCAAACCTCACCGTGAAGGCCGACGGCACCATGGAGGGCACCCTCGCCACGCTGAACGTCACCGCGCCGATCGCAATCATTCCCAACGCCCGCAAGGTGAAGGACAGTGAGCCCGACTTTCGCGTCGTCAGCCGCAAAAACGGCTTCGAGCTGGGCGCTGGCTGGAATCGGTTCTCGCAGAACACCGGCGCCGAATACGTCTCGGTTTCGCTGTCCGCCCCCGAGTTCGGCACCATCTACGGCAACATTGCCAATGCGCCGGGTGACGATCCTTCGAAAAAGGTCATCATCTGGAACCCGCCGGCCTGATCCGGCGCCGGCCCCGCCTCCGGGCGGGGCCGGACGTTTCGGTTGGCAGGAGATGGACAAGAGCCGCCATCCTAGCTTGCCGAGTCAACGCAGTCTTGACCGAAGTGGACGAAGTCGGCGCCTCAGGCGGCGAGCCTTGGATGGGCGTGACCTTCGCAGCGATGTGGCTCGACCGTTATATGGACGAGCTCCTCGTGGACGCGGAGGCGGTCGGCATAGGTGCTGGGCGGCAGCGGATCGGCGGCGACCAGAGATACGATCGTGGCATAACGGCCCGGCCCCACACGCCAGACATGGAGATCGGTGACGATCGCGTCGCCATCCTCGATCGCATCGCGGATCTCCGCCGCGAGCGCCGGATCGGCTGCCGCATCGACCAGTACCGCGCCGGTGTCGCGCAGCAGGGTCCACGACCAGCGCCCGATCACGGCTGCGCCGACGATCCCCATCGCGGCGTCCATCCACGCCCAGCCAAGATAGCGGCCTGCGAGGAGGGCCCCGATCGCGAGCACCGAGGTCAGCGCGTCGGCGAGGACATGGAGATAGGCGGAGCGCAGGTTGTTGTCGTGATGATGGTCGTCGCCATGCGCATGATCATGGCCGTGCCCGTGTCCGTCCGCGTGGTGGTGCGCGCCGCCGAGCAGCCACGCGCTCGCCAGGTTCACGAGCAGCCCGAGCGCCGCGATCCACAAGGCCTCGCCATAGGCGATGGCGGCGGGCGCCAGCAGGTGCCGGATCGACTCGACGGCGATGCCGATTGCGAACAGCGCCAGCACCAGCGCGCTCGCGAATCCGGCGAGATCGCCGACCTTGCCGGTGCCGAAGGTGAAGCGCGGGTCGGCCGCGTGCCGCCGGGCGAAGCGATAGGCGAGCGCCGCCGCGCCGAGTGCCCCCGCATGCGTCGCCATATGCATGCCGTCGGCAAGCAGCGCCATCGAGCCGGTGAGCCAGCCCGCGAGAATCTCGATCACCATCATCCCGGCCGTGAGCGCGACGACCCAGCGCGTGCGCCGCTCATGCGTGTCGTGGGCGGCGCCCAAGAAGACATGCTCATGCGTGTAGGCTGCGCTCGTTTCGGAATGCACGGGGCTTGCTCCTATTCGTGATGGGCGAAGACGTGCCGCCCGCCCGGGCCGAACGCAACCACATCATAGGGCTGTCCGCGCATACCGGCCATTTCCATGCCGAAGATTCTACCGGCCCGCTGGAAACGGCAAGACCGCTCATCCTTTGGGGCGAACGGCGATTACGGGCTCGTGTCGCGATTGGCACATGCCCGCTGGACAAGACCATGTCTGTCGTCGCGAGTCTCCGGGCGAACGCCTCGGCAGCTCGCATTTGCGACTTCTGCTCTGAGCGAAGCTCACCACCGCTCTTTGGCGCTGATCCCTAGGCGCGAAGCCCGGCCTTCCTCAATCAACCCGTAAAGGGTCCGCTACGCCACGGCGTGCGGCCGCGCGGGAGCGCGGTGATTGCGGCCTGCCTCCGGCCGGCGGGGCACCTGCCGAGCGGGGATGACCTCCGCTCCCGGACAGGAGCCTGTATCATGTCTCTAGACACTGCTCAGTCGCTCGCCTGGAATCTCGCGAGAACGCTGATGACCATCATCGTCCTGATCGAGACCGACAACGGCTATGCCGCCATGCCCACGGACGAATTCGACGGCGATCCCGATCGGATCGTTCGGGAGTACGATCCGTGGGCGGTCTGATGCATGGCCGTTCGTCTGCGGTCTTCGACGTGCCGAACGGCCATTCCCGTCGATCAACACTTCTGCTATTCTCGCGGTCGCAGATCGCGCTGTGGAGGAGGTGGCGGGCGCGTCCGATGACCATTCGTCATGGAGGACGCCTGTGACCATCATTCTCGTGCTCGGCCTCTTCGCCGGCCTATATATGCTTTGGCTGCTCTTTAATTTGGCGGCCTACGCCCTTCCGCTCTACGTCGGCCTCGGCATCTGTATGTCCCTGCTTCATCACGGCCACGGATTTATCATGTCAATCTCCGCCGGATTTCTCGTCGGCGTCGCTGCGCTGACGATCGGCCAGCTTCTGTTCGACGTCGTTCGTTCACCGATATTGCGTGCGGCTATCGCGATTCTGTTCGTGATTCCGGCAGGGATTGCCGGGTATCAGCTCGTTCATGGTATTGCCGGCCTGGCGATCAGCAGCGATCTCACACTCACGCTGTTGAGCGTGGCGGGCAGCGGCTTCATCGCCAGTTCCGCATGGAGGCAGTTGGTTTCGCCATCGTTCGCAAGCGATCATTCTATCGCCACGCGCTGATCGCATCGAAGCTTGAGGACGCGGCCGATGACTCCGGGGCTCTGCCGCAAACCGGTATGGTGAGATTGTTCGGGTAGGCGAAGGTGCGCAGGGAAACGGTTGTCCCAGCCGATGATCTCGAGCAGGCACGCCAAAGCCCGAACCCCAGCTACGCGTGCCGTTCGCCACCGTCTTTCGCCTTTGCCGGCCGCCGCCCACGGCCTCTCAAAAAAGCGCATTTGCCAGCAGGACGCTGACGCTCGCCCGGCCTGCCGCAACGGCGGATGCAGACTTTCTTCCCCCGGCGTGCCGCCGTTCCTCGCGGACCAAGAAAGACCGCATCCGCCGTCCTCCACTTCGTTTTGGGCTGACGCTGCGGCGCCGGGCGCCTGCTGCCTCTCCATGCGCATCGAGGCCGCAAGGACGCGGCCCGAGCTAAGGAAAGGACGTAACATGACGAAGATCGGCAGCTTCAAGAAGGTCTCGGGCGAATATCGCGGCCAGATCATCACTCTTTCGGTTCAGGCCAAATCGGTTCGCATCGCGCCCGACGCCAAATCCACCGGCAACGCCCCCAGCCATCGGGTTCTGATCGGCGAAGCCGAGGTCGGTGCCGCCTGGAGCAAGCGCACGAGCGACGACCGTTCCTACCTTTCGGTCAAGCTCGACGATCCCAGCTTCATCGCTCCGATCTTCGCGCAATTGTTCGAGAATGGCGAGGGCGAGTTCGACCTAGTGTGGAACCGCCCGGCACGCCGCAGCAGCGACTGAGGCACTCCGGCCCGCCCGACAAATCGGGCGGGCCTCCCCATTTCTTGGGATAGCCCTCTCAAATTGTTGGAATGTTCAGCGCCTTCCACGACGCGGATGCTGCGCGCCCATTCCGACGGGGGACGCAATGGAGCAACGGCGCGAGGCTGACGCAGAAAAGCGGGCCGATCTCGACTTCGCAGGGTTCGCACAGGAGTTCCTTCGCCGCAATCCCGATTATGTCCATGACTATCGCTTCGTCGGCGGCCTACCGCCAGACGAGCAGGAGGTGATGGCCCATCGATGGGGACTGTACTTTCCCATGCTCGCCAGATGCGTCGCCCGCCGATGCGCCGGCATCGTGGCTCGCCTCGCTGTTCCCGGCCACCGTCATTTTAGATGCGGCCCCGCCCGAATTCGCTGAGCCCTTCCCGTTCGACCTCGATCGCTGGCCGAGGATAATCGCCGACCGCCTGCTGTCCGACGGGCGTCATATGGTGTTGGGCGATGATGATGGTCCTCATCATGTCTGGTTGCGTACGGCCTCTCCTGGCCGGCCGCTGGCCTATATGGTCGTCCGCGACGCTGCGATCGAGACCCGCCGACAAGCCGCATGGCGGCTCGATCGTCGACTCGCTGGTGCGTCGCCGTCGCGACGACATGCTGCCTTTCGGCCCACGCCGTTTCAGCGTCGGCGGCTCAACTTGCTGCTCGACATTCTGGACATGACACAAACGCCCGACGGGCGGCCAACGTCACACGAGATCGCTCGTCGCCTCGTCTACCGCAACACGACGATCGGCCGCGGGCAAGAGTGGAAGTCCTCAACCGAACGCCGCCGGACGCTCCGCCTGATCGGACAGGCGCGCACTCTGATGACCGGCGGGTATCGCGCCGTGCTGCGGGGTATCGTGAAGGGGTGACAAAAGTCAGCCGCTTAACCTCGCCACTCCTGCCCGCCGGTCCTTCTCCGCCACCGTCCGCCAACTCGATCCAGCCCGGCCTGTGTCGGCCGGTTCTGCCAAGGAGGACGCCCATGAACGCCGCCGTTCCTGTCATTACGCCGCGATACTTGAGAACACCGGATGCCGCGACCCATCTCGGTCTCTCGCCGCGCACACTCGAAAAGCATCGCTGTTACGGCACCGGCCCGGTTTATCGCCGACTCGGTGGCCGGATCGTCTATGCGATCGACGATCTCGACGCCTGGGCCGCCCGCGGCACGCGCCGGTCGACCTCCGATCCGGGCGTCGGCGTCGTCTACCCGGCCAAGCGCCGGCCGGCCGAAGGCTGAACTCGGTGCGCGCCACATTCTCTCGTCGAGCGGAACGCGCCCAGCTCGATCTGTTCCGGTCGGTTCCGGGCGACGTTGCTGCCCGCGATGCGCAGGATCTGATGACCTGGCCTTTCTTCAGTCTGGCCAAGTCGAGGCGTGTGAGGCCGATCGACTTTCGCATGGGCGCAACGCGGATCTCGGTCGAGGCGGTGCCCGAACATGGCATGGCGACGATCTGGGACGCTGACGTGCTGATTTGGGCGGCGAGCCAGCTCGTTCAGGCACGCGACGCCGGTCGGCCCACGTCGCGGTTGATGGCGACCACGCCGCACGAAATCCTCACTTTCACTGGGCGAGGCACTGGTAAGGCCAGCTACGATCGTCTGAAGGCCGCGCTCGATCGCCTGCAATCGACCACCGTCGCAACATCGATCCGGCAGCAGCATCAGCGCCGCCGGCATCGCTTTTCATGGATCAACGAGTGGCGCGAGCTCGCCGATGATCGCGGGCGCGCGTTCGGCATCGAACTCATCCTGCCCGACTGGTTCTATGCCGGCGTTCTCGATCGCGCGCTCATCCTGACGATCGATCGCGCGTATTTCGCGCTGACCGGCGGGCTCGAACGCTGGCTCTATCGTCTGGTGCGCAAGCACGGTGGCAGACAGTCGAGCGGATGGAGCTTCGATCTCGATCATCTCCACCTCAAATCCGGCGTGCTGTCGCCGCGTCGCCGCTTCGCGTTCGAGCTGCGCGGTATCGTGCAGCGCCAGGCGCTCCCCGGCTATTCGCTCGCACTCGAAAAGACCCTTGGCCGGGAGCGGCTCGCTTTCGTGCCGCTTCCCCTCGATCCGATCGACGCCGCCATGCGCAGAGTGCGTCTCAAGGCCTGTGGATAAGCCACCATGGGATTCGGACTATCAGGAACACCTGGACTCGGACGATCGGGAACGCGAACCTCGGACTATCGGGAACGCGCGATCTCCGCAAACGCGCAGAATTCGGCGCCAAACCAAGCTCCCTCTAACTATGCTAATAGAGAAGAATCCTTCGGATTCTTGCTAACGCGTAGCGGCGCTGCGCATGCCGTTCACGCGGACCGGTACGCCGGTGATTCGGCCGAGAAGCCGGCCGGTTTCCTTGAATTCCTCACTCGCATGAGCTGCTCTCACGTCAGCCTGAGAGGCGGCTGGTTCGGCAGTTCTCGCGCCGTTGGCGTAGCCTGTCGCGCGACAGGCCAGCGCTCTTTCGGCTGCGCAATCGGCGCCGATGTGGCGGCGCGCGCCAGCGCCCGCACAGCCGCCACGCTGTCGTTCGACGGCGCATCCCCTCCATGCGATCGTGTTTTTGGGGATCAGCAATGAGCGGCCGACCGCCCGGCAAATGGGTGAGCGGAGAAGCCGTCCCGTCACTGCGTAATGCACTGACCGAGGTCGAGCTGATCTGGATCGAGGGGCGGCTCGAGCATTGGACGCGTTTTGGCCGCGTCGCTGCCGAGCACATCGTCAGCCGCAAGACCCGGATCATTTCCTTTCGGCCCGGCGCCGTGTTCGCGCTCGTGCGCTGGGCCTCCAACGACTACGGCACGATCCATTCGCGCATCGACATCATGCGCGCGGTGATGCCGGGCGAGGGCTATACAACGACGCCCTTCGTGCAGCCCGGCGGCGAACTCTATCTCTCGATCCAGGGCTGGCCGAAGGTAAGCGCCGTGCTCGCGGCGATCGACGCGGTGGAAGCGGCCGATGTCGATCCGTGCGACGCCGCGCCCGACCATTGGCGGCATGTCCACAATCGGTTGGCCGCAGGCCAAATCCCACGCCTCTACACCGCCGAGCGCCATGCCGCCTGGCTCAAGCGCAAGGCGATCGAATCGTGACGCGCCGGGGATATGGGCTGGTGACGCTGCTTGCTGCCGCGCTGTTCACCCTGCTGTTCGCTGCCGTTGCGCTGCGCGCGCCGCGTCCGCGGTTCACCTGGAATGCCACTGCCAGCGCGCCAATCGGCCTCTATTATCTGACACCCGTATCGCAGCCGCCGGTCGGCGCGCTGGTGGCGATCACGCCACCCGTTCAACTCACCCGTTTTCTTGCCAAACGCCGCTATCTTCCGATGGGCGTTCCGTTGCTCAAGCACGTCGCCGCAGGCCCGGGCGCACAGGTCTGCCGCTTCGGTCCGCAAGTCATAATCGATGAGCGCGTCGTGGCGATCGCACTCGATCGGGACAGAAGCGGCCACCCGTTGCCCGTCTGGCGCGGCTGTCGTGTCGTCGGACGAAACGAGCTGTTTCTGCTCAATGCCGCTGCCGACAGCATGGACGGACGCTATTTCGGTCCGATCCCGGCGACGGGGCTGATCGGTCGCGCAACCCCTGTCATCACCCGCGATACCCCCGATGCGTCGTTCCGTTGGCGCGGCATCAGTCTCGCATCCGCTTGCCTCACGTCAAGGAAAGGACAATCCCCGTGCAGATAGGTTGCTTCCGTGCGGACGGCGACGGCTTCGTCGGCCGCGTTCAGACGCTCACGCTCGATGTCGCCGTCAGGCTCATACCGACCGGCTTTGTCGGCCACGGCCGTGCGCCTGACTGGCGGGTTCACCTTGACGATAAAACGCATCCCGAATGCATCGGGATCGAGGTCGGTTCAGGCTGGACGCACAAGCGCCCGACGATCGGCGAATATATAACGATTCAGCTCGATTGCCCGAGCTTTCCTCGCCCCGTGCGCGCCAATCTCCTGCCATCGACGCAGGCCGGCGAGGAGCATGTGCTGCTCTGGTCGCCGCGTCTGCGCCGTCCCAAGGCCGAGTGACATGCGCGCCAACGTCACCGCACAACGACGCCGTCGAGGTGTATCGATTGCTACCGTGCTTGCCGTCACTTTGACATCGGGCGGCGCCGATGCCGCCACTTCCGGCACCGTGATTCCGTTGCGGCCGGCCGAACCGCAGGCAGCCGACGCGTCTCCCTATGCACCCTTCGTGGCCGAAGCGGCGCAACGCTTCCGCCTCCCGGCGGCGTGGATATGGGCGATCATCCGAGCCGAGAGCCACGGCGATCGTTATGCCGTGTCACCCGCCGGCGCGATGGGGCTCATGCAGCTGATGCCGCGAACCTGGAGGTTCGAACGCGCTCGTCTGGGGCTGGGCACCGACCCCTTCGATGCCCGCGATAACATTCTGGCGGGGTCGGATTATCTCGCCGCCATGCGGCGTCGCTACGGCCTGACCGGCATGCTGGCCGCCTACAATGCCGGTCCCGGACGGTATGAGGATTTTCGTCGGCACGGCCGTCCGCTGCCAACCGAGACGATCGCTTATGTTCGTCGGCTTACGCCTGTCGTGGCCGGTGGTGCGTTCGCCAACGACCCGGTGATCGCGCCTTCAGACCCACTCGCCTGGACTCGCGCCCCGCTCTTCGCAGCGCGGTCTACGTCGAGTTCCACAGAGCATTCTACGACAGCGGATGCGCCGCCGATCGCGCAATCGTCGGGCGATAAGACTGCACCCGATGCAGCCGAACCGGCGCTCAACAACGGCAGCCGGCTTCTCGTCGATCCGCCCGCCAGTGGCTTATTCGTCCCTCTTGCCGGTGCCGAATCGTGAACGCGTTCGCACGAACTTCCGTCAGACGAACGTCTCCCGACTTGCCGTCCTATGAGCGCGGTGCGTGGGGAGAGGGTTATGTCTGCTCAGTCGAACCAAGCATCCGGTGCGGAGCGCGCCGCCTCAAGGACGACGGGGCCCCACCATTTTTTTCGGCGATCGAACGGCAGTTCTTGAGCCGTCAACGCAGCGCAGCGCCGAAAAAAATCGTGACCCCCATCGCCGCTGGCGCGGTCGCTTCGCGATCCTTGACCCGGCCCACTCCACACCGGGCGGTGACGTCACCGTTTCATTCATCAGGAGGTGACGATGGCGCTCTACGACCACATCCAGGAACTGCGGGCCGAACTGTCGGCGTGCTGCAGCATGAAGGAAATCCGCCAGATCAGGCGCGAACTCGAAGTGGCGCTAGCGGAAATGGCGCGGATCAGCGCGGCGTTCGATGCCGAAATGACCGCAGGCTGACCGTGTCGTCAAGAAGCGGAGGCGAAGGCCATCAGGCAGCGCCTCCGCTCCGTTCCGGTCGACGCGTCTGGTTCTTTTTCGCGTGTATCGGCGTGCTCTCGCGCTGCGACCGATTGTTGTGGATGAGAGCGGATTGGGAGGGGTTGAGCAGGCAGGAAGCGGGAGGGCGGGGATGGCGAGATAAAAGAGGCGCCGGACACGGGCGCCTTTGTGGTTGTGGTTCAGAGACTTGCATGTCGGACAGGCGTCCAGCGCGTCCGACAGGCTCAGGCCTATTGCGCGGATTTGCGCGCGCGACGCGTCGGACAGTGCCCCCATTGGCCTTGCTATGAGCACCGACGATGACTTCCAGGTGCGGCCGGGAAGGAGCCGCGATGCGGGTCTAGGGTCAAGCCGGAAGGCCCAGACGCTTGCCGCTCAGGTCCGGCGCGCGGCCGCGCGAGCCGGCTATACGCGAAGGGAACCGGACCGGGGGCGGGGCACTGGCCATCTCGGCCGCGGTCGCATCGCGCGGCTGCGCATTCGCTCTCGTCCCAACAGCCGCCGCGTCGTCATCAAAGCTCGCGTCGTGCGGCACAAGGGAGCGCGGTTTCGGGCCGCGCCGCTCGCTCGACACGTTGCCTATCTCGAACGAGATGGCGTCACGCGGAACGGGTGCGACGCCGATCTTTTCGATGCAGGGTCCGACCACACCGACGGCGATGGGTTCGCCACGCGCTGTGAAGAGGACCGGCATCATTTCCGCTTCATCGTCTCGCCCGAAGACGCCGGCGACATGACGGACCTGCGCGCCTTCACGCGCGAGCTGATGGACGACGTGGCGCGCGACCTCGGCACCAATCTCGACTGGGTCGCGGTCGATCACTGGAACACCGACAATCCGCACGTCCATGTGCTTCTGCGCGGGAAAGCCGACGACGAGACCGACCTTGTCATCGACCGCGACTATATCCGTGAAGGCATGCGCGGGCGTGCCGAGGAGCGCGTGACGGTCGAGCTGGGTCCGCGCAGCGAACAGGAGATCCGCACCGCGCTGGAACGCGAGGTGGATGCCGATCGCTGGACCAGTCTCGACCACCAGCTGCAGCAGCGCGCGGACGGCGTCAGCGGCATCGTCGACCTGCGTCCCAGAGGCGACGGCGAGGACGGAGAAACGCACCGCTTGCTGCTCGGGCGTGCGGACAAGCTCGAGCGGCTTGGCCTGGCCGAGCAAGTCGATACCGGCATCTGGACGATCCGACCCGATGCCGAACAGACGCTGCGCGACCTCTCGATTCGCGGCGACATCATCAAGACGATGCACCGTGCGATGCGCCACGACGGACGGGCGCCCGACGCCGGCGCCTTCGCGCTTCATGATGCGGCACCGTCTGATCCGATCATTGGGCGGCTGGTCGAGCGCGGCCTCCAGGATGAGCTCGCCGGCACCGCCTATGCCGTAATCGACGGCGCCGACGGGCGCGCCCACCATGTCCGCTTCGATGATCTGGAGATGACCGGCGACGCGCAGCCAGGCGCGATCGTCGAACTGCGAGCGTGGGATGACGCGCGGGGCAATCGGCGTCTGTCTCTCGCGACCCGCTCAGACCTGCCGCTCGCTGACCAGGTGACGGCGCAGGGCGCGACCTGGCTCGACCGCCAGCTCATCGCCCGCGAGCCGGTGGCGACCGGCAACGGGTTCGGATCCGAAATTCGCGACGCGATGAAAGCGCGCGCCGATGAGCTGGAGAAAAGCGGTCTCGCGCGCCGGCAAGGGCGTGGCTTCAGGTTCGAGGGAAATCTGATTGAGACACTGCGAACGCGCGAGATCGACGCGGTGGCCGGCGTGATCGCCGAGCGCACCGGACTCGCGCACCGCCCATCAGCCGAGGGTGATTATGTAAGCGGCGTCTATCGCGAGCGGGTGGCACTCGCCTCCGGGCGCTTCGCGATGATCGACGACGGGCTCGGCTTCCAGCTCGTGCCCTGGCGCCCGGCGCTCGAATCGCATCTCGGCAGCCAGATCACCGGCACCATACGGGCGGGTGGCCAGATCGATTGGTCGCTCGGCCGTGGCAAGGGACTCGGCTTGTGATCGCTATTCCTTCTATCCGGAGCGCTCTTCCATGAACGCCACGAAAATCCTGTGGGGTCAGATCTGCGTCGTCTTCGCCATTGTGCTCGCTGCCATCTGGACGGCGACCCAGTGGACCGCGCATGCGCTCGCCTATCAGCCCGAGCTCGGCAACCCCTGGTTTTGGCTGGGGCCATGGCCGATCTATCCGCCGCCGGCCTTTTTCTGGTGGTGGTTCAGCTTCGACGCCTATGCGCCGCACATCTTCGTGACCGGCGCTTATATCGCCGCCTCCGGCGGCATCCTTTCGGTGATCGTCGCGATCGCCATGTCGCTGTGGCGCGCGCGCGAGGCGAAGAAGGCGGAGACGTTCGGCTCGGCGCGATGGGCCAGCGCCCGCGAGATCGCGCGGGCCGGTCTGCTTTCCGATGATGGCGTTGTGCTCGGCCGTTACGATCAGCATTACCTCCGGCATGACGGCCCGGAGCATGTGCTGTGCTTCGCGCCGACGCGGTCGGGCAAAGGCGTCGGCCTGGTCGTGCCATCGCTGCTCGCCTGGCCTGGCTCGGTGATCGTCCACGACATCAAGGGCGAGAACTACGAACTCACCGCCGGCTTCCGATCGCAACACGGCCGTGTGCTGCTGTTCGACCCGACCAACCCAGCGTCCGCCGCCTACAATCCGCTCCTTGAGGTCCGCAAAGGCGAATGGGAGGTGCGCGACGTCCAGAATGTCGCCGACGTGCTGGTCGATCCCGAAGGAAGCCTGGAGAAGCGCAATCATTGGGAGAAGACCAGCCACGCGCTACTGGTCGGCGCGATCCTCCATGTCCTCTATGCCGAGAAGGACAAGACGCTGGCGGGCGTCGCCGCTTTCCTGTCGGATCCGAGGCGGCCGATCGAGAAGACGCTCCGCGCGATGATGACGACGGCGCATCTCGGGAAGGCGGGCGTGCATCCGGTCGTCGCCTCGGCCGCGCGCGAGCTGCTCAACAAGTCGGAGAACGAACGATCGGGCGTGCTCTCGACCGCGATGTCGTTCCTCGGCCTCTATCGCGACCCCGTGGTCGCACAAGTGACGCGCAGCTGCGACTGGCGAATCAAGGATTTGGTCGAAGGCGCCAACCCTGTATCGCTCTATCTGGTCATCCCACCTTCCGACATCAGCCGGACCAAGCCGCTCATTCGGCTCATCCTCAATCAGATCGGGCGTCGCCTGACCGAGGAGCTGAACGCGCGGGCGCGACCGCACCGATTGCTGCTCATGCTCGACGAATTTCCAGCGCTCGGCCGGCTCGACTTCTTCGAATCTGCCCTGGCGTTCATGGCGGGCTACGGCATCAAGGCGTTCTTGATCGCGCAGAGCCTCAATCAGATCGAAAAGGCCTACGGCCAGAACAACGCCATTCTGGACAATTGCCATGTGCGCGTGGCGTTCGCGACCAACGACGAGCGCACCGCGAGGCGGATTTCGGATGCGCTCGGCACCGCGACCGAACTGCGCGCGATGAAGAACTATGCCGGGCACCGCCTATCGCCCTGGCTTGGGCACCTCATGGTCTCGCGGCAGGAGACGGCACGCGCGTTGCTCACCACGGGCGAAGTAATGCAACTGCCGCCGCATGAGGAGATCGTGATGGTTGCCGGTGTGCCGCCGATCCGCGCGAACAAGGTGCGCTATTATGCGGATCCCAGGTTCACCGAACGGATCGTGCCGCCACCCAAGCCGAAGCCGCTCGACAACAAACATCGGCCGAAGGACGATTGGACCGAACTGCCACCCGTCGCAGCTCCCGCGGCGGCCGCTCCTCAACTGACGGCGCCGCCGGCGGCTTCGCGCGACGCATGGGTTGTGCCAGCCGGCAACGCTGGATCGAAGCGCAAAGCAGAAACCTCAGACTCAGCCAACGCCGGGATCCGGCGCGAACCTGAGCTCGGCGAGCACGAGGAGATCGCACCATCGCCGAAAGCGCCGAAAAGCGAGTTCGACTTCGATTCCGATGAGGACGACAGCGAGGCCGAAAGGAACCTGCGGCAAGCCGACCGCCTGATGGTGCGCACCGCACGGAATGCTGCGCTCGATCCGGACGACGGGGTCGAGCTGTGACGACCTCGCGCGAGAAGAAGAGCTTCCGCCTGCCGCCCGAGCTTATCCGCCAGCTCGACGTCACCGCAGCGGCCCGGCATGTCTCCCGCACCGCGATCATCGAGGCGGCGCTGGCGTCCTATCTGTCGCCCGATGGCGCCGACCGCCTCGAAGCCGCGGTGAGCCGGCGGCTCGATCGCATCACCCGTCAGCTCGATCGGCTCGCGTGGCACGTCGAGCTGTCCAACGAAACGCTGGCGCTCTTCATCCGCTTCTGGCTCACCACCAACGCTCCGCTTCCCGATACGGCGATGAAGGCTGCACAAGCGATGGGCAAGGAACGCTGGTCGCGATTCGTCGAAAGCCTCAACAAGCGGATGGAATTTGGCCCGCGATTGGGGCACGAAATCAGCCTCGATATTGATGCTCCCGAAAGCAGCTAGTAATTATAATCTTTAGCTTTTCCTCCATTCGGGAGATTTAGCCCCAGTCTTCCCCAAGCGCTTTCCGTTGTCAGAGGGAAACTGATGATGAAGGCATAATTGGAGCGATCGGCACGGCATGCGGGTTGGGAGCGCGCCGGCGATCGAGCGACCGAAGCAATGCGTCTCAGACTACTCGAGGAACTCGGGCACGAAGTTTCGGCCCCGACGACGATCGACCAGCTCACCAGAGCGCTGTCACACGTCTGCCGGCGATTGGGGTTCGATCACTTCGCGGTCATTTACGATCAATGGATCGGATCCACCTGGGGGCCTAGTCTCCTTGTCCACGACTATCCTGATCCGTGGGCCAACGCGTATATCGGCTTTGGTCTCGGCGACCGGGACCCGGTCCGTCGCGCCTGCGGACAGTCCTTCCAGGGCTTCACGTGGCGCGAGATCGGGCGGTTGATTTCACTGACCCGTGGTGATCGGAAAATGCTCTCCATAGGGCATGATTATGGCATCGCCGATGGCTTCACCGTGCCTCGCCACCTGCCCAATCAGGTCAGCGCCGCCTGCACCTTCGCCGTCGGCCCGCGCACAGGGCTTCCCGTCGACCTCCTCGCCGTGGCGGAAGGGGTCGGCGCCGTGGCGTTGACGACCGCGAAGCGCATTGCCGGTCTCACGCCACCAAAGCGAAAGGCGGTTTTGAGCGATCGTCAGCGAGATTGCGTGCTCTGGTCGGCACGCGGCCTGACGGCCGATCGGATCGCCAAGAAACTCGGGATCGGGAAGAGCACTGTGATTCAGCATCTCCGCACAGCGCGCGAGCGCTATGACGTGCATTGTGCCGAGGCGCTGCTTGTGTGCGCGATCGCTGACGGACTGTTCTGCATCGCCGATGTGCATCCGGCTATAGAACGCAGGCATCAGAGCCGGCTTTCGTGAGCAAGGGCTCATAAGGTCTCTTCAAGCCGGTTTAGGCCAGCCCCCTCGCACTGCCGATGCTTAGGACGCGACGCGTGCCCACAGCCGGCGCCGCTTGGCATCGTGCGAGAACGACTAGCGGAAGTCGTGACTACGAATGCGAAGGACTCGCTCTTCCGCGGCAGTACCATGGGGCGGCGATATCAGCGTACGTCCGCGCGCAAAGGTGGGATCGCGCGGATCGGGGCCACCGCCACTGCTCGCCCCGTCGCCACGTCCCGGCGACACCGTGAAACCGGTTCGCCCGATCGAGCGCAGCATTTCGTCATGATCGGTGATCCGGTCGCAGATGACGTGGATAACCTCGCCCTCCTTCTGAAGTCGTCCGCGCATCGCGATCATGGACGAGGACATGACCTGGCGCCGGTAGATGTCGAACCTGTCGGGCCAGAGTATGCCGTTGGCGATTCCCGTCTCATCCTCGATGGTGATGAACAGCACGCCGCGCGCGGAGCCGGGTCGCTGGCGTACCAGGATGACGCCGGCAACCTCGATATTCCGACCGTCGCGGATGCCGGCGAGATCGGCGCAGCGCACGATGCGCATCTCGTCCAACCGCTCGCGCAGGAAGCTGACCGGATGGCCGCGCAGCGACAGCTGCAGCGAGCGATAGTCCTCCACCACCTCGCGTCCTGCCGTGAGAGGGGCCAAGGCGACACCCGCCTCGCGGCCTTCGGGAGAATAGCGCGGCTCGCGGGCATCGGCGGCCGCGAACAGCGGCAGCGGCGCTTCCCCGAGACCCTTCACCTTCCACAATCCCTGACGGCGGTCCTCGGCGATGCAGTGGAATGCGTCGGCCTCGGCGAGCCGCTCGATCGTCGCGCGCGGGACGCCGGCGCGCCGCCAGACTTCCTCGACGCTGGCATAGGGCGTGTCACCCCGCGCGACCGCGATCTGCGCGCCATGAACATTGGCAAGCCCGCGCACCTGTCGAAAGCCGAGACGCACCGCCATGTATCGGCCGCTCCCAGGCTCGAGCGTGCAATCCCAATGACTATCGTTGATCGACACCGGGCGAATCTCGACCCCGTGCTTGCGCGCGTCGGCAACGATCTGCGCCGGCGCGTAGAAGCCCATCGGCTGCGCGTTGAGCAATGCTGCGCAGAACACGTCGGGATGATGATGCTTCATCCAGCAACTCGCATAGGCGATCTTGGCGAACGAGGCGGCATGGCTTTCCGGAAAGCCGTACGAGCCGAAGCCCTCGATCTGCTTGAACGTCCGTTCGGCAAAGTCCTTGGGATAGCCGCGCGCGACCATCCCGCCGACGAGCTTGTCGTAGAAGTGGCTGACGCCGCCGGTGAGCTTGAACGTCGCCATCGCGCGGCGCAGCTGGTCGGCCTCGGCGGCGGTGAAGCCGGCGCCGACGATCGCCACCTTCATCGCCTGTTCCTGGAACAACGGCACGCCCAGCGTCTTCTCGAGCACGGCGCGAAGCTCAGGCCGCGGATATTCGGGCTTCTCCTTTCCCTCGCGACGCCGGAGGTAGGGATGGACCATGTCGCCCTGGATCGGCCCCGGGCGGACGATCGCGACCTCGATGACGAGATCGTAGAACCTGGCCGGCTTCATCCGCGGCAGCATCGACATCTGTGCGCGGCTCTCGATCTGAAAGACGCCGAGGGTGTCTGCGCGCTGGATCATCCTGTAGACCGCCGAATCGTCCTCCTGCAGGTCGGCCATGGTGATCTTGATGCCTTTCTCCTGCTCGAGCAGTGTGAAGGCGCGGTTCATGCAGCCGAGCATGCCGAGCCCGAGGACATCGACCTTCATGAACTTCAGGGCGTCGATATCGTCCTTGTCCCATTCGATGATCTGCCGGTCGGCCATGCGCGCGGGCTCGATCGGGACGAGGTCGTCGAGCCGATCCTGGGTCAGGATGAACCCGCCGGGATGCTGCGAGAGGTGGCGCGGGGTTCCGATCAATTGCCGGGCAAGCTCGAGCGTCAGCTTGAGCCGGTTGTCCTCAGCGTTGAGGTTGAGGCTTGCGATCTGCTCGGCGCTGATTCCGTCAACCGACCAGCCCCAGACCAGTCCGGTAAGCATCTTGGTGAGATCGCGCGGCAGGCCCAGTGCCTTGCCGACCTCGGCGACGGCGCCGCGCGTGCGGTAGCGTGTGACCACGGCGGTGAGCGCCGAATGCTCGCGGCCGTAGGTCTCGTAGATCCACTGGATGATCTCCTCGCGACGTTCGTGCTCGAAATCGACGTCGATATCGGGCGGCTCCTTGCGCTCGCCCGACACGAACCGCTCGAACAGCAGCTCGTGCTGGATCGGGTCGATCGAGGTGATGCCGAGCAGATAACAGACACAGCTGTTCGCGGCCGAGCCGCGGCCCTGGCAGAGAATGCCACGCCGCCGGCTCTCGGCGACGATCGCATTCACCGTCAGGAAGTAGGGTGCGTAGCCCAGCTCGCCGATCAGCCGGAGCTCATGGGCGATCTGGTCGACATAGGGTTTGGGAGCGCCATCAGGAAATTTCGCGGCAAGCGCCTCTTCGGTCAGCGCGGTGAGCGCTTGCTGGGCGGTGCGGCCCGCCATCACCTGCTCGTAGGGATATTGGTAGCGGATTTCGCCGAGGTCGAACCGGCATTGGCCGGCGATATCGGCGCTGGCCTGGATCGCGTCGGGGAACGCTGTGAAGCGCCGCTCCATCTCGGCCGGCGATTTGAGATGCCGGTCCATGAACCGCTCGCGGCGATAGCCGAGCGCATCGATGGTGGTCTTCTCGCGGATCGCGGTCATCACGTCCTGCAAGGGCCGCGCTTCGGGGGCGTGATAGAGGATATCGCCGGTCGCCACCGCACGCACACCATGGCTCGCTGACATCGCCGCGAGCACGTGCAGCCGCATCGCGTCGTCGGGACGCCGCCGGAACGATAGCGCGCAATAGGCGTGGGCGCCGAAGGCATCCGCCATGTCGCCGAGCTGCTTCGCCGTCGTTGTGTCAGGCTGGTCCGGAACGAGAATGCCGACCAGTCCTTGTGCATGGTGGACGACATCGGCCCAGTCGAGCACGCAAAGCCCCTTGCCGCCGCGGGTCTTGCCGATCGACAGCAGCCGCGTGAGCCGGCTCCAGGCCGCGCGGTCGGTCGGGTAGAGCAGGAGCGCATGGCCTTCGGTGGTCGCGACCCGCGCGCCGGCGATCATGCGCACGCCGGTGGCTTTCTGCCCATCCCAGCCCCGCACCACGCCGGCGACGCTGCCCCAGTCGGCGAGGCCTAAGGCTTCATGTCCGAGGAGCTTGGCGGCGGCGAACAGCTCCTCGGGCGAACTCGATCCGCGCAGGAACGAGAAATGACTGGTCACCTGGAGCTCGACATAGGTGGTCATCAGCCGAACACCCCGTGGATGTACCAGCTGAGGTCGCCGGTCTCGGGCTCGACGCCATCGCCGCGACGGAACAGCCAGAAGCGCTCGCCGCCCTCGACCTCGACCCGGAAATAGTCGCGCACGGCCCATAGCTCGCTCGCCGAGCGCCACCACTCGCCGTGGATGCGCTCCGGTCCATCACCCGCGACGATGCGATAGGGCTTGCCGCGCCAGGTGAACCGCCTTGGTGGATGATCAGGCAGCAGCGCGACGACATGGGCCAGCGCTTCGGGCCGGCGCAGCAGGCGCACCGGCCGCTTCCAGCCCGGCCAGCCCGCGGGCTCGCAGAGCGCGCTGGCGCGCCGTACGGCGCGTTCGGGGACGTCGCTCTCGGCGGGCGCCATCCGGAACACGGCAGCCTCGCCGGCGCGTCCGACCAGCTGATCGACCGCCGGCGCGAGGTCGGGTGTCGTTTCCTCCCGTCCGACGAGCGCGCCGAGCGCGTCCGCTCCGAGAGACTCGCTATGCGGGACCGTGAGATGCATCGCCTCGATGCCGAGGCCGGGCTCGATCCGATCGAGCTTGAGGCCAAGCATGCGCTTGAGATGTCTTCCGTCACGCGTAGCGTGAGACGCGCCGATCGCGATGCGCTGCGCCGCTCCGTCGATGCGATCGGCGCTCAGCACGGCAGCGCGCACGCCGAGCCCGCGCTGCTGGAGCACGCCGATCAGATCATCGACCAGATCGGCGATGACCTGGGTGATGCTCTCCGGGGTACCGATCGGATCGAGAAGACGGCGCGACACCGTGGGCGTCTCGAACGGGATCACCGGGGTGATCGGCTCGACTACCTGCCCAAGCGCCTGGTCCAGTCGGCTGACCGTCTTCAGGCCGAGCCGACGTGCAAGAGGTCCGCGCGGAATGCGGATCAGGTCGGCAATGCGCTCCAGGCCAAAGCGCGCTGCGGCCACGAGCGCTTCGGAGTCGAGCCGGAGCGCTGCGATCGGCAAATCCGCCAGGGCATCGGCCTCGCCGCCCGGAGACAGGCGGATGATCCGCCGTCCACCAAAGCGGGCGAGTGCGTGCGCCGCGCCAGGCGTGCCCGCGACGGCGATCTGCGCGGTGAGCCCGAGCCGCGCGACAAATCGAAGCAGCCGGCGACAGAAATGCTCCTCGCCGCCGAACAGATGGGCCGCGCCGGTGAGGTCGAGCCACAGGCCGTCGCCGCCCGCGACGCTCGCGGTCGGCGTCCAATGGGTGACGGCGTGCAGCGCGAGCCGGTTGAGCCAGTCGCGATCGGCGGCGGCATCGGCATCGCGGACGTCGAGGTCGGCGACGAGCGCACGCGCGTGCGCCGCCGCCATGCCGGGCACCAGGCTGAGCGCCAGCGCAACTGGACAGGCGGCGGTGATGACGTCGCGCTGACCAACGCGCTCGATCAGCACCGTCGGCCGTTCGGCAGTTTGGCCGGGCTTCCAAGTCGGCACTGACGACCGCGTTCCTTCATCCGGCGGCATCGCTTTGAACGGATGCTCGGCGGGCTCGGATCGTCGGCCCATTTCGCGGATCGTCGGACGCTGGTGCGGCGGCAGCCTAGCAACCTGATCGGCAGTCTCCGCCTTGCCCAACGCACCGTCGCGCGCCCAGCGCGCACCGGGCCGCCAGCCGTCGCCGCGCGGCACCGAGCAAGCACCGGGATCATCGTCGATTGCCGTCGGAAGGACCGGCGGCACGCCGGCGCGCCGCTCAAGCGGCCTGGCTGATCGCTCCTGCCTGCGCAGGCGCTCGATGGGGAGCTGCGGCAGGTAGAGCGAGGCGACCCGTGTCATCGCATGCCTCAAGCATAAGGGAAAAAGGAGCGCCGCCGCGCTGGCGGACGAGCTCGACCGTCCAGCAGCCGCGGCCGACGCCCGGCGCCGGGAGCGGCACCGATGGCGCCGAGCCGATCCGCCAGCGCGTCATTGCCGCCGACGGACGATCGAGCGGATCGCGATTCGCTTTCGACCAGCGCCGCAGCAGCAGCATTGGCGTGCGGCCGTCGGCGGCGGCGAGCTGAAGGCGTCGGGTCGCTGTCTGGTCAGCGATTTTCACCTCGGCGACGACGGCGGCGAAGCAGCCCTCGCGCAAGGCGTCCTCGGCGAGCGCGAGCGCCTGGGTTTCGTCCTTGCCTTGCAGATAAAGCAGCCTGTTGGCGGGAAGGCCGGCCTGTTCGACGCCCGGCGCATAGAGATCGAAGCGCGTCAGCGCCCAGGCGACCGTTGCCCCGGCTGCGGCGGCGAACCGCGCCGCAATGCCGACGATGAACAAGGTGGCCGCCGCATCATCGCCCAGGGTCGGCGATGCAGCGGTGATCTCGTGCAATCCGGCACCATCGAGCCCGCCGGCGCCGAGTCGACGGTCGAGTTCATTGACGCCGAACGGAAGCGCTGACACGCCGGTTTCGAACGCTGCGGCGACGCTCGCGCGAAGCGCCTCCAGCGTGCGCGCACGGGTGATATCGGCCGGGACAGGTTCGCTTGGCATGGGCAGGGAATCGACTCATATGTTCCCTTAATGTTCCGATGACTCGCTACCGTCCGTCAAGTGCCATCGACGTCGGCTCGTTCAGAGCTCCAGGGCCGGCTGCTCCGCCGCAGTCGACGACGGCGGATAGACACGGACCGCGGGCAGGCTGCCCTTGGGCAGATAGGTGAGCACGTCCTTGGCGGGAACGGCAGGGTTCAGCCAATCCGCCCATTGGTCGGGAGCGAGCGGAATGATCTGGCGATGATGGTAGCGCGCGATGTCCTCGCCCGCGTCCATCGTCAGCATGGTGAAGGCTTCGCCGACATCGGGATGCGAGCGCCAGATGCCGGCGATGCAGAACCAGCGTTGGCCCGTCATCGTGAACAGCCATTTGTCCTGCCGCTTCTGCTTGGGATTCTCGGGCTTGGTGAATTCATAGAAGCCGTCCGCCAGGATCAGGCAGCGGCCCGAGCTGAACTCGCGTCCTTCTGAGCGAAAATTATACACCGGCTTGTTGTTCGGCGCGGGCCAGCTCCATCGTCGATTCACCAGCTCGCCGGCCCGGCGCGGTCCCTCGACGCTGCGGACGATCGGGGCAATGTCGGTCATCTTGATATCGGCCCTGGGCTCGACGTTCGGAATGCCCTCGGGCGTCTCGATGTTGATCTCGAGGTCGTCGAAGTCCTCCATGATCGAGGCGATCTCGACCTCGAGACGATAGTCATTGCACATAAGAGCGATCGACCTCCTTCACCTTGCGACTCGCTTGCGTTCACATTATGTTCCAAACCATGAGCGCGACCGCCGCACCGTTCGACGTCGATGCGCCGGAGGGCAGCCTCCGGCCCATTATCCGATATAAGCCAGGTTCACCCGGCAGGAAGGAGATCGTCAACGCGCATTGGGGTTCCAATCCCCGGTTCACGGGTGGCGTCGAATTCCGGTTCGTCCGTTCGGAAGGTAAGACCTTCCGGAGCCATCGCTGCCTGATTCCGGCTTCCGAATTCCGGATGCGGGTCGGCGACAAAAGCTATCGGGTGATGCTCGATGACGGCAATTTCTTCTACCTGGCGGGCGTCTGGGAACCCCCGCTGGGCGACTGGCCGCTGGCGTTCCGCGTTATCACCGTCGCTGCCAACGCGGAGATTTCGCAGTACCAGGAGCGGCACGGCGCCATCATCCTTCGCCGGCAGGTGATGGACTGGCTGGACGCGATCGTGCCCGAAGCCGATCTGCTGGTGACCCCGCCGCCGCGCCTGTTCCTGATCGAGGAAGTCGGGGCGAAGCGGCCGGTGCAACGCACGCTCGCGGTCTGAGGAGCGCTCTAGGTCGGCCGCAGTCATTCAACGCGCCGAACCCAAGGAGGCTATGCTCTCACCACTTCGGAATCGGCAAAATCCTCCCCATTTCTTGGGATACGCGGCCGCGGCGCATCGTGATTCAATGGCGGCTCCGATAGATTCGAAGGAGCCGCCATCATGCAGCTATCGTCGCATCGGGCGCCGCCGGCGTCCGAGAATGCCGCTTTGCGCGCCATGTTCACCGCGCGAAAGGAGGTGTTCATAGACCTGTTGAAATGGGATTTGCCGGTGCTCGCCGGCGCCTATGAGCTCGACCAATTCGACGATCCCGACGCCGAATATCTGATCCTGATTGACGCAGCGGGACGGCATCGTGCCTCCGCCCGGCTGCTCCAGACCGATCGGCCGCATCTGCTCGGCGACCTCTACTCGCACCTGTGCGATGGCCCCGTGCCCAGCGGCCCCAGCGTGCGTGAGATCACCCGCTTCTGCCTCGACCGCAATCAGACGGCGAGCGAGCGGCGGTCGGCGCGCAACCAGCTTGTCACGGCGCTCGCGGAGCACGCGCTCAGGCGCGGCATTACTGATTATACCGGTGTCGCCGAGCTCGCTTGGCTAACCCAGATTCTCCGCTTCGGCTGGCAGTGCATACCGCTAGGCCGCGTCGTGCGCGAAGGCTCACGGTCGCTGGCCGGCCTCCATATCCGGATCGACGATCGGACGATCGACGGTCTCAAACGCGCAGGTGTGTACGAAGCAGCGTCGCTCCAACTGGTCGGCGCCGAAGGAGGTGTCGCATGAGCACCGCTATCTCCTGCGCTTGGACCAGGCAGCTTCTGGATCAGGGATATTGCGTGATCCCGGATGCTCTGCCGGCGGAAAGGATCGCGGCGCTCAATGCCGATCTCGATCCGGTTTTTACGGCAACGCCGTTCGGCCAAGGCAGCTTCTACGGCTTCCGCACCAAGCGGTTCGGCAGCCTGCTCAAACGCTCGCGCCATGCTGAGGCCTTGGTGATGGCTCCGACCATCTTCAATATGGTCGAGACGGTGCTCGGAACGGCCTGCGATCGCGTCCAATTGAACGTCGCACAGGCAATCGAGATCCATCCTGGTGAGGTCGGGCAGTTCCCCCACCGTGACCATGACATGTGGAACGGCGCCAAGGGCGAGCACGAATATCTCGTCAACGTGATGTGGCCCCTCACATCGTTTACCGCCGACAATGGGGCGACCCGGATTTATCCCTTCAGTCACGGCGCCGAGGGCATGACCAAGGACGATCCTGGCGATCCTGTCGTTGCCGAATGTGAACCGGGTACCGCAATCTGTTTTCTCGGCTCGACCGCGCATGGTGCAGGCGCCAATATCACCGGCGATGTTCGCCGGGGAATTGTGATCGGCTACAGCCTGGGTTGGCTCAAACCCTATGAAAACCTCTGGCTGGCCTATCCGCCCGAGGTCGCGCGAGAGTTCTCGCCACCGCTGGCTGCACTTGCCGGTTACGCGCAGCATCGACCCAATCTCGGCAACTATGAAGGTCAATGTCCCTCGATCCTGCTCGGCGACGATGTTCCCGAGCATATCGGCGCCGTCGACGCATTGCGCCCCGATCAGGAAGCCATGCTCGCCGAATACAGCGCCGCTGCAAGTGGTTGAAGATGAGCCCGGCCCACGTCCTCGAGCCCACCTACCAGGCGATCAAGAAACGCCTGATGGAAGGCGCATGGCCGGGAGGCTTCCGGCTCGATACCGCACGGCTGGCCGATGAGCTGGGCGTCAGCAAGAGTCCGGTTCGTGACAGCCTCAACCACCTTGCCGGCGAGCGGATGGTTGATTTCGAGACCGGAGCGGGCTTTCACGTTCCGCGGCTTGACGAAGCGCGTCTCCGCGACCTTCTCGATTTCAACTTGCAGCTGTTGCTCACGGCAACGAAGCGGGAGAACAGGCTCAACGTTTCCGCTGGTCCCGCCGACGATCTCCCGACCCGCACCGCCACGCGTTTTCTCGAGCTGGCGCGTGCATCCGGGAATGTCGAAGTCATGTCGACCGTCGGTGGACTCAATGACCGTCTGGCGGCCATCCGGCATCTGGAGCCGCTCGTGCTCAGCGCGCCCAGCGCAGATCTGGACGAGCTGGAACAAGCGTATGCCTCTCACGCCAGCCCGCACGCGATCCGCGACATTCTGACGCGCTACCATGAGGTGCGGAAAATCCACGCCGGCGCGTTCATCCGCCTTCGATCGGGCGATCCCACCGATATGTCTTTGCGATCGTAATCGGCGATGCCGAAACGAGAAGATTGCAGCATGCGGTTGCGACGATTGCTCGCGGTCGTTTCACCGGACCTGCCCAACGCTGCCGCCAAACAGCAGGAACCTTCGAAATCAGAGCAACGGAGAAGTACGATATGAGAATCTCGGGAGCAGCTTTGACGATCCTCGCCACGATCACGCTGACCGGTTGCAGCGGGGCCGAACCGCGCAGCGAGGAGTATTTCCACGCGCACCTCGATGAAGCGCGTCAGATTGTCGCCAAGTGCCGGGATGGATCGACCCGCGGGGAGGAATGCGCCAATGCCGACTATGCCGTCCAGCTCGCCGATGCCGAGGCCAAGCGCGATCGGTTCTTCATGAAGGATCAATGACCCTTTGGATTGCGCCACCACTCTCTCATATCCCCCAAGTTATGACCGGGCGCAGTGGCCGCGCCGTTGGCGTCAGCTTCACGGTTATGCTATGATGCGTGATGCTAGATGCAGGATGGTGGACATGCGCACGACATTAGCGATCGACGACGATGTATTGACGGCGGCCCGGCAATTGGCTGAACAGCAGCACCGCACAGTCGGCGATGTTATTTCCGAGCTCGCCCGCCGAGCGCTGCGCCGACCGGTCAAAACGGGAGAGCGCAACGGCATTCCGCTGCTCAAGCCCCGAAGCGATACGCTCGTGACTCTGGACGTCGTCAACGCGTTGCGTGACGAGACGCCATGACGTTCCTACTCGACGTGAATGTCCTCATTGCGCTCATCGACCCCGCCCATGTCGGCCACGATGCCGCGCATCTTTGGTTCGAGCGGGAAGGTCGTGAAGAGTGGGCGACCTGTCCGATTACGCAGAACGGGGTCGTGCGCATCGTCGGCCACCCGCGTTACCCCAACACACCAGGCTCGCCAGCCGAGTCCGCGGAGATTGTCCGCAAGCTCTGCTCGCTCGGCGGGCACCGCTTCTGGCCTGACGACATCAGCCTCTTCGGCGATGCTCCGATCGATCCGGCTGAAATCAGAACACCGGCCCAGGTGACTGACAGCTATCTTCTCGCCCTGGCGGTCGCACATCGTGGGAAACTCGCGACCTTCGACCGCAAACTCTCCGTTCGTGCCGTTCGCGGCGGGCGCGGGGCGCTTCACGTGATCGAGGGAAAGGCGGCGCACTGAGACCATGCGAACAAACCTCGACCATCTTCCCCCGCACAAACGTCGCGAACTCGATCGTGTCGTTCAGATCATTTTCGAGGAATTCGAAGATGCGCTGGCGCTCGCCAACCGTCAGTGGAAGAAGCGCGGACGGATCGAAAAGATCATTCTCTATGGCAGCCATGCTCGCGGCGGCTGGGTCGACGAGCCGCACACCGCCAAGGGCTATCGCTCCGATTTCGACCTGCTCATCATCGTCAACGACAAGCGATTGACCGATCGCGTCGATTACTGGTTGAAGCTCGAAGACCGGCTCAACCGCGAACTCGCGATCACGCAGACGCTTCGCACGCCGGTCAATTTCATCGTCCATACCCTCCAGGAGGTGAACGACGGTCTCGCCCATGGCCGGTACTTCTTCATGGATGTCCGCCGCGACGGTATTGCGCTCTATCAGACTGTCGACGACGAACTCCACGAACCGAAACCCAAAACACTCCCACAGGCGTTGGGGATGGCCGAGGAATATTTCGACGAGTGGTTCCCGGCCGCCATGCAGCGCTTCGAATTGTCGAAGTTCGGGAGAGAAAAGGGCTATCTCAAACCTGCGGCCTTTGATCTCCATCAGGCCGCAGAATTTCTGTACCATTGCGTCTTGCTGGTCACGACTTTCTACACCCCTCACGTTCACAATCTTGGCTTCCTTCGCAAACAAGCCGAGCGGCTAGATCGCAGGCTTGTTGAGGCGTGGCCGCGCGAGCGGCGCACCGATCGCGCGCGTTTCGAAAAGCTCAAAGAGGCCTATGTGAAGGCGCGCTACTCCAAGCATTACCGGATCAGTATCGAGGAACTGCAGTGGCTGGCAGCGCGCATCGAGGAGTTGGGGCGCGCTGTTCATGACATTTGTTCCGAGCGGATCGCCGAGCTGCGGGCGCAAGCCGGACGCGAGCAAGCGTAGCCGTACCCTTCCGGCACAGCGCTTGTCTTGGCCGCTGCTTGTTGCCATCATACCCCATCGCGGCTGTCGATCTGGCGGCGGGCGCGTACGAATATTCGCCAGGCATCATGAACGCCGGTCCGTGACGGACGGGTGGCCAGACCGGGCAAAGGCATCGACATCGATGCTTGCGACGGCGGCGCAGCGCTGACGATCTAGCAGGCTGGATATCCGGCGTGCTGTCTGCTGCCGCACAGGATTGCCGTGTCGTCTCTATTCCATCCCATCGGAACGCCGCGTCCGCCGCGATCGGCATCTTCTGGCTGTCATAACAGCCCGACAGCACCTTTCGGGCCGGCCAGCGAAGCAGAGCAACGAATGGCAGCACGCGCGCGTCTCGCCGTTGTTTACGAGCAGGAGAGCGATAGTCTCCTGCGATATGTCGGCCGACGGGCGGGCAGAGAGATTGCGCCGGATCTGGTTCAGGAGGTTTTCGCGCGGGCGGCGGGGAGCAAGCAGCTCACCAGTCTCCTCAATCCGGCGGCGTTTTTGCGGCGTGTAGCCCGCAATCTGTTGATCGACAGGGCTCGGCGTCGCGAGAAGAACAATGTCGTCCTATTCCCGCTCGACGAAGCCAAGGATGCTGCGGTCGCGCCTGAGCAGGAGCTCGAGCTGGATGCACAGGACCTGCTGAAGGTCTATGAGGACGCGGTGGATGCGTTGCCGGAGAAGACCCGTCGGGTATTTCTGATGCACCGAGTGGACGAGTTCAGCTATCGCGAAATTCACGAACGGCTTGGAATCAGTGTCGCTACGGTCGAATATCACATGATGAAGGCACTGGCCCATATTGCCCGGACTGTGGACGCGGCGCGATGAATGACAACGACGGGACGTCGGCCGACCCGCAGACGAGCGCAGAGGATCAGGCGCTTTACTGGTTCATCAAGATGCGCGGCCCAGAAGCCAAACGACTCCGTTCCGAGTTCGAAGTATGGCTGCACGAAGATGACGCGCATCGACATGCGTACGAGTGGGCTGCCGAGCACTTCGACGGCGCGGAGATGCTCAAAGAGTCTCGCCGCCACGGGGCAGCAGACAGCCGTTCAGGGGGACGATGGCTCTTCATCGGAACGATCGCTGCGGCCGCTGCCGCAGTGCTGTTTCTGGCGCTTGGTGCCCATGGTCCTGAACCTGGGGTGATGCCCGCCGATACGGATATCGCCGAGTCCGGCCAGACATTATCGGCGCCACATGGGCGGATTCAAACCTACGATCTGTCCGATGGGTCGTCGGTGACATTGGACACCGGCACCAAGGTCGAGATCACGATGACCTCGAGCGAGCGCCATCTCACGCTGGCATCGGGCCGCGCGCGGATCCGCGTGGCGGAAGACCCGCGTCCGTTCAGGATCGAGGCCGGCAGCGGCATCGTGATGGCCGTCAACGCTGTCGTCGATGTCGGGATCGTCGATGAGCAGCGCGTCGCCGTTACGCTCATCAGCGGCAAAGCGGAGATCCATCCTGCGCTGCAACCCGCCGTTCTCTTCGTGCCTCGCTCCATCACGCCGGGAGAGAGCTTCTTCTATCGAGCTTCGCAGTTCAAGGCCCTGCCGCCGCAGAGGGCGGAGGCAGCCGACACGTCAGACTGGCCGAACGGGTGGGTTGAGGCGCGGTCGATCCGTCTGGACGCGTTGATCGCGGAGGCCAATCGCTACGCCCCGCTGCCGATCGTGATGGATGATCCGACGGTCGGCGCGATCGAAGCGTCGGGGCGCTTCAACGTGAGCGACACGGACCATTTTGTCGAGCACCTCGCGGACGTCTTCGACCTTGAGGTCGAGCGCCGGCCTGACGGAATCCATCTCCGGCGCAAATGATTCTTTCCTTCCACTAAGGTCGCAGCGAAAGCGGCGTCGATTCTCCCTCAAGAGCGTGCGGTCTGTTCCGCCGCGGTGATGAGGGGGAGAAGATGGCGAAAACCACACGGATTGCGGGCGCACTACTTGTAGGCGCCGCTTTATGGATCGTGCCGGCTGCAGCTTCGGCACAGCAGCTCCAGATCTACTCCTTCGATATGTCGGCGCAGGATCTGGGTGACGCTCTTCGCGCTGTTGCGGCTCGCGCAGGCTGGGAGCTGTATGCGGCGGCAGAGGACGTCAACGGTGTTCAAGCTCCCCCGCTTAATGGAAATCTGACGGCGCGGCAGGCCATCGAGCAACTTCTGCGAGGAACAAATCTGACGGCGCGCTTTTCCGATGGCGCGGTAATCATTCGAGTGCGATCGAAATTCGCGTCGGCGACCGAAGATCTGGCCGAGAGCGATGAGATTGTCGTCACGGGAACGCACATTCCTCGCAGCGAGCCGACCAGTCCGGTTATTTCGAGCACACGCGAAGAAATCCGGAAGAGCGGTCGCACTGATCTGGGCGAGTATATCCGAGATCTGCCACAGAATTTTGGTGGAGGTCAGAATCCCGGCATTGTCGGAGGCGGGGTTCAGGGAGGCAATGAAAACCTTGCTTCGACATCCGCACTCAATCTCCGTGGACTCGGTCCGGACGCGACGTTGACGCTGATCAACGGCCATCGGGTGGCGTATGACCGCGCAATTCAGGGCGTCGATATCTCGGCCATTCCGTTAGCCGCGGTGGACCGGATCGAAATCATCGCGGACGGCTCGTCGGCGCTCTATGGCTCCGATGCCGTTGCCGGCGTAGCAAATGTGATCTTGCGCAGCGATTTCGACGGGCTTTGGACCTCTGCCCGTGTCGCCGGTGCCACCGATGGCGGTGATTTCCAGCAGCAATATGAGGTGGTCACAGGAAGCCGCTGGCGTGCTGGCGGATTCATGCTGGCTGCCGGATATGACAGCTCAAGCGAAGTGACGGCGCGGCAGCGATCCTTTACCCAGCGCATCAACGGCTCGACCACGCTGCTGCCCGCGCAAACGCAGTATACCGGCGTATTCAACGGATTTCAGGAGTTCAGCGATGCGATCGAGCTGGACCTGGACGCGCAATATAGTCGGCGCGAAAGCCACTTCTCCAGCCCGCTGACGGTCACCTCCGATGCTCGCACGAATGGAAACATCTATTCGCCCACGGTTGAAAGCTACTCCGCAACGCCATCGTTGATCGTTTCTCTTCCGAGCGATTGGAAACTCGATCTGAGCGGCACCTTTGGGCGAAGTTTGACGGAAGCTCCGGGCCAGAGCTTCAGCGGCGGCACGCTCGTGTCGAGTTCATATGTCTACTATGACAATCGGCTCCGTTCGATCGAGCTTCGAGGCGACGGGACGCTCTTTCGCCTCCCGGGTGGAGACGTCGGATTGGCGGTGGGAGCGGGTTACCGCGGTTTCTCGCTCGACGCCAAATCCCACATCGATGCCGGCCCTATCTCGATCAGCGTTCTCAACATTCACCACGAGGAGAATGTCGCATTTGCCTTCGGTGAGATTGCCGCTCCGCTCTTCGGAGCATCCAACCGCCGCTCCATGTTGGATTTTCTCCAGCTTTCCGCGGCAGTCCGCTACGAGCGTTACGCCAATCTGGCGAGCGTCGCATCGCCGAAGATCGGGATTGTCTATCGGCCTTTTGCATCCGTCACGATCAAGGGAAGCTGGGGAAAGTCGTTCAAGGCTCCCACCTTTTATCAGCGCTACAAGACCTACCAGGCGCTGCTGATCAACGCCGCCGATTTTGGGGAAACCGGTTCGAATGCCGGTCGCGCCGTACTCTATCTGGCCGGTGGAAACCCGGATCTGATGCCTGAACGGGCATCGACGTGGAACGTAAGTTTGACCTACGCTCCCGCCACGATCCCATCGCTGCGGCTTGAAGCCAATTACTTCAACATCCGGTACCGCAATCGTGTCGTGAACCCGGTGACGTCGGTTCTGGGCCTCTTTGAAAATCCAATCTACTCGACCTTGGTCACCTACAGTCCGACCCCAGCACTTCTCGACGAATTGATCGCGCCAGCGGCCGGTGCATTCGGCCTCCAGAATTTCACAGGCAAACCGTACGATCCGTCGACCGTGTACGCGGTGGTCGATGCGCGATCCCAAAACACGGCCTATCAGGCGATCCAGGGTGTGGATCTGATTGGCAACTATCAATTTGATCTTGGGTCGGAGAGTCGGCTCAAGCTCTCGGCAACCGCGACCTACATCGATAGCAAGCGAAGGCTCATTGCCGGCCAGGCGGCTTCGCCCGGCGCTGGCGTGCTCTTCATGCCGCCGAACTGGCGATCCCGAGGCGGCGCGGTTTTCGAGCAGGGCAATGTGTTTCTGTCCGGCTTCGTCAATTACGTCGGTGGCGTTCGTGATAATCGGATTGAGCCCGAGCTTAGGGTCGAACCCTTCGTTTCCGCTGATGTGGCCGCCAGAATATCGGGAACAGACACCTCCGGCGTTTTCAGCGGCGTCGATCTAACGATTGCCGTCTCCAACCTCTTCAACGAGAAACCTGCGATCATACGAACATCGTCGCTGATCGATCCGCCCTATGATTCGGCGAATTATTCAGCCCTAGGCCGGATCATCAGCATCACCCTCGCGAAGCGGTGGTAGGGTCATGCGCAGCGGCATCGCCAGCTTAGTAGCGGCTGCGCTGTTGGTCGGATACTCCACCGGGGCGAGCGCAGCCGACAGGTGTACGGAGCTGGATTGGACGACATATCGCCCTCTGACTCATAACCGACCGCTCCAGCCGCGGGATCTCGTACGGCTGCGAGATGTCGGCCCGCTCGCCGACGATCTTCCGGCGCGACATGTATTTTCGCTGTCGCCCGACCGCCGGATGGTCGCATTCCACGTCCGTCGAGCTGATCCAGTGGCGAATCGCTACTGCCTCGGCATTGTTGTTATGCCGCTCCGCGCTGGTGCGCACCCCATTTTCGTAGATCGCGGGGGTGCGCTGATCCGCCGACCAATGGACGCCGGCGTGTTCCCCATGAGAATGACCGGCCTTCCAGCGATCATTACGCCTCACTGGTCGCCCGACGGCTCCTGGATTGCATTTTTAAAGAGAGTACGCGGCACCACGCAGATCTGGCGCGCGGATGCACAAGGGGGCGGAAGTGAGGCGCTCACCCATTTCGAACAAGACGTGCTCGATTTTCGCATTGCCGCGCCCACAACGATCATCGCCAAGGTTCGCTCAGGAGTCCGTGCCGCCAAGTCCGAGCTCGCTCGCGAAGCGCGGACCGGCTTTCATCTGGACGCCCGGTTTATGCCGATCGCCTCGAGTACCCCGACCATACGATTGTCACCGCGCCAACAGTTTATGGCAATCGACGTCGTGTCAGGATATGTTCGGCCAGCAACGGTGTCGGAAATCGCCCTCTTCGATCCGTCTGTCGTTCCTTCATCGCAGCAACGCCACTTCGCCGATAGCGAATCCGACTGCGCGGTGAAGGCAGAGGCGGCAGGGGCGGGTGTGCCGCCTCGCACTCGGCTCGTTTTGCGATGCCCTGGTGCCCGTCCGATCACCTGCGAAGATGAGGTCTGCACTGAAACCAGCGGTGCTCTCTGGTGGACTCGCTCAGGCGAGATTCGGTTTATGCGCCGGGAGGATTGGGCGCAAAGCCGAACCGCCGTTTATGAATGGGAACCCGCTGGCGGTGAAGTGCGAAAGCTGTACTCGACCTCCGCATTCCTCATCGACTGTCAGCCCCGCGACGATGACCAACTCATCTGCCTGCGGGAAACGTCGCTGCATCCACGTCACCTTGTGGCAATCGACCTGATCCAGGGAGTCGTTTCCACAATTGCCGACTTCAACCCCGAGTTCGCCTCGCTCATGCTCGGCCCTGCCGACCGAATTGAGCTGAGGAGCGACGCCGGAATCGAGGCATTCGCCGATGTCGTTCTTCCGGTCGGATATCGACGGGGCCACCGATACCCACTCGTCGTCGTGCAATACCAATCGCGCGGATTCCTCAGAGGCGGCACCGGTGATGAGTTTCCGATTCAGGCCTATGCCAACCTTGGGTTTGCCGTCCTGAGTATTCAGCGCCCCATGGCCGTAGGCGCGCTTTGGCGCCCCAATAATTATGTGGAGGTCGATCGGCGCAGTCTTCGGGATTTCGCCGACTGGCGCAGTGTTCTTTCGGTGATCGAGCAGGGTGTCAGCCTGCTAATTGATCGCGGAATAGCCGATCCGGATGCGATCGGGATTACCGGGTTGAGCGGCGGATCTTCAATCGTGCAGTTCGCCGCGCTGAATAGTGATCTCTTCTCGGCGGCGATCGTTAGCGGATGTTGTTGGGAGCCGGGGCAGACGGCGATCCTTGGACCCGCTGCCGGTGATCTGTACGCGAGAATTGGGTGGCCGAGCGTGACCGAACGCGCCGAGTCGTTCTGGTCGCGGATTTCGCTGGCTCGCAATGCGAAGCGGGTCGCCTTTCCGATACTCTTCGATGCGGCTGATGATGAGTTTCGCGCCGCTCTGAAGAGCTACACGGCTCTTCGCGAGGCCGGAAAGGCTACAGATTTTTTCGTTTTCCCGAACGAGCACCACATCAAGTGGCAGCCCGCTCATAGGCTCGCCGCTTACGAGCGCAGCATCAACTGGTTCCGGTATTGGCTGCGCGGGATATGGCCGTCAAACCCTGCGGAGCGGGCCGAGACGGAGCGCTGGGCGGCAATGGACCCCCACCCCCGGAAGGAGGGTCAGTGAAAAATCTGCCGGACATCTCCGGAACTCCACGCGTGGGTCCATGCCTCCGCATCAAGCAATAACAGGATGCGGACGTAATCCTCTCCTCGCGAAAGAGCTTGCTCCGCGAGAGCTAAATCCAGTGCCTTTCTGTCGACGATACGCTGCGTCGCGAGCATTCCGTCCAACAGGCGTTCGCGAATAGAACCGAGATGCGTTCGGATGACTTCGAGCGCGAATCCATCGGGTCCGCCCTTGGTTCGTCTGGCGAGCACTTCGGCCGGAAGGTCCTCGGCAAAGGCACGCCGGGCGTAAGCGCGATCGATACCGCCTTCGCATGAAGTCCAACTCGGCACCGACAAGCACTCTTCAATAATGGGCTGCGAGAGCAGGGGATGTACCGTGGCGAATGAAAGTCGCCTGTCATGACTCTCGAGATATTGGTGCGAGCGCACGAGCATCGCGACGTGTGCCGCCTTGCCGGGCAGACAATCGGGCGGTCCCTCAAGCCATGGATGGGAAAGTGTCTCGCTGTCGAGGGCGTCCACCACGTCGGCCGTGAGGAAGCGCCGATCCGCCCGCCACCGATACTTGATGCCGCTGGCGCGTGGCACTCGCGTGGCCTCCCTGATAGCGGTCCAGACGCTGGCACCCGTAAGCCGCGTAATGTCCATGAGGGTTGACCAGAGATCGCGGCTGAGCCCCTGCGCCAGAAATCGATCCACGAGCGGGCGCGCCGACTTGCTATAGTGGAAAACATTGTCTCCGCCGACGCCGGTGAAGAAGGCAGTCGAACCACATTGCTCGGCAACCTCGATCAGTGCCGCGTCGTAGGCCTGCAACTGTGCGCGACCGCCGGGTCGTGGGCAATGTATCATGCTCGAGCGGCGAATATCCACCGCCTCGATAAGGTATGTTTTCTCGAAAAGCGGGATATCAAGCGCTTGGCAGAGCACGTGCGCATAGGCGCTCTCATCACCGAAGGGGTCCTGTGTCGAAATCGTCAGTCCCTGAAGTGGCCCGGCGCCCACAAGGCCGTTCGCCACAATCGAGGAATCCAGCCCCCCTGAAACTCCCACCAAAATGGAATCGAATTGTGATCCCCACTGATGAATACAGTCAAGGACCGTCGACCGCACCTTATGCGCATCACGAGCCCGCGGGGTAACGTGATCCCACGGAGTCCAACAAGCTCGGGTTTGCGCGCGTCCATTGGCGATCTTAAGCGCCGCGCCCGGAAGCAACTGCTTTACGCCAGTGACCGCGGTTCGCTCTTCCGGCAAGTCGTTAGCGTAGAGGGCATGAGCAAGGCCGTCCCAATCGATCGAAGGGCTGCTTATCCCGGTTTCGATGAAAAGCGGCGCGTCGGATGCGAAGAACCACGCTCCCTCCCGCTCAACGTAATAGCAGGGCAACATGCCCGATGGATCCCGCATCACCTCCCTGCGACCGCTGCGGACGCACAACGCGATGTAGCCGCCCCAGTAGGAGCGCAGGACTTCATCTATATCCCTTGCGTTTTCTAAAATTTTGCCCTTTGAAGTGGTGAAATTTTCTCCCGAATGCCGCTCAAATATTTGACCAATGACGATCCCGCGAGAATTTGGAAGCTTTGCCCAACAGTCCGTTTCGCTTGTAAAGAGCTCGACCTCTGGATCAGAGTGCAGCTTACAAAGTCGATGTTTCAACGCTGCTCGTTCGATATCTCTCGGACAATGACAACCGGGCTCCGAAATCACCATAAGAAAGCGAAAGCCCATTAGAGAACGAGAATCGGCGTGAAGATCCGGACGCGGTCCAGCGTATCATTTTCAACACGTGAACCAGTCTGAACCCAACAATGCGCAACAAACGGGTCGAGCTTGACACCCAGAACCAACGACGGAGAATGTCCAAGCCGAAAGGCCAACATGCGGAAGGCCAGCGAACGGGCTAAACATTGGTCAGTGTCGCCGAACCAGACGGCGATTTTCAAAAACGCGCCATAAAGTCGCGCAAGATCCTCTTCGCATTTCCGATTGCGACTGCTCGGCTGACGAGAACGTTCGTGAGAAATCACTTTGCTGAAATCGCAGCGCCTCAGACGCATCCGCGCGAGCCACTGCGCACCGACGGCACGGGCAATCGGAACATCAGCTTTTTTCGGCGCCAATTCATCCATCGCCGTTGGAATGTCAGCAGTCCGCGCTGCTCCACGACAACTGAAGATCCCGGCGCCAGCATGGTCGTTGGCATTTTCCGTCGCCGAACTCAGAAAGGCGTCGTTGAGCTTGGGCGGTAAGCAGAAGTATCGATCGGCCTCGATGTCGAGAAACACGACCCGTTCGCCGCAAACGCAATAGGTCAAATCGGGACGGGAGCCGAGATGCATGACAAGCGTCTGCGACGGACTGGCGCGCGCGAATTACGGCGCGCGCCAGACCTCGTCAGTCGTCGGAGATTCCGGCAAGCGGTTGCAGCGTGGCGATGCTGTCCAGGACCTGGAATCCTCCGCCCTTGGTTTCGGCACTGGCAGCGCCGAGATCGATAACGCATTCATCGTGTGCTTCGTAGCGCTCGGACATGATGATCTCCTTTCAGATGCAACGCGACTCATCTGTCGCATTGAAAGACTAAGCCCGGCCCGAGGCGCGATCTATTTTATAATCGGATTATAATTGCTTACGGAGGCGCGGCCCTTGCGAGCTATAATTGGGGCCGCCGCAGCAGAGCAGTGAGATCATGCCTTGGGAGCACGCACCAACATTTATAGCTAGGAGCCGGACATACGCGCCAGCCATCCCGTCGCGCGCTTGAGGCGATCCACTCCAAGCGTTGTCAAAATTGAGTAGTACCAACGAACGAAGTGACCGGGCGCTGGAAAAACGCACCGTTGGGAGTGCGCATCG
Source organism: uncultured Sphingomonadaceae bacterium (assembly GCA_946479505.1). Next base: position 43,078 of record CAMLGC010000011.1, read on the forward strand.
GCGCTTTTAGCGGACAGCCTGGACAGAACGCCGCAACCCGGTCACGCGTTTCAATCAGAGGCGCGTAGGCTTCCTAAGCGACTGGAATGCGAACAGCAAAAAATCGCCTCCATTCTGGGCCTACTTTGGCTGCGACCGATTCTGGCGATTGAACCCGCGATCGCCAGACATGAACCGATCAAGCATCGGATCAATGAGCCTCTCGATCGGTAGCGGCTCTGTAAGGCCGGTTTCCTTCGCATGCGCGCGAGCATAATCGACAAGCTGACGGTGCGTGGCTGCGCGGAGCTCCAAGGTGATTTTGACCGGCTTATCGTCTTCGATCGGTCCGAGCCGCAGCTTCGTCATCGCATCTCTCCTGCAGGATGTAGGACCAGGTCTCGCGTCACGATCACCCGAAGCGGATAACCAGGTCTAATCGTGATCGTCGGCGGAATGCTGATCTCGCGCTGAACCAATCCTCGACCGGTCTGATTGAGTGTGTCCTGCGTTCCGTATCGCAGCGCCTGGATCAGATCGTCGTCGCTATCGGTCGCCAGTTCGGTGCCGATCCCGAGCAGCGTCGAGATCAGGGTCGCCTTGAACACGCTGCCCCAATGATGGTTGGTCTGGTCCTGCAGCCCGGCCATTCCGGCGGCATCGGCGCCTGGTTGGCGGTCGAGCAGGATCGACCGGCCACCTGGAAGAATGAGCCGATCCCAGGCGAGCAGGACGCGGTTCTGGCCGGCCGCGATGTCGCTGTCATATTCGCCGACCAACCGCGAGCCCTGTGGAATGAGCAGAATGCGACCCGTCGGACTATCGTAGACGTTCTCGGTGACCTGCGCCGTGATCTGGCCTGGAAGGTCCGATCGAATTCCGGTGATCAATGCCGCGGGAATGATGCTCCCTGCCTGGACGACGTAGGGCGACACTGGGGCGGTGAGGCGTTCGGCGCTTTCGGTCTGCCTCGTATCCGCAACGCCGAAAAATGTCCGATCTTTGGGCCGTCCCGATGCCCCGACGTTCGCCTGACCCTCCTCAATATTTATTGATGGTCGGGTCAATTTACCGCGATCGATACCTAGCGTGCCCGCATGGGCCATGCCTTGGGGCGCAGCGTTGGAAGCCGCGAGAAATAGTCGACTGGTGCGTGCAGCATCCCGCTCCTGAGCGAGCCGCTGACGAGCCTGCTCTGCCTCGACCGCCTGGGGATCGTTCTGCGATCCCATTCCCGGGACCGGCACCGCCTCGCCGTTCGCCTGTGCATCAAGGATCGGCCGACCGAGATCGCCTGGCAACGGCGGGCCGAGCTTCGGGACTTTCGAATAGTCTGCCGGGGCACCAATGACGAGCTCCGATCTTGTGTGCGCGTCGCCGCTGAAAACATGCTGGGCTGGCGTGACGGTTTCCCGCGGCTGAAGCGCGTAGATCAACGCGCCGCCGATGCCGACACCGGCTGCGACACCAATCACCGCCATCGCCTTGCGCGACAACCGCGTCACCAGCGGCGGCGAGCCGCGTAGCCGAAAGTCCTCGGGGTTGCCCGGCGGGATCGGAGCGTCTTGGCTGGGCTCCTCCGGCGCGGTCGTCGCCGTCTCGCTCTTGGTGTCGGTCATGACCGGCGGTCGCGCTTTGCGCCCTCACGCATGATACGCACGCGCTGCTCGCTCTTCCTAGTTCCCAGCCTGAGCTCGGCGGCGCCAAACAGCCGGTCCACAATCATATACCGGCCTTGCACCCGATAGTTGACCAACTCCGCTTTTCCATCGGTGCCGAGCACGAACAGCGGCGGCATCTCGCTCGTGCCGATCGTCCGCGGGAATTCGATATAGGCATGTCGGCCATCGTCGAACGCGCGCAGCGGGCGCCAAGCCGGTCGGTCGCCGTCGATCCGATAGGCAAAATTGAGCGCCGTCGGGTCGATTCCCGATGCGATCGGCGCGACACGGGCGGCTTCTGCAGCGTCCTTGCGAATTGCGATGAGCTGGTCCTGCGGATAGGTCCAGGACACCGCAGCCATATAGGTGGCGGGCGTCGCGCGCAGCTCGAGATGATAGGTTCGCCGATCGGTGTTGATGACGAGATTGGTTTCGAGCTTCGCGCGCGTCGGCTTGACGAGGATATGAACGCGCTTGGCGGCGCCGGCGCCGCTCACCGTGTCGCCGATGATCCACCGAACGGTATCGCCGGCGGCAACGGGGCCGGCGCCGACCAGTTCCTCCCCCTCCTGCAAAACGATGTCGGTCACCTGACCCGGCGCCGCATAGATTTGATAAAGCGCGCCATCGGTATAGGGATATTGCTGGATGGCGTTGAGCCACGACGCGCGGTCGGGCTGAACGCGTGCCGCCGAATTGGCGCGGACCACTCGGTCCTTCGGATCGTGGATGCTTGCTGGTGGCCGAGGTGTCTCAAGCGGCTTTAATTGGCCGGGAAGCGGGAGCGGCGTGGGGATAGCGACGATCTGCAACCGGCCGTTCGGCTGGGGCTCCGGCATTGCGCGCTCCCTTGTTGGCGGCTGTGCCCCCTTCTGATCGTGCGCGAAGACACCGGTCGGGACACTGCCGAGCAGCGCAGCGGCACACAGGGAGGTGATCGGCCGGCGTTTGCCGGTCGCCATGAGAGCAATCATTGGCTGAGTTCCTTCGACCAATTGAAGGCATCGACGAAGATGCCGAGCGGGTTCTTGCGCAGACCGTCAGCGGTGCGCGGCGGGTGGATCACCACGGTCAGGATTGCCGACCAATGCACGGTGTCGACGAGCGCGCCGTCCTGGTAGCGGCGCTCGACCCAAGCGACCTGGAAGCTGGCGGGCGATGCGCGGATCACGCTGGACACATCGACCGCGATCTGAATTCTGCCGACCTGCGCAAACGGGTCGTTACGTCGTGCATAATCGTTCAGCGCCGCCGCGCCTTGGCCGGTCGCGAAGTCGTATGCCCGGAGCCAATGTTGACGCAGCACGATCGGGTCGCTGGGGATCGAGCGGACGTTCTCGATAAACCGTGCGAGATGGAACGCGATCTGCGGATCGGTCGGCTGGTAACCCGCCGCAGCCGGCGCCACGGTTTGCGCCTGACCCAGCTTGTCGACCTCGACGATCCACGGGACTATCGTGCCGCGCGCCGACTGCCAAACCAAGCCGGCGGTAAGCCCGCCGGAAAGTGCGAGACACCCGAAGAACGCCAGTCGCCAGTTCTTCGCCTGGACGCGGGCCGATCCGATTCGATCATCCCACACCTGGGCGGCGCGCTGATACGGTGTCACCGGCTCGGGCGTCTGCCCATAGCGGATCGAGGAACGTCGAAACATGCGTTCAATCCTTTTCCGAGATGTCAGGGCCAGCACCGCCGCCATGGCTGTCGCCAGACTTGAGGGTACTGGCGGCCGTCGATGCGCCATGCGTCATCGCCTGACGGCGCTTCATCGCCTTGGCCCAGGCAGGTGGACCGGCGCCGCCCGCTGCAGGCGCGGACGATGCGGTTGACGAGCTGGAGGCGCCCGCCCGGCCGGCGGCGTAACTCTCACGGATCGCGCTGGTCGCCTTGCGTAGCGGCGACATCGCGCCGCTCACGGCACTCTTGCCCAAGCTTTTGAGACCACCCGCCGCTGCCGCCCCGCCGCTCATACCGGCTGCACCGGATTGATAGGCGGCTGATGCGGCGCCGGCGGTGCGTGCCCCGCCCATCGCGGCGCTGCCGATTGCGCCCGCGGCCGCGCCGCCCGCGAACCCGGCGGCAGCGACACCGCCTGCCACGGTCGCACCGGCGGCGAGTGCGGTGCCGGCCGCGCTGCCGGCACCGAGTTGTGGACCGCCCGTCACGATGCCGTTGGCGATCCCCGGCCCGAAGATCCCAAGTCCCAGCAGCGTCAGTGCGGCAAGCGCGATCGTCATCGCCTTATCGATGTCGGCCGTCTCACCCAATCCGGCGTTGACGAACTGGTCGAACAAGGTCGTGCCGATTCCAGTCACCACCGCCAGCGTCATCACCTTGATGCCCGACGAGATGATGTGCCCGAGCACGCGTTCGGCCATGAACGCGGTGCGGCCGAAAAAGGCGAACGGGATCAGCACGAAGCCGGCGAGCGTCACCAGCTTAAACTCGATGATGGTGATGAAGATCTGGATGGCGAGGACGAAGAAGGCGAGAACGACGATCAGCCAGGCGACCAGCAGTACGAGGATCTGCGCGATGTTGACGAACACCCCCATCGGCCCTGCCAGCAGATAGATCTCGTCGGTGAGCGGCTTGGCTGCCGCGAGCCCGGTCGCGGCGATCGCACCGGGTCTCATGAAATCGGCCAGCGCCATGTCAGTGCCAGAGGCCTTGAGGCCGAGACCGGCAAAGCTTTGGAACACGATGGTCGCGAGGCTCGAGAAATTGCCGATGATGAAGGCGAAGACGCCGATATAGAGAGTCTTTTTGATCAGCCGCTGGAGGACATCCTCGTCCGCGCCCCACGCCCAGAACAAGCCGGCAATCGTCACGTCGATCACGATCAGCGTCGAGGACAGGAATCCGACCTCGCCCCCGAGCAAACCGAAGCCTGAATCGATGTATTGGCTGTAGACGCTGAGGAAGCCATCGATCACGCCGGTATCGTTCATCGGGCCGCCCTCCCGAAGAACCGGCGATGTTCGGCATTCCATGCCGCCTCACAGCCCGTATCGGGCGTGCTGACGGCGCGGCAGCGATCGAGCGCGGCTGTGCGCATCGAGCTATCCGGCGCACCGAGCGCGGGGACAACCGCAACAGGCGACGAATGCGGACTGATGCCGGTGACGGCGATTACGGCCGTCATCAGCCCGGCAAGGAAAAGAACGCCGATCAGCTTCACGGGCCGGCTCACTTCTTGAAGAAGCGCCGCAGGCGCTCGCGGGCCTCAGCCTCGTCAGCTGCGCTGCGCGCCGCCGCGAGCGACTGCGCGCGGCCTTGCGCCGCCAGCACCGCGGTCAGATCGGCGAGCTGCTGCGATTGCAATGCCAGAAGCTGATTGCCCGCCTGCGCCGCCTGGAGCGCGCCGCTTGCCGACTGGCTTGCCGTCACCAGCGCATTGACCGAGCTCCGGGTGCCTTCGAGGTTGCCGACCGCGCCGGCCTGAACCTTGAGCGCATCTTCGAACGCACCGACACTGTCTCGCCAGCGGTCGTTGGCATCGCTGACCATCTGGCTTTCCGTCGCGGTCAGGTTGGCGCCATTATATCGCTGCGCGAACGCCGTCTGGATGTCCTGGACATCATAGGCGATGCGCTGAGCCGCGCTCAGCAACTGGCGCGTCCGCTGGATCTGCTGCTGAAGCGTCGACAGCATCGACACCGGCAGATTTGCAAGGTTCTTCGCCTGGTTGACCAGCGACTGCGCCTGGTTCTCGATCTGGCGAATCTGATTGTTCACCGCCTCGAGGCTTCGCGCGGCGGTCAGCACGTTCTGCGCGTAATTGCTCGGATCATAGACGATGCCGCCAAGCTGTGCGTGTGCCGGGAGCGACAGACCGACGCTCGTGAGCATTGCGGCGGCTAGCGCACTCGTCAGGATGAAGCGGCGCCGTTTGGGCGGGGTCATTGGATGTCCTCCTCAGGGGTAAAGGAAGCCCGGTCTTCGCCGAGCGCTGCGGAATCGGGTGCGGGCAGCAGATCGGCAGCCCAATCGAGGCCGCGAGTGCGCAGCCAGGCACGCGCGAAGCCGTCGCGACCATGCTCGGCGACCAGTTCGGTGATCCGGCGCTGGTCCGTTTTTGAGGAGGCTGCGCTGAAGGCCAGGGCGACGTTGCCAAGGCCGAGATCGAACAGACGATTGCCGCGCCGCGATTGGCAATAATAGTCCCGCTTCGGTGTTGCCCGGCTCAAAATCTCGATTTGGCGGGAGTTGAGGCCGAAGCGTTCGTAAACGCGCGCGATCTGTGGTTCGCCGGCGCGTTCATTGGGCAGAAAGATGCGCGTCGGGCAGCTTTCGATGATCGCGGGCGCGATCGAGCTGGTCTCGATATCGGCGAGGCTCTGCGTCGCGAAGATGACGCTCGCGTTCTTCTTGCGCAGCGTCTTCAGCCATTCGCGCAGTTGCGCGGCGAACGCCGGACTGTCGAGCACCAGCCAGCCTTCGTCGATGATGATCAAGGTCGGCCGGCCGTCCAGCCGGCCTTCGATCCGACGAAAAAGATAAGAGAGAACGGCCGCAGCCGAGGCTGCGCCCACCAGACCCTCGGTCTCGAATGCCTGAACCGGGGCGTTGCCCAGAAACTCGTCTTCGGCATCGAGCAGACGGCCCCACGGACCGCCGACGCAATACGCCGCCAGCGCCTGCTTGAGCGCCTGCGATTGCAGCAGGACCGCAAGGCCGGTCAGCGTGCGCTCGGCTACCGGCGCCGTCGCCAGCGACGTCAGCGCCGACCACAGATGCTCCTTTGCCGCCGGATCGATCGGCACACCCTCGCTCGTGAGGATCGCCGCAAGCCACTCGGCCGCCCACGCGCGCTCGCCGGCCTCATCGATGCGGGCCAGCGGTTGTAGCGTGACGCCGCCATCGAAATCGTCGCCGTGAAGCGCGCCGCCGAGATCCTGCCAATCGCCGCCCATCGCCGTGACGGCAGCGCGGATCGAGCCGCCGAAATCGAAGGCGAAGATCTGGTTGTCGGGATACCGCCGGAATTGCAGCGCCATCAGCGCCAGCAGCACCGACTTGCCGGCGCCGGTCGGGCCGACAACGAGGCAGTGTCCGACATCGCCGACATGAAGCGAAAAGCGGAACGGGGTGGAGCCTTCGGTCCTTGCATGGAGCAAGGGGGGCTGACCGAAATGCTCGTCCCGTTCCGCCCCCGCCCATACCGCTGACAGGGGGATCAGGTGGGCGAGATTGAGCGTGGAAATCGGAGGCTGACGGACATTGGCATAGACCTGCCCGGGAAGGCTTCCGAGCCAGGCCTCAACCGCGTTCAGCCCTTCGACCATGCAGGTGAAGTCGCGGCCCTGGATGACCTTCTCGACCAAGCGCAGCTTTTCCGACGCCAGCACGGGATCGCGATCCCAGACGGTCACGGTCGCGGTCACATAGGCAATGCCGGCCCGGTCGGCGCCCAGCTCTTGCAGCGCGAGATCGGCATCTGCCGCCTTGTTCGCGGCATCGCTGTCGGTCAAAACCGACGCCTCGTTGGTCATTACCTCTTTGAGGATCGACGCGACCGACTTGCGCTTGGCGAACCACTGGCGCCGGATCTTGCCGAGCAGCTTGGCCGCGTCGGTCTTGTCGAGCATGATCGCGCGCGTCGACCAGCGATAGGGGAAGGCCTGCCGGTTCAGCTCGTCGAGCAGCCCGGGAAAGGTCTCGGTCGGGAAGCCGGTGACGGTCAGCGTGCGTAAGTGATGCTCGCCCAGCTTCGGCTCGAGCCCGCCAGTCAAGGGTTCATCGGTTAGGAGCGCGTCGAGATAGACGGGTGTCTCGGGGACGCGCACATGCTGACGCTTGGTCGACACCGTACTGTGCAGGAAGCTCAGCGTTTCTGTATCGCCGAGCCAGGCGACTTCCGGCATGAAACCTTCGACCAAATGCAGCACGCGGTCGCTGCGGTCGATGAAGCTCTTGATGAGCGCTTTGGGATCTACACCGTTGGCGGAGCGGCCTTCGAAGAGCCAATTTTCCGCGCGCGCCACATCTTCGGCCGGTGGCATCCACAGCAACGTCAAGTAATAGCGGCTCTCAAAATGCGCGCCCTCCTCGCGAAACTGCTCGCGCCGCTCGAGCTCGACCAGCTCGGACACGGGATCGGGAAAGACCGACTCGGGATAGCTGAGCGCCGGTGTGCGCTGCGCCTCGACGAACACGGCCCAGCCGGTGCCGAGCCGCCGCAATGCATTGTTGAGCCGCGCCGTAACGGCAACGAGTTCGGCCGATGTCGCGCTGTCGAGATCGGGACCGCGGAAGCGGGCGGTCCGCTGCAAGCTGCCGTCCTTGTTGAGCACGACACCGGGCGCTGCCAGCGCGACCCAGGGCAGGAAATCCGCGAGGCATGCAGCCTGCGAGCGATATTCGCGCAGGGACATCATGGCCGCATCCACGACGGATAGCGAAGATGACGGCGCGCGACGTCGACGAACCGCGGATCCCGCCGTGCTGCCCAGACCCCGAGCGCATGGCCGATCGCCCATATTGCGAGCCCTGCGAACCAGAGCCGGAGACCCAGGCCGATCGCGCCGGCAAGTGTGCCGTTGAGGATCGCCACCGCGCGCGGCGCGCCCGCCAGCAGGATCGGTTCGCTGAGCGAGCGATGAACCGGCGCGTGATAGCCCGGCACGAGGTCGGCGCCATCGCTCATCAGACGAGCGCTCCGCCGCTGAACGAGAAGAAGGACAGGAAGAAGGACGAAGCGGCGAACGCGATCGACAGCCCGAACACGATCTGGATCAACCGCCGAAAACCACCCGACGTTTCGCCAAAGGCGAGGCTGAGGCCCGTCATGATGATGACCAACACGGCGACGATTTTGGCCACCGGGCCTTCGATTGATTCCAGAATTGCGTTAAGCGGCGTCTCCCACGGCATCGATGAGCCTGACGCATAAGCCGGGCTTGCTAGAAGCGGCAGGAGTGCCAGGCCGAGGCCGACGTGGCAGGCGCGCCGGAAACGGCGCTGGGCTACAGCCATCATTTGATAACTCCATCTTGGGGGGCGGGCAAAAAGGTCAGGCGATAGTCGCCGTTCGCAGCATCGAGACCATCGACGCGCGCCAGCTCGGCGAGCCGCCTGCCGGCGCCATTGCGGACGAGGACCGCAATGAAATCGATCGTCTCGGCGATCAGGGCGCGCGGGACGGTCACAACCGCCTCCTGGATGAGCTGTTCCATCCGTCTAAGCGCACCGATCGCGCTACCCGCATGAATGGTGCCGATGCCGCCGGGATGTCCTGTCCCCCAGGCTTTGAGCAGGTCGAGCGCTTCGGCCCCGCGAACCTCGCCGATCGGGATGCGATCGGGGCGCAGGCGTAACGATGATCGAACCAGATCGGACAGCGATGCGACGCCGTCCTTGGTGCGCATCGCGACCAGATTGGGAGCGGCGCACTGCAATTCTCGCGTATCCTCGATCAGGACGACGCGATCCGCTGTTTTCGCGACCTCGGCGAGCAGGGCGTTGGCGAGCGTGGTCTTGCCGGTGCCCGTGCCGCCCGCGACGAGGATGTTGGCGCGGTCTGCCACCGCTTTGCGCAGCACGGCAGCCTGAAGCCGCGACATGATCTCGTCGCCGGCATAGTCATCGAGCGTGAAGACCGCGACCGCCGGCTTACGAATCGCAAACGCCGGCGCGGTCACTACCGGCGGCAAAAGCCCTTCGAACCGCTCGCCGGTCTCCGGCATTTCGGCCGAGATTCGCGGGCGGCCCGAATGCACCTCGACACCGATATGGTGGGCGACCAGCCGTATGATCCGCTCGGCATCGGCCGGCGCCAGGATCTCGCCGGTATCGCTGAGGCCTTCGCCCAGCGAATCGATCCAAAGGCGGCCATCCGGGTTGAGCATGACTTCGATGACGGCGGGATCGGACAGCCACCTCGCGATCGACACGCCCAGCGCGGTGCGCAGCATCTTGGCGCCCCGTCCAACCGCTTCCGACCGCTTCGACTCTGTGGCCATTTTTTCCCCGCTCCTGTCGCCGTCAAGGCGCGCTAGGCATGATGGGGATGATTAAGAGACGCAGAAAATCCTGTTGTTCAACAGCAAGATGCGATGATCGTAGTTTGTCGCAGAAATACAGGGGATGGCGTAGGCAGCCCCATTTGGCGATGACGCGAAGACCTGCTCATGGCATCGTTTTGCTGCGGCACCTCGAGTTGATCGGTCCGCGACTCAATCCGCTGCGACATATGAGCAACGCAGTTCAAATGAGAAGCGGGCGTATGGCCCTACGGTCGTCGCGGGATTGATCATGCGCTCGCTCGACTCGCAGCCCTAGCTAAGGCTGCCGACTTTCAGCGCCTCGTGAGGATAAGCGGGCAGCTCGGCCTGTTATCTCGCCCTCTCGGCAACCTTCCACCTGACAAAGATCGAAGATCGCTGAAGCGCGTCGCCGCGAGCGATGCCCAGCATGGCCGATTTTCCGGTGCCGGCATAGCCGACGGCGGTTGCGAGATCAGAGAGGTGCGATATGGAGCGCAGCGCGGCCTCTTGCTCCTCCCCCAGGACGAGGCCTGCACTTGCCGAGCGGGCATTGGTCCCCTCCAACGTCCGCTCGGCAAGACCACGACCGCGACGCCCGGCGAGCCGACCGGTCGCTCGCTCAAGCCGCTGCTCTGTCGCCGGCCGCTGGGCCGGCGGCGCTTCACGCGTGGCCGTCTTCGATAACCAAAGCAGCTACTCCTGGCTCGGAAAGCGCCTCGGATAATGAGCCGCATCATCCAGAGGCGTCGATTTCTACGGGACGCGTGCTCTTAACAATAGCACGACCGTACCGACATTGATCATTGCGGCTCGTCGGCGAGATCCGTGATCGCTTCGATTACCCGGCAGTCCGAGATGCGCCCGCCGTCGCAGCGAGCAATAATGTTGCCTAATTCTTCACGGAGCGCGCTCAGGCGCGCGATGCGTGCGTTTACCGTCGCAAGATGCGCCGAAGCGATATCCATCGCCTCGGCGCATTCCTTCTCCGGCTGGTCGGCGAGCGAAAGCAACGAGCGGATCTCGTGGGTCGAAAAGCCGAGGCTGCGCGCGTTGCGAACAAATCGGAGCCGTTGCAGATGCAAATGTGTGAACCTCCTGCGGCCCGAGGCGCTGCGTTCCGCTGTGGGGAGCAGACCGATCTCTTCGTAGAAGCGGATCGTGTTTACCTTCGTGCCGACGCGACGCCCGAGCTCGCCGATGCTCATGATCTCGGCCCCGCCGTCATCGTGGTGCCTGTCGCCGCTCTTGCCCATCGCTGCCGCCATGTTGTTCCTGCAATTCATTCGCAAAAACTGCTTGATCCTCCAGCGACTGGAGGTTGTAAAGCCGCCTCATGGAAGAAAGCATCGAGCAAGGCTGCGGTTGCAGCGGCGATACAAGAAGGGCCCAGCATGATCCGGGCTATCGTCGTGCGCTGTGGCTCGTCATCCTGCTCAATCTCGGCTTCGGGGTCGTCGAGCTTGTCGGCGGGTTCCTCGCCGACAGCCAGGCGCTCAAGGCTGATTCGCTCGACTTTCTCGGTGACGGCTCGATCTCGTTCATGGGCCTCCTGGCGCTTGCATGGGGCGCGCGCGCCCGTGCGCTTGCTGCGCTGACCCAAGGCCTATTCCTCGGCGCGCTGGGCATCGGTGTCATCGGATTCGCGGTTTGGCGTTCTCTCAACGCGCGCGTTCCAGAGGGCGACCTGATGGGCGGGATCGGCGTCGCAGCCCTGATCGTGAACGTGTCGGCGGCGCTCATCCTCGCGCGCTTCCGCGAAGGAGACGCCAATGTCCGCGCAATCTGGCTGTTCAGCCGAAACGATGCGATCGCCAACGTCGCGGTGATCATTGCAGCACTTCTGGTAATCTGGACGCACCGCGCATGGCCCGACCTCGTCGTCGCCGGAATCATCGCGCTGCTCTTTCTCCATTCCGCCATCGAGATCGTCCGGCATGCTCAAGCCGAACTTGGGATACGTCGACCGGAAGGGCTCGTCCGATGATTCCCTCTTGCGCGCTAAAGCGCCTGCTCCTGCCGATGTTGGTTTTGATCGCGGCGCTCGCGCCCATACCGGCCTGGGCCAACGATGCCGAAGTCCAGACCGCCTGGCGGCTGCTCGATTATGTCGGTGTCGATTATACCGGTGCGGTCGCCGACGGACACATCATCAGCACGGCAGAATACGCCGAAATGCAGGAATTTGCCGCATCGGTCCAATCGCGCATCGTGGCGCTCCCTCGAACACCCGAACAGTCTTCGCTCGTGGCTGCGGCCGCGCAGCTTCAGAGCGCGATCGCCGCCAAGGCCGATCCACGCACGGTGCGATCGCAAGCCGATGCGCTCGCCGATGCCCTGCTCAGCGCCTATCCGGTTCCACTTGCGCCGAGCCGAACACCTGATTTGGCCCGCGGCGCGCAGCTCTATCGTGAGAATTGCGCCGCCTGCCATGGCATGTCGGGTGACGGGCATGGCCCCAATGCCGCACAGCTCGATCCGCCGCCGATTGCCTTCACCGACCGAGCGCGGGCGCGGCAGAGGAGCCTCTTCGGTCTTTACCAGGTGATCGGTCAGGGGATCGATGGAACCGCGATGCCGAGCTTTGCGCAGCTTTCCTCCGACGATCGCTGGGCGCTGGCCTTCCATGCCGGTGCATTCGCCTATCCCGCCGATCTTGCCGATCGTGGCGAGCAGATCTGGACGTCCGATCCGGCGATCCGCGCGCGCTTTCCCGACCTTGCTGCGCTCACGCGCGCCACACCGGCAGCACTCGCGGCCGCCATCGGGGCCAAAAAGGCCGAGGCGGTCACGGCGTTTCTCCGGCGCAATCCGGAGGCGGTGACGAGCGCCGGCCCTGCTTCGCTCAGCGTCGCACGCGACAAGCTCGCGCAGGCCGTGGCGGCGTACCGGAAGGGCGATCGGACCGCTGCCAAGGAGTTGGCGCTCTCCGCCTATCTCGATGGGTTCGAACCCGTCGAGCCGTTGCTCACCGCGCGCGACGGAACGCTCATGACGCGGATCGAAGAGGCAATGGGGGGCTTCCGCGCTGCGATCGATGACGGGAAACCGGCTGACGCGGTGCAACGTCAAGCGCAGGTGATCGGGTCGCTGCTTACCGATGCCGAAGCCGCATTGTCGCCCGACCGCGCGAGCGCTGCCTCGGCCTTTCTCGGTGCCTTCACGATCCTTCTGCGCGAGGGCCTGGAAGCGCTGCTGATCGTCGTCGCCATGATCGCCTTCCTGCGCAAGGCCGATCGCAGCGAGGTGGTTCGCCACGTTCATGCCGGGTGGGTCGCGGCGCTCGCGGCCGGGGTCGCAACCTGGGCGGCGGCGACCTACCTGATCGGGATCAGCGGCGCTAGCCGCGAGCTGACCGAGGGATTTGGCTCGATCTTCGCTGCGGTCGTGCTGCTCTCCGTCGGAATCTGGATGCACGGCAAGTCGAGCGCCGACCAATGGCAGCGGTACATTCGCGAGAAGCTGGACAAGGCGCTTTCGGCGCGCTCGGCCTGGTTTCTATTCCTGCTCGCCTTCGTCGTCGTCTATCGCGAGGTGTTCGAGACGATCCTCTTTTATGCAGCGCTGTGGACCCAAGGGAATGGCGGCGCGATTCTTGGAGGCGCCGGCGCCGCGATCCTCGTGCTCGGCATCATCGGCTGGGCGATGCTACGCTACAGCCGCAAGCTGCCGATCGCGCAATTCTTCGCCTATAGCTCGGCGCTCATTGCCGTGCTCGCGGTCGTGCTTGCCGGTAAGGGTGTCGCGGCGCTCCAAGAGGCCGGCATCATCGATATCGCGCCGCTCGCCAACTTCCCACGAGTTGCGATGCTCGGCATCTTTCCCTCGGTGCAGGTGGTGGCCGCACAGTTGCTCGCGCTTGCAGTGGTCGCGATCGGCTTCTGGTTGAACGGGTGCCGCGGCCGAGAAACGATCGCTGCCGAGTAAGGGAGATGCTGATGGCTGATCAATGCTGCTCGGCGAAAGCCAAGGAACTCGAGGCCCTCGCCGGCCGCCACGAACAGCGGCGCGTGCTCATCGTGGTTTTGGTGATCAACGCGCTGATGTTCGTCGTCGAGTTTGGTGCTGGGCTGGCGGCAGGCTCAAGCGCGCTCATGGCGGATTCGGTCGATAATCTCGGAGACGCGTTCGTCTATGCGTTGAGCCTGTTCGCGCTCGCGCGGGGGCCACGCTGGGAAGCGGCGGCAGCGCTTACCAAGGGAATAATCATTCTGGCATTCGGTCTCGCGGTAATCGTCGAACTCGGTGTCAAGATCGCTTACGGTGTTCCCCCGTCGAGCACGCTGATGCTGATCTTCGGCGCACTCGCGCTTGTCGCCAATCTGAGCTGCCTCGGAATGCTATGGCGCTTCCGACGTCTGAACGTGAACATGAGCAGCACCTTTGAATGCTCGCGCAACGACGTGATCTCCAACCTCGGCGTTCTCGCCGCCGCCGGCTTGGTTGCTGCGACCGCATCTGCGTGGCCAGATATCCTTGTCGGCGGCGTTATCGCACTGCTGTTCCTGCGTTCGGCATTCCGCGTCCTAGGTGAGGCATGGTCCGCTTGGCAGAAAGCCGCGCGCGATCACGGCTGATCCGCGCGCCGTGCGCAGTGCCGCAACCGGCTGCATGACTGCCTCGCATTTCGTTGGTGCCCAGGCTGATTGCTGCGAAGCTAGCGAACTGACGGCGCGACTGTGCTTCGGATAATCGCCAGATTTACCTACGGATGGACATTCTCGGCATCGCCGCAGGCTTCGCGCTCGGTTTGGATCGTGCAGTGCGCGATCTCGAACTCATCCTCCATCGCGGCGGTCACCGTCTTGCGGACGCGCTCGGCATCGGCGTCCGCTGCGAGGACGACATGCGCGGTGCAGCTCACGTCGTTGGTCGACATTGACCAGACATGAAGGTCATGGACATCCGCCACGCCATCAACGGCTGCGATCCTATCGCGGATCTGCCCCAAATCCAGGTCTCTCGGCACACCTTCGAGAAGGACGTTGGCGGTGTCGCGCAACAGCACCCATGTCCTGGGCAGCACCCATAAGCCGATGCCGATCGCGACAACGGGGTCGATCCAGGTGGCGCCGGTGAAACGGATCGCGAGCGCGCCCGCGATCACGCCAACCGAGCCCAGCATGTCCGCCCAGACCTCGAGATAGGCGCCCTTGACGTTGAGGCTCTTGTCCTTGCCCGCCATCAGGAGGCGCATCGAGACGAAGTTGACGATCAGCCCGACGATGGCGACGACCAGCATGCCCGTCGATTGGACGCTCTCGGGATTGCGCAGGCGCTGAATGCCCTCGACGAGGACATAGATCGCGATCGCGAACAGCATCAGCGCGTTGAACGCCGCCGCCAGAATCTCGAAACGCTTGTAGCCATAGGTGCGCTTGTCGTCGGGCGCCTTCTGCCCGACCTTGATCGCGATCAGCGCGATCGCGAGCGCGGCGACGTCGGTCAGCATGTGCCCGGCGTCGGAGAGCAATGCGAGGCTGTTGAAGATGAACGCGCCCGCGACCTCGGCGGCGAGATAGATGGTCGTCAGCGCGAGCGCGATGCTCAGCATCTTCGTATTGGCGCCCGCGGTGTGATCGTGCGCGTGCCCGCCATGGGCGTGCCCTTGGTGTCCGCCGCTCACCGGTCCTGCTCCGGCACGCCGAGCGCGAGCACCTCGACACGCTCGAGCGTGATGAGGCCGATATGGTGGAGGTCGCCCAGACGCTGCTCGACGAAATAGCGAAGTTTGCTCTCGCTATCGACGATCTCGACCACGATCGGAAGGTTGTCGCCGACCCCGAGCGCATGGTGATGGTGGATCGGCGCCGCCTTGCCCCCGAAGCCGATCCGGCCTCGCAGTGCGGTGGCGCCCGCAAGCCCCGCCTCGCGCGCGCGGCGGACGATCTCGTCCACCACGCGCTGATCGCCGACATGGGCATTCTCGTCGGTGTAGAGCCGGAGCAGCATCTTTCTCGTGTTGTCGGTCATGGCCTTTCTCCTCTCCTTATTGTGCAGGGACCGGAACGGCATCCGCGTCGATCCGCTCGCGCTTCGCCTGCCGGCCGAGCACGAGCTTGCTCACCGCCGGCAGCACGAAGAGCGTCAGGATGGTCGCGGTGATGAGGCCGCCGATCACGGTGATGGCGAGCGGCTTCTGCACCTCTGCGCCGGTTCCGTGCGCGATCGCCATCGGCACGAAGCCCAGTGAGGGCACGATCGCCGTCATCAGCACCGATCGGAAGCGCTCCATTGCACCGCCTTCGATCGCGGCATTCAGCTCCATTCCCGATCGCAACCGCGCCTGGATGCTGGTCATCATCACCAGCCCGTTGAGCACCGACACGCCGAACAGCACGATGAACCCAACTGCGGCCGAGACGGAGAAGAGCTGCCCGCTCAAGAGCAGCGCGAACACGCCGCCCGAGATCGCGAGCGGCACGATGGCGAAGATCGCCGCCGCCATTGCCGCGCTTTCGAGCGCCATGAACAGCAGGACGAAGATCATCACCGCCACAATCGGGATGACGATCGCCATCCGCCGCGACGCCGATTGCAGGCTTTCGAACTGGCCGCCCCATTCGAGGTATGTGCCGGTCGGCAGCGTCACCTGGTCGCGAATCTTCGCTTGGGCCTCGGCCACGAACGTCCCGACATCGCGCCCGCGGACGTTGGTCTGGATCACCACCCGGCGCTTGCCGCTCTCGCGGCTGATCTGGTTGAGGCCGTCGGTCTCCTCGAAGTTGACGAGCTGACGCAGCGGCACGGTGGCGCTGGCACCCGACATGCTCTCGGGAAGCGCAATCGGGATAGCACCGATCGCGTCGATGTTCTCGCGCGTGGCGTCCGGCATACGCACGACGATGTCGAAGCGTCGGTCGCCCTCGAACACCACCCCGGCTTCTTTGCCGCCGAGCGCCGCGGATACGGTGTCGGCGACCTCCTCGACCGACAGTCCGAGCCCCGCGATCGCGGTCCGGTCGAACTGGAAGTCGAGCGTCGGGAATCCGCCCGTCTGCTCGACCCGGACGTCGGCAGAACCGTCGATCGATCGGAGCACGTTGCCGATCTCGGTCGCCGTGCTCGTCATCTGATCGAGATCGTCGCCATAGAGCTTTATCGCGACATCGCCGCGCACGCCCGAGATGAGCTCGTTGAAGCGCATTTCGATCGGCTGGGTGAACTCGTAGCTATTGCCGACCAGCGTCTCGAGCTTCGCACTCATCTGCTCGATGAGCTCTTCCTTGGGCAAATCGGGATCGGGCCATTCCTCCTGGGGTTTGAGGATCACGAATCCGTCCGACTGGTTGGGCGGCATCGGATCGGATGCGACCTCGGCGGTGCCGGTCTTCGAGAAGACATATTGCACCTGTGGAAAGCTCGAGATCACGCGCTCCACCTTGCGCTGCATGTCCAGCGACTGCTCGATCGAGGTCGAAGGAATGCGGAGCGCTGAAACGGCGAGATTCTTCTCGTCGAGCCTCGGGATGAACTCACTGCCGATGAACTGGAAGGCGACCGCCGACAGCGCGAACACGCCGACGCCGATCCCGATCGTCGCCCACGGCCTCGCCATCGCCTTGGGCAGCCCGCGCGCGTAGCGCTCCTTGGCCCAGGCGATGATCTTCACCTCCTTCTCGGCGACGCGCCCGCGGATCAGCACGGCGAGCATCGCCGGCACGAAGGTGAGAGACAGGACAAATGCGCCGGCGAGCGCGAGCATCACCGTGATCGCCATCGGCGAGAAGGTCTTCCCCTCGACGCCCTGGAAGGTGAGCAACGGCGCAAACACCATGAAGATGATCGCCTGCCCGAACAGCGACGGGCGGATCATCTCCTTGACCGAGCCCGAGACCTCCTCGAGCCGCTCGCCCACGTTGAGCAAGCGCCCTTCGTGCTCCTGTCGTTCGGCCATGCGTCTCAGGAAGTTCTCGACGATGATGACCGTGCCGTCGACGATCAGACCGAAGTCGAGCGCGCCCAGGCTCATAAGATTACCCGGCACGTTCAGCTCGTTCATGCCGATCGCCATCAGCAGGAACGAGAACGGTATGACGAGCGCGGTGATGATTGCAGCGCGGATGTTGCCGAGCAGCAGGAACAGCGACGCGATCACCAGCAGCGCGCCTTCGGTCAGGTTCTTCTGGATCGTCTCGATGGTGGCGTTGACCAGTTGTGACCGGTCCAGCACCACCTCAAGCCTGATGTCGGGCGGGAGCGACGTCTTGATTTCTTCGAGCCGCTCGCCCGCATCACGCGCGACGGTCCGGCTGTTCTCGCCAAGGAGCATGAGCGCGGTCCCGATGACCGCCTGTTCGCCATTCTGTGAGGCTGCGCCCGTGCGCAGGTCGCCGCCGATCGTCACATCAGCGACATCGCGCACGCGCACCGGAACGCCCTCGCGGTTGGCGACGACGGCGTTGCCGATCTGGTCGATCCCCGTGATCCGGGCATCGACACGCGCAAGGAACGCTTCGCCGCCGCGGTTGATGTAGTTGGCGCCGACCGCGACATTGTTGCGTTCGAGCGCTTCGGCTAGCTCGGTGAATGAGATGCCGTAGGACGCGAGCCGCGCGGGATCGGGCTGGACGAGATACTGCTTCTCATAGCCGCCGATCGAATCAATCCCGGCAATGCCCGGAACGGTGCGCATCTGGAGCGCGACGATCCAGTCCTGCACGGTGCGAAGATACGCCGCCTTGGCGACCTCGGTCGTCAACCGATTGCCTTCGGGCGTCAGATAGGAGCCGTCGCTTTGCAGGCCGGGCTTGCCGTCCACCACCTTTGTCTTGCCCGGATCGGCATAGCGGATCGACCACATCAGCACCTCGCCGAGACCGGTCGAAACCGGCCCCATCGTCGGCTGGACACCGGCGGGAAGCTGATCGCCGAGCGCGTTGAGGCGCTCGGCCACCTGCTGGCGGTCGAAATAGATGTCGGTGGAATCGTCGAAAATCACGGTGACCTGGCTGAAGCCGTTGCGCGAGATCGAGCGCGTGCTTTCCAGCCCCGGAATGCCCGCAAGCGCGGTTTCGACCGGGAAAGTCACCAGCTTTTCCATGTTGACCGGCGACAGCGCTGGCGCGACCGTGTTGATCTGCACCTGTTTGTTGGTGATGTCCGGCACTGCGTCGATCGGCAGGCGCTGGAGCTGATAGAGCCCAAACGCGGCCAGCGCGGCGGTGATGAAGAGAATGAGATACCGGTTGCGGACCGATAGGTCGATAAGCTTGGCTAGCATGTGCCGTGTCTCCTGAACCGGTCCGTCATTCTTCCTCGCCCGAGCCCTTTTCGAGCTCGGCCTTGAGAAGGAAGGCGTTCTTGCCGGCGATCACCTCGCCGGGTCGAAGACCATTCAGAATCTGCGCTGCCGCGCTGGTGCGCTCGCCCAGTTCGACGGAGCGCACCCCAAAGCCTTTGGGCGTGCGGACGAACACGACGTCTCGTCCGCCCACCGATTGCACTGCCTCGGCCGGGACCGACACGCCCTCGCCGTCATTGCCTGCATCGACAATCCTGGCGCGGATGAATTGGCCGGCGGTCAGCGTGCTGCCGCCGCTGGTTGGGGTGAGCACCACCTGAATCGTGCGGCTTTCCGGATCTGCGGACGGTGTCACGGAGCGAACCCGCGCGCTGATCTCGTTCCCCTCCGCTTCGATGACAGCCGGCGCGCCCGGCTTGATGTGCGCGCCTTCGGAAACCGGCACCGACACTTCCGCCTGGACGACGCTCGGATCGGCGATGCGGAACAGCTCGGTCTCTGCGGAGACGTAGCTGCCAAGGAGCGCCGGAGCGGCCGTGACACGCCCGCTGATCGGCGAGCGCACCGAGATGAAGCGGCCGCTGACGCCCGCCGCTTCGGCAGCACCGCTCGCGCCTGCTGCTTGCGCTGCCGCGGCCTCATAGTCGGCCCGCGCCGCCTCGAGGTCGGCACGAGCCGTCACCTTCGCTTCGTAGAGCGTGCGCTCGCGTTCGTAATTGGCCTTGGCCTGCGCAGCGCGTGCCTGCGCTGCACGCAGGTCGCCCGAAATCGTCGCAGCTTCGCGGCTTTCGATCGTCGCAACGCGTTCGCCGCGCGCGACCGGATCGCCGATCTGCTTGTAGATCCGGGTGATCCGCCCGTCGGCCCCGGCCGTCAGCACGGCAAGACCGCTCGGCGGCGCCTCGACTGATCCCTGTGCGATGATCTCGGACCCGAACCCAGCGTCACCCACCTTGAACAGCCCGATCTCAGCCGTCTTGATGCGGTCGGCGCTCATCTCGATACTGCTCGGCGGTGCAGCCTCTGCGTCGGGTGAGGCAGGGGCAGCTTGTTCACCGCTGGGTGCGCTGTCCCCTCCGTCCAGCAGGAGATAGCCAGTGCCGCCGCCAACCAGCACGATTGCCGCCGCGGCGGCCAGATATTTGCGATTCATGGTGGTAAAATCCTTCATTGTGCCGTCGCCGCCTGGCGTGCGAGCCGGGCTTCGGCCTCCGCACGGGCGCGACGCGCGTCGATCAGTTCGGATTGGGTGAGCGCGTAAGCCTGCTGCGCATCGAGCAG
>CAMLGC010000012.1 GCA_946479505.1 uncultured Sphingomonadaceae bacterium
CGCAATTTCCTTCAGGTGCGCGGCGGACGCGGCGCTGCCGTCGTCGAGCGCCGCGTTGAGCCCCCAGCCGACGATCAGGCCGAGCACCAGCCCGATGATGATGAACATGGTCAGCCGCTTGGCCATTCCCGCTCCCCTTGATGCGTGTCGCGCGCAACCAAGGGGATTGCGCCCCCCGGGTCAAGCGCCGCATGGGGGGCGCAAAGGAGAAGAGGATGCGAATGCTGTCGATCGGGCGCCGCGGGCTGCTGGGAATGGGTGCGCTGGTGCCGCTGCTGGGCATGCCGGCCATCCTCGGCGCCGCCGAGCCCGATCTCTCGGAGCTCCACGACATCACCACCGACGCGCAGCCGATCGACGCGGCCGAGCGCGCCCGCCGCCTCACCCGTGCACAGGCGCTGATGAAGGCGAACGGCATCGGATCGGTGGTGATCGAGCCGGGCTCGTCGATGGTCTATTTCACCGGCGTCGAATGGTGGCGCAGCGAACGCCTCACCGCCGCGATCCTGCCGGTCGAGGGCGAGGTGTGCATCGTCACGCCCTTCTTCGAGGAACCCTCGGTTCACGAAACACTGGCCGTCCTCGCCGAAATCCGCGTGTGGCAGGAAGACGAGAACCCGCTCGCAATCGTCGCCGGGTTCCTGCGCGACAAGAAGCTCGCCGCCCAGCCGATTGGCATCGAGGAAAGCGTCCGCTTCTTCGCCTTCGACGGGCTGCGCAAGCTGCTCCCCGACACCAAACTCGTCTCCGCCAACTCCGTCGTGCGCGGCTGCCGGATGGTGAAGACCGCGGCCGAGCGCGCGCTGATGCAGACCGCGACCGAGGTCACCATTGCCGCATATCGCTGGCTCTACCCGCGCGTCGAGAAGGGCATGCGCCAGCAGGACGTCTCCGCGCTGATGAGCGCCGCCACCCGCAAACTCGGCGGCAGCCCCGAATTCTCGATGTGCCTGATCGGCGAATCGGCCGCCTATCCGCATGGCTCGAAGCAGCCGCAGACGGTCGTGCCCGGCGAGATCGTGCTGATGGACTGCGGCTGCACCGTCCACGGCTACCAGTCCGACGTGTCGCGCACCTGGGTCCACGGCGGCAACGCGAGCGCGGAGCAGCGCAAGGTCTGGAACGAGGTCGCCCGCGGTCAGCAGATCGCCTTCGCCGCCGCCAGGCTCGGTGTTCCCGCCGGCAGCGTCGACGACGCAGTCCGCCGCTATTACGAAACCCTCGGCTACGGCCCCGGCTACAAGCTCCCCGGCCTCTCGCACCGCACCGGCCACGGCATCGGCCTCGACGGCCACGAACCCGTCAACCTTGTCCGCGGCGAAACGACCAAGCTGGCGCCGGGCATGTGTTTCTCCGACGAGCCGGGCATCTACATCCCCGGCAAATTCGGCGTCCGCCTCGAGGATTGCTTCCACATGACCGAAGCCGGCCCGAAATGGTTCAGCCATCCGCCGGAATCGATCGATCGGCCGGTGTGATCTCTCTATTTCCTTCCCCGGCGCAGGCCGGGGTCCAGTATCCGGCGGCTCGCAACTGGACCCCGGCCTGCGCCGGGGAAGTGGCCCGCTTGTGAGTCCTTCAACCCTCGCCTAGATGCGCAGCCATGACCTCGACCAACGACATCCGCCGCTCGTTCCTCGATTATTTCGCGAGCGCCGGCCACGCCAAGGTGCCCTCGGCGCCGCTCGTGCCGCAGAACGATCCGACGCTGATGTTCGTCAACGCGGGCATGGTGCCGTTCAAGAACGTCTTCACCGGCCTCGAGACGCGCCCCTATTCGACCGCCACCTCCTCTCAGAAATGCGTCCGCGCGGGCGGCAAGCACAACGATCTCGACAATGTCGGCTACACCGCGCGCCATCACACCTTCTTCGAGATGCTCGGAAATTTCGCATTCGGCGCCTATTTCAAGGAACAGGCGATCACGCATGCCTGGACGCTGCTGACCAAGGAATGGGGCCTGAGCCCCGAGAAGCTGACCGCGACGGTCTATCACACCGACGATCAGGCGTTCGACCTCTGGAGGAAGATTTCGGGCCTTCCCGAGCACCGCATCATCCGCATCCCTACCAAGGACAATTTCTGGGCGATGGGCGAGAACGGCCCGTGCGGCCCGTGTTCGGAGGTGTTCTACGACCACGGCGAGCACATTCCCGGCGGCCCCCCGGGATCGCCGGACGAGGACGGCGACCGGTTCGTCGAGATCTGGAACCTCGTCTTCATGCAGTACGAGCAGGAGGCGAACGAGATCGTCGGCGATCTGCCCAGCCCATCGATCGACACCGGCATGGGGCTGGAGCGCATCGCCGCGGTGATGCAGGGCGTCCACGACAATTACGACACCGACATCTTCACGGCGCTGATCGCCGAATCGGGTGCGCTCACCCACACCGCAACAACCGGCGCCAACCAGGCGAGCCACCGCGTCATCGCCGATCACCTGCGCTGCTCGGGCTTCCTCGTGGCGGACGGCGTGCTGCCGGCGAACGAGGGCAGGGGCTATGTCCTGCGCCGCATCATGCGCCGCGCGATGCGCCACGCGCACCTCTTGGGCGCCAAGGAGCCGCTGATGCACCGGCTGGTGCCCGCGCTCGTCGCCGAGATGGGCGGCGCGTATCCCGAGCTCGTCCGCGCGCAGCCGCTGATCGAAACGACGCTCGCGCAGGAGGAAACGCGCTTTCGCCAGACGCTCGACAAGGGGCTGCGGCTGCTCGACGAGGCGACCGCGGGAATGAGCCCCGGCGAGACGCTCCCCGGCGAGACCGCGTTCAAACTCTACGACACCTACGGCTTCCCCTACGATCTCACCGAGGACGCGCTGCGCGCGCAATCGTTCGGCGTGGATCGCGAAGGCTTCGACCTGGCGATGGCCGAGCAGCGCCGCGCCGCGCGCGCCGCGTGGAAGGGCTCGGGCGACAAGGTGTCCGACGAGCTCTGGTTCGATCTCGCCGAGGAAAAGGGCGGCACCGAGTTCGTCGGCTACACCTCCGAGCAGGGTGAGGGCGAGGTGGTCGCGATCGTCAAGGACGGCGCGCGCGTGGAACGAGCCGCCGAAGGTGACACGGTCGATATCGTCACCAACCAGACGCCCTTCTACGGCGAGAGCGGCGGCCAGGTCGGCGACGCTGGAACGCTGAGCAACGACAAGGGTCTCGAAGCGGTCGTCGCCGACACGCAGAAGCATCTCGGCCGCATCTGGGCGCACCGCGCAACGATCCGCGCGGGCGAGATCGCGGTCGGCGACACGATCCGGATGGAGGTCGATTCCGCGCGCCGGGCGGCGATCCGCGCCAACCATTCGGCGACGCACCTGCTCCATGCGGCGCTGCGCGAGCGGTTGGGCGGCCATGTCGCGCAGAAGGGCAGCCTCGTCGCGCCCGATCGTCTGCGCTTCGATTTCTCCCAGCCGACCGCGGTTGAGGCCGCGTCGCTCGCGGACATCGAGGGCGATGTGAACGCCTATATCCGTCAGAACGATCGCGTCGACACGCGACTGATGACCCCCGACGAGGCGATCGCCGAGGGCGCGATGGCGCTGTTCGGCGAAAAATATGGCGACGAGGTCCGCGTCGTTTCGATGGGCCGCACCGGCGGCGACAATGCGGCCGTATACAGCCTCGAACTGTGCGGCGGCACGCACGTCGTGGCCACAGGCGATATCGGCCTGTTCAAGGTGGTGAGCGAGGGCGCGGTTTCTTCGGGCGTCCGCCGCATCGAGGCGCTCACCGGCGAGGCCGCGCGGCGCTGGTTCACCGAGCGCGACGAGAAGCTGCGCGAAGCCGCAGCCGCGCTCAAGGCGTCGCCCGACGAAGTGCCCGCACGCGTCGTCGCGCTGGTGGAGGAACGCAGGCGCCTCGAACGCGAGCTTGCCGAGGCGAAGAAGGCACTCGCGCTGGGCGGCGGTACGGCCGAAGCGGCCGGCCCCGAGCAGGTCGGCGGGGCGGGCTTCCTCGCGCAGGTTGTCGAGGGGCTCGATCCCAGGGGGCTGCGCGGCGCGGTCGACGAGATGAAGGCGCGGGTCGGGTCGGGCGTGGCGATGCTCGTCGCGGTCAATGACGGCCGCGCGTCGGTCGCCGTTGGCGTCACCGACGACCTCGCGGGCAAGCGCAACGCGGTCGATCTCGTCCAGCGCGCGGTTGCGGCGCTCGGCGGCAAGGGCGGCGGCGGGCGCCCCGACATGGCGCAGGGCGGCGGACCGGATGGCGACAAGGCGAACGACGCGCTCGCCGCGGTGCGTGCCGTTTTGGAGGAAAATGCGCTGACGGCATAATCACTTTCCTCCCCGGCGAAGGCCGGGGTCCAGTTACCAACGGTTCGATACTGGACCCCGGCCTTCGCCGGGGAAGCGCGTTTATTTAGAGCAAGCTGCCATCGATTTGATTCGTCACTGCGAGGAGCGAAGCGACGCGGCAGTCCAGAGCGCAGGCGCTTCGCTGGATTGCTTCCCCCGGCACAAGGCCGGGGTCGCAATGACGAGGATGGGTTGATCCAAACTCATCGCGCTCTGGCGGCGGTCTCCACCGCCGGCCCGGTCCACCCGCCGGCGGTCGCCACGTAGAGCCGCGCGACGTTGAGATACTGTCGCGCCTCGGCCTCGACCATCGCCGACCGCGCGCGCTGATAGAGCCGCTCGCTGTCGAGAATTTGGAGCAGCCCCGTGTTCCCCACCTCGAAGCTGCGCCGCGACAAATGCAGCGAGCGCTGCGCGACGTCGATCGATTCACGCTGGTTGGCGACCGATCGCGCGTCGCTCTGGAGCGCCTGGAGCAGGTCCGCGACCTGCCCGAACGCCTCCAGCACCGTCTGCTGATACTGCGCCTGCGCCGCCTTCGCGCGATCGACCGATGCCCGCTTCTCGGCGCTCAGCGTGCCGCCGTGGAAGATCGGTGCGGTGAGCCCTGCGAAGATGTCGAAGCCGCGGAACGCGCTGCTAAGGAGATCGCCGAGACCCGGCGAACCCTGCGTCACCGTCGCGCCCAGCGTGATGTCGGGATAGAGCCGCGCGGTCGCGACACCGATCGCGGCGGTCGCGGCGTGAAGCTCGGCCTCGGCCTGGAGAATATCAGGCCGCTTGTGGACGAGCTCGGAGGGGAGCGTCACCGGCACCTGCTCGGGCAGCGCGAAATCGTCGAGATTGAACTCGGTCGGTCCTAATTGAGCGGGCGCCACGCCGATCAGGATCGCAAGCAGATGGCGCGCCTCGGCGAGCTGCTGGCCGAGCTGCGGGATGTCGCTGCGATCGGCTTCTAACTGACTCTTGGCGTTGAGCACCTCGACCAGCGTGCCTTCGCCCGCCTCGCGGCGCTTGACCGTAAGATCGACGTTGCGCTGGTCCTCGGCGAGCAGCGCGTCGGCGGTCGCGATCCGATCGCGGATCGCCGCGATGGTGAGCACCTGACTGACCACACGCCCGGCGACTGTGAGGTGCGCGGCCTCCGCCTGCCGCTGCTGTGCCTCGGCCTGCGCGGCGGCCTGCTCGACGGCCCGTTTCTTCCCGCCGAACAGGTCGAGGTCGTACGAGACGCCGCCGCCCACCGAATAAAGCGTGAATTCGGGATTGCCGCCGGGATTTTCGAAACCGAACGCGGCGAGATTGGGCTGCTCGTGCTCGACGCGCGCATCGGCATCGACCTGCGGCAGCCGCCCACCCGCAGCCGCGTTGACCTCCTCGAGCGCCGCCGCCAGCGTCGCGTTGCTCGCCGCTAGGCTGTAGTTGTTCGCAATCGCGCGATTGACGAGCGCGTCGAGGTCGGGCGAGCCGAACGCGGTCCACCAGCGCAGCGCCGGCCCCTGACCGGGATTAGCGACGGGGCCGGGCGCGGGCGTCGCCAGCGGATCCGACGGCGAGCGATAGACCGTCGCAGAGGGGCTCGCCGGCCGCTCGAAATCGGGACCGACGGTGCAACCGGCGAGAATCGAACCGGCGGCGAGCGCGGCGAGGAGGGAACGGGGACGTTGTCGAATCATCGTGTCAGTCCATGTGCATGGCGGGCTGCTGAGCGCCCGATTTCTTGCGCGGCGGCTTCATGAAGAGGATCAGCGGCGAGATCAGGATGATGACGACGAACAGCGCGTAGAAGGCATCGATATAGGACACCATCATAGCCTGCCGGGTCACCTCGCCGTTGATCCGGAGCAGGCTTTCGGCGGAGGAGAAATCGAGATTGGGCATCGTCCGGGCAATGGCCGGATTGTCCGGCCGCACGCCCTCGACGAGCCGCGAATGCACCGTCGCCGCGTTGCGAATGGTCATCGCCGAGAGCACCGAAATGCCGATTGACGAGCCGACGTTTCGGATCAGCGTGAACATCGCCGTGCCTTCATTGCGGTATTTGGGCGCGAGTGTCGCGAAGGCGATCGTCGAAAGCGGCACGAAGATGAGGCCGGTGCCGAGCCCCTGGATGAAACCCGAATGGATGACGAGGCTTTCGTCCATGCCGAGCGAGAAGCCCGCCATCATGTATGTCGACCATGCGACGAGCACCATGCCCAGCCCGATCAGGATGCGCGCATCGACGCGCTGGATGAGCTGGCCCACCACGATCATCGAAATCATCGTGCCCAGTCCTCGCGGGGCGGTGACCAGCCCGGTCAGCGTCACCGGATAGCCCATCAGTCCTTCGAGCATCGGCGGCAGCAACGCGAGCACCGCGAAGATCAGCACGCCGAGGAAGAAACCGAAGATCGAGCCGAACAGGAAGTTCCTGTCCTTGAACAGCGCGAGATCGACGAACGGGCGTTTGGCCGTCACCGTGTGAACGACGAACAGATATGCGAACAGCACCGCGAGCGCGCATTCGATCTTGATCTCGGGCGAGGAGAACCAATCCTGCTGCTGTCCCCGATCGAGCATCATCTGGAGCGAGCCGATCGCGAGCGCGAGCAGCGCAAAGCCCATGAAGTCGAGCCGCACACGCTCGGTGTTCCGCGTCTCGCCGAGAAACAGCGTGAGCCCGGCAAAGGCGAGCACACCGACGGGAAGGTTGATGTAGAACACCCAGCGCCAGGTGAGATGGTCGGTCAGCCAACCGCCGAGCGTCGGGCCGATGATCGGACCGAGAATCGCGCCCATCCCCCAGATCGCCATGGCGGGGCCGTGGCGCTCGGGCGGGTTGATGTCGAGCAGGATCGCCTGGCTCATCGGCACCAGCGCGGCGCCGAAAACGCCCTGGAGCAGGCGGAACCCGACGAGCTCGCCCAAGCTGGTCGCGATGCCGCACAGCCCCGAAGCGATCGTGAAGCCGATGATCGATATCTGCATCAGCCGCTTGCGCCCGATCCGCCCGGCAAGCCAGCCGGTGAGCGGCGTCATGATCGCGGCGGCGACGATGTACGAGGTGAGCACCCAGGTGATCTGGTCGGCCGAAGCCGAGACGCTACCCTGCATGTGCGGCAGCGCGACATTGGCGATCGTCGCGTCGAGCGAGTTCATCACCGTCGCCGCCATCACCGATCCTGTGATGAACCGCCGCGTGGTCGCATCGGGGTAGGCGTCCTGCGTCATTGCGCGGTCGTTACTTCCTGGAAGGCGTGGTCGGCGGTACGTCGGGGCCGAACAGGCGGCGTTCATGGCCGGTGTCGATGGTCGCCTCGATGCTGAGCCCCGCCTGCAACGGCACGTCGACCGGCGGGCTGTCGATCGTGATCTCGACCGGCAGACGCTGGACGACCTTTACCCAGTTACCGGTCGCGTTCTCCGCCGGCAGCACGGAGAAGCTGTTGCCGGTGCCCGGGCTGAAGCTCGAAAGATGACCCTTGAGTTCGAGATCGGGGAAAGCATCGACCTCGATCGTCGCCGGCTGGCCCAGGCGCATATAGCGGAGCTGGTTTTCCTTGAAGTTCGCCTCGACCCAGATGCGGTTGCCGACGAGCGTAAAGACGGGCTCGCCCGCGGTGACATAATCGCCGATCTGGAGCTGATCGACTTTGGTGACGACGCCGTCCTTCGACGCGCGCACCACAGTGTAATCCAGGTTGAGCTGGGCGCGTTCGAGCGCGGCCTGCGCTTGGGCGACTGCGGGTTGATCGCTCACGGCCGCGGAGACGCTCCCCGTCAGTTGGGCGGCGACGCTCTGGTTCTGCTGCTCGACCGTGCGGATCTGCGCGCGTGCATTCCGGGCAGCGAGCACCGCCTCATCGTATTGCGATTGCGATGAAATACCCTCCGCGAGCAGCTTTTTCTGGCGCGCGGCCTCGCGCTCCGCGAAACGCAATTTGTCCTGCGCAGCGGCGAGCTCGGCCTGCCCCTGGCGATAGTTGGCGCGCAGCGATGCGACGTCGGTCTTCGCACCCGAAAGGGCAGCGCGCGCCTCATCGACGGCGGTCTGATACGGCTCGGGATCGATCCGAAACAGAATGTCGCCCTTATGCACGTTCTGGTTGTTGCTCACCTCGACGGCGATCACGCGCCCCGACACGTTCGGGCTGACCGAAACCTGGCCCGATTGCAGATAGGCGTTGTCCGTCGTCTCATAGCGGCCACCTTGCAGATAATAGGCAAGGCCGCCGGCAAGGAGGATCATCGGTCCCAGGATCAGCAGAAAGGTGCGCCAGCGCCGGCGCTGCGACGGGCGCTCGACGATCACCTCGTCCTCATTCTCGTCGACGATGAATTCGTCGCCGATCACATCGTGGCCTTCGATCTGCGGATCGTCTGCGCTGCGATGATTTTCATTGTCGAACGAGTGCGACATCTCTGTCACGGCGAGAATCCCCCTGCTTCAGGTTTGGAAAATGGTAATTGGACGGCAACAGCCGCGCGCGGGCGATGCTCATGTAGTGCAGCGCACAATTGATACTAATGATTATTCGTCCCAAAGGGTATGAAGGTTTTGCATGAGCGATATCGATCTCAATCTGCTGCGCGTCTTCGACACGCTATTCGAGTTGGGCAACGTTACCAAGGCGGGCGCGCGGCTGGGATTGACTCAATCGGCAGTGAGTCACGCGCTCGGACGATTGCGTCAGTCGGTCGGCGATCCGCTGTTCGTTCGCGCCCCCGGCGGCCTACAGCCGACGGCGCGCGCGATCGAAATCGCGCCGGGCGTGCGCGAAGGGCTGGCGCAATTCCGCACGGCACTGTCGCCGAGTGCATTCGACCCGACCACGGCGGAACGCCGTTTTGCGATCGCGGCAGGGTCCTATTTCTGCGCGCTGCTGATTCCGAAACTTCTCGCGCGCGCTCGCCGGAGCGCGCCGGGCGTGTCGTTCCGGGTGCAGCCGCTCGGGGGCGATTTGCTGGTCGATCTCGATGAGGGCACCGTCGATCTGGCGCTCGGCGCGTTCACCAAGGTACCCAAACGCCTCCGGCTGGGCACGCTCTTTCACGAGGAGCTCGTGTGGATTGCCGCCGGAGCGAGCCCGCTGGTTGGGCGCCGGCTGCGTCAGGCGGAGATCGCGGAGCAGCCGCGAGTCGTGATCGCGACGGGCAAGGCATTCGAGACGCTGCGGCTGCTCACCTCCGAGGGGGGGCTCGAGCGCCGCACGATCACCGATACCGGCGACCCGCCGATCGAGGCCAGCAGCGAACCGCCCGTTTCGGTATATGACGTCATGACGGCGCTGGCGGTCGTGGGACGCACCGATTGCATCGCTCTCGTCCCCAAACGCTTCGCACAGCAGGACGGCGATCGTCACGGGGTCGCGATCCTCGATGTCGCAGACAGCGGCGACGGCGTCGATCTGACGATGCTGTGGCATAGCAAGTTCGAGGAGGATGCCGGCGTCCGCTGGCTGCGTGAGATCGTTGCCGACCTGATGAGATGACGGGCAGCATGGCCGGCAATCATCAGCTACAAATACGTGCCACAATCGATGATGTGCCAATCGCGCATTTGTCTCATCGCTTCGGTCGATGTCCTCAACGCTTTGGTCGATGATGTGGGTGCCTTCGCCGCCGCGTCGGACTGCGCTGATAGGGTGAAAAGTTCCCGAAGCCGACCGAAATAATTCGGTTCAGAAGGGGAAACCTTTTCGCCGAGCCGTGCATTTTTCCTGCAAAATTAACAATTCGGCAGGAAATCCGATGAAGCAGATCATGGCTCTCGTGTTCGTTCTCATTCCACTGGCCGCAGTGGTGGGAGCCTGCGTCGTAACGTCCTGACTGGGACAAGCGTCACGCCAAAAGGAAAGGCCGCCCGGCATTTGCCGGACGGCCTTTTTCGTTTCCGAGAATGCCGCGGTTCAGCCCTGATCGGCCTCGTCGCGGTCTTCGGCGTTCTCGATGGCGTCGTCGGCACGCTCTTCGCGGGAAGCGGCCTCGCCGAGCACTGCGGCGGCGTCTTCGGTGACGCTATAGTCTTCGGTGAAGCCGCTGGTGTCGCGGCCTTCCTCGAACATCTGGGCCATCACATCGACGCCCTCGGCCTGCATCTCGGCCTCCTCGGGCGAACGGGCGACGTTGACCCTGATCGTCACGTTGACCTCCGGATGGAGCGCGACCCTCACTTCGTGTACGCCGATCGCCTTGATCGGGCGATCGAGCACGATCTGGTTCTTGGCAATCTTGTGGCCGTCGGCCTCGAGCGCCTCCAGCACGTCGCGCACCGCAACCGAGCCGTAGAGCTGGCCGGTGTTCGACGACTGACGGATCAGCGTCAGTTGCGTGCCTTCGAGACCCTTGGCCTCCTTCTCGGCATCGGTGCGCTTCGAGGCATTCTCCGCCTCGAGCCGCTCGCGGTTGGCCTCGAAGACCTTGCGGTTGGCCTCGTTGGCCCGCAGCGCCTTTTTGCGCGGCAGGAGAAAGTTGCGCGCAAAGCCGTCCTTGACCTTGACGACATCGCCGATGCCGCCGAGCTTCTCGACTCGTTCGAGCAGAATCACGTCCATGTGCTTGTGCTCCTTACTTCACGAGGTAGGGCAGCAGGCCCAGATGGCGGGCGCGCTTGATCGCCTGGGCGAGCTCGCGCTGCTTTTTCGCGCTCACCGAGGTGATGCGCGAGGGGACGATCTTGCCGCGCTCGGAGACGAAGCCCTGGAGCAGGCGGACGTCCTTATAGTCAATCCGGGGCGCGTCCTTCGCGGAGAAGGGGCAGCTCTTGCGGCGGCGGAAAAACGGGCGTGCCATTGTGCGTGCTCCTTAGCTGCGGTCGCGGCGGCGGCCGTCGCGGTCGCCTTTGCGCATCATCACCGACGGGCCGGCCTCGTGCTCGTCGACGCGGACGGTCATGTAGCGGATGATATCCTCGTTGATCGCTTCCTGCCGCTCGAGCTCGGCAACGATTCCGCCCGGACCATCGATCTCGAGCATCACGTAATGCGCCTTGCGGTTCTTCGCGATCTTGTAGGCGAGGCTGCGAAGGCCCCAGGTCTCGGTCTTGGCGACCTTGCCCTGCATGTCCTCGACAATCTTGGTGGCGGTTTCCGCCAGTGCGTCGACTTGCGCTTGGGCCAAATCCTGGCGCGCAAGGAACACGTGCTCGTAAAGAGCCATGTCTTGTCCTTCGTGTCGGCCGATCGCTGACCCGCGCCCCATGCGCAGGCCCCTCCGGCTGTCGTTCTATTCAAAGCAAAACCAGGGCGGGAAGCAGCACTTCCCACCCCGGTTGCGGAGGTTTCCTTAGCGATTTCCGGACCAAACACAAGCCCGGTCGGAGAGATCGACCTTAGTTCAGAAACGCTCCCCCGATCACGGCACCGATCAACCCGCTGGCGAGTGCGACAAGCACCGCATCGTCGCCCGACTGCACCCACTGATAGCCGCGGGGCGGCGCATAGAGCGCGCGATAGCCGCGATAGTCGTTCACCACCCGATAGCGCGGAGCGTAACGATAGTCGAAGCGCTGGCCGCGTGCCCAGCCGCGATATTGCTGGCGATAGTTCACGCGATAGGTCGGCTGGCGGACGATGGTGCGCCGCTTGACGACGCGATTTCCCTTGATCCGGCGCTGCTTGATGACGGTGCGACCATTGGCCTTGTGCTTGATCACCGTCTTCTGGTGCCGCGGCGCTGCCTCCGCGGGGGCGGCGGCCATCAGCGGTCCGGCGACCAAAGATGCAGCGGCCGCGCTCAGAAGAAACTTTTTCATGACATACTCCACTTCCTACGTCGGCGCCTTCATCGGCGTCATGGCCAAATTAGGCAGCGCGTGTCGCGGAGGTTTGTCGGCAACGCGGGGAAATGGTCGCAAATTGTCGCAGCTTGCCTTTGTCGTCGGGGCTTCCTAACCGGACGCTCTTTCTCGCCAAGGAGACGATCATGCGTGCGTTCATCTTTCCCGGCCAGGGAAGCCAGACGATCGGCATGGGGACTGCGCTTGCCGAAGCGAGCCCGGCCGCGCGCGAGGTCTTCGAGGAGGTGGACGAGGCGCTCGGACAAAACCTCTTCCGGTTGATGGCCGAAGGTCCCGCCGACGAGCTGACGCTCACCGAGAACGCACAACCCGCGATCATGGCGAATGCGATGGCGACGCTCGCGGTGTTCGAGAAGGAAGGCGGCATCCGCCTCTCCGACAAGGCCGATTTCGTCGCCGGCCACAGCCTCGGCGAGTATACCGCGCTGTGCGCCGCGAGATCGATCGATCTTGCCACCACCGCACGACTCCTCAAACGGCGCGGCCAGGCGATGCAGGCGGCGGTCCCGGTGGGCGAGGGCGCGATGGCGGCGTTGCTCGGCGCGGATGTCGGCATGGCGCAAAGGATCGCCGAGGCTGCGGCGGAAGGCGCAGTCTGCACCATCGCGAACGACAACGACCCAGGCCAGGTCGTGCTTTCGGGCGAGCGCGCCGCGATCGAACGCGCGGTCGGGCTCGCCAAGGAGATGGGGGCCAAGCGCGGCGTGCTCCTCCCGGTTTCCGCACCCTTCCACTGTCCGCTGATGCAACTCGCCGCCGACGCGATGGCCGAGGCACTCGCCGACGCCCGCATCGACGCGCCGCTCGTCCCCCTCTACGCCAACGTGACCGCCGCGCCGGTGAGCGATCCGGATACGATCCGCCAGCGCCTTGTCGAGCAGGTGACGGGTCGCGTGCGCTGGCGCGAATCGGTGTTGGCGATGCACGATGCGGGCGTGTGGCTGTTCGTCGAGCTGGGCGCCAAGGTTCTCGCCCCGATGATCAAGCGCACCACCGCGGACGCGGGCACGCACAGCGTGGTGACGATGGACGACATCGAGGCGCTGGTTAAGGAAATTTGATTGCCCACGGGGCCATGCTGAACTCGTTTCAGCACCTCGCCGCGCAATAGGCGATTCCCTCGCGAGTGGATCCATAGACCCTGATAACAGGTTCAGGGTGACGAAGAACGAAGGGGTGAAAACGTGTTCGACCTGACAGGCATGACCGCGCTGGTGACCGGCGCTTCGGGAGGGATCGGCTCGGCGATCGCGAAGGCGCTGGCGGGGCAGGGGGCGCGGCTCGCCGTGTCGGGCTCGAACGTCGAGAAGCTCGACGCCTTTCGTGCCGAGCTTGGCGGCGATCACGTGCCGCTCCCCTGTAACCTCTCGGATGGTGCCGCGGTCGACGCGCTCGTGCCGCAGGCGGTCGAGGCGCTCGGCCAACTCGACATTCTCGTCAACAATGCCGGCGTCACGCGTGACAATCTCGTGATGCGGATGAAGGACGAGGAGTGGGACCAGGTGATCCGCGTGAATCTGGAGGCGGCGTTCCGCCTCGCGCGCGGGGCCGCCAGACCGATGATGAAGGCGCGTTTCGGGCGGATCATCTCGATCACCTCGGTCGTCGGCGCGACGGGCAACCCCGGCCAGGCCAATTACGCGGCGTCGAAGGCGGGGCTCGTCGGCATGTCCAAGGCGCTCGCGCAAGAGCTGGCAAGCCGCGGCATCACCGTTAATTGCGTCGCCCCCGGCTTCATCCGTTCGGCGATGACCGATGTTCTCCCCGAAGCTCAGAAGACGGCGCTCACCGGCCGGATTCCCGCAGGCGATCTCGGCTCGGGAGGGGATATCGGCGCCGCGGTCGTCTATCTCGCCAGCCGGGAGGCAGGCTACGTCACGGGGCAGACGCTGCACGTCAACGGCGGCATGGCGATGATCTAATGCCGCCTGGCACTTGTCAGGAAACGGTGCGCGTTCTACGTGCGTTCAGGATATATGAAACCCCAAGCTAGAGAGGGACTAGGGACATGAGCGAGACTGCCGATCGCGTGAAGAAGATCGTCGTCGAGCATCTCGGCGTCGAAGCCGACAAGGTGACCGAAGATGCAAGCTTCATCGATGATCTGGGGGCGGACAGCCTCGACATCGTCGAGCTGGTGATGGCGTTCGAGGAGGAATTCGGCGTCGAAATCCCCGATGACGCCGCCGAAAAGATCACGACCGTGAAGGACGCGATCACCTATATCGACGAGCACAAGGGCTGATCGTCACCATCTGAACCGTTCGCCCTGAGCTTGTCGAAGGGCTGCTCGTCTTCGGCTTGACGGCGAAGGCAGGACGGGGCGTCGACAGGCTCAGCCCGCACGGGTTTGGGCCTGTTTTGCTATCTGGAGAGTGGGAATGCGCCGTGTCGTTGTCACTGGTCTTGGTCTGGTCACCCCTTTGGGTGCTGACGTCGAGACGAGCTGGGCCAACATCATCGGATCGAAGTCGGGTGCCGGACCGATCACGCGTTTCGACGCGTCCGACCAGAAATGCCGGATCGCCTGCGAGGTCAAGCCGGCCGACCACGAATATGGCTTCGACGCCAGCAAGCGCGTCGATCACAAGATCCAGCGCCAGGTCGATCCGTTCATTGTCTATGGCATCGACGCCGCTGGCCAGGCGATCGAGGATGCTGGGCTCGTCGAGATGAGCGATGAGGAGCGGTTGCGCGCAGGCTGTTCGATCGGTGCGGGAATCGGCGGCCTGCCGGGGATAGAGAGCGAATCGATCGTGCTCCACGAAAAGGGGCCGAGCCGCGTCAGCCCGCATTTCGTGCATGGGCGGCTTATCAATCTCATTTCGGGCCAGGTCTCGATCAAATACGGACTCATGGGCCCGAACCACGCGGTGGTGACGGCGTGCTCGACCGGTGCGCATTCGATCGGCGATGCCGCTCGGATGATCGCGATGGACGATGCCGACGTGATGCTCGCGGGCGGCGCCGAGGGCGCGATCTGTCCGCTCGGCATCGCCGGTTTCGCGCAGGCGCGGGCGCTTTCGACCAACTTCAACGACTGCCCCGAAAAGGCGAGCCGGCCCTACGACGTCGATCGCGACGGCTTCGTGATGGGCGAGGGCGCGGGTGTCGTCGTGCTCGAGGAATATGAACATGCCAAGGCGCGCGGCGCCAAGATCTACGCCGAGGTGATCGGCTATGGTCTGTCGGGCGATGCCTATCATGTCACCGCGCCGCACCCCGAGGGCTCGGGTGCGTTCCGGTCGATGCAGATGGCGATGCGGAAATCAGGGCTCGACCTCTCCGATATCGATTACATCAACGCCCACGGCACCTCGACCCCGCTCGGCGACGAGCTCGAACTGGGCGCGGTGCGCCGCCTGTTCGGCAACGCGATCGGCGATCTGTCGATGAGCTCGACCAAGTCGGCGATCGGACACCTGCTCGGCGGCGCGGGCGCGGTCGAATCGATCTTCTGCATCCTCGCGATGCGCGATCAAATCGTGCCCCCGACGCTCAACCTCGACAATCCGAGCGAAGCCTGCGCGGGCGTCGATCTCGTGCCCCACAAGGCGAAGGAGCGGAAGGTCAAGGCGGTGCTCAACAACAGCTTCGGCTTCGGCGGCACCAACGCCAGCCTCGTGATGCGGGCGGTGTGATGCTGCACCGCGCGCGCAGTCTCAACTGATGCGCAAGCTCGGCTGCTTCGGCCTGCTCGTCGCGCTCGCGGCGGTCCTTGGCGTGTTCATCCTCACCCAAAGCTGGAGCGGCGCTGGCCCTGCGGAAAAGAACATGGCCGTCGTTGTCCCCGAGGGCGCGACGCTCACCGACGCGGCGCATAGGCTGGAAGAGGCGGGCGCGATTTCCTCGGCGCGGCGCTTCCTGCTGCTCGCCAAGGTGCTCGGCGGATCGACCCCCATCAAGGCCGGCGAATACCGCCTGCCGGCACATGTCAGCCAGTCCGACATTCTGAAGATGATGCAGGGTGGTGAGACGCTCCAGCGGCTCGTCACCATCCCCGAAGGGTTGCCGTCGGTCTATGTCCGGGGCCGGCTGATGAAGGCGCCGGGGCTCGCCGGCACTATCCATCTCCCGCCCGAAGGCGCGGTGCTGCCCGACAGCTACGGCTATCAGCGCGGCGACACGCGCGAATCGGTGCTCACGCGGATGGAGGCGGCGATGTATCGCTATCTCACCGAGGCCTGGAAGCACCGCAAGCCGGGGATCGCGGTCGATACTCCGCGCGAGGCGCTGATCCTCGCCTCGATCGTCGAGAAGGAAACCGCCAAGCCCTCCGAACGCCGGATGGTCGCCGCGGTCTATTCGAACCGGTTGAAGCGCGGCATGCCGCTCCAGGCCGATCCGACGATCATCTACCCGATTACTCACGGAAAGCCGCTCGGCCGGCGTATCCTCTTGTCCGAAAAGAACGCGGTAAACGACTATAATACTTACGCGATGGCAGGTCTTCCCAAAGGCCCGATCTGCAATCCGGGGCGCGCCTCGATCGACGCGGTGCTCAATCCGGCCAGGTCGAACGCGCTCTATTTCGTCGCCGATGGCACCGGCGGCCACGTCTTCGCCGACACGCTCGAGCAGCACAATGCGAACGTGCGCAAATGGTACGCCATCCGCCGCGCTCGGGGCGAGATGTGAACGTTCGCTTCGACGCATTTCTAGGCTAAGGCTCTCTTAAAAAGAGGGGAGCCGAATGAAGCCGTTTCGCCTGTTCGCCGCGACGTTCGCGCTCGCAATATCCAGCGCCGCCGCCCACGGGCAGGGCTTCCTCCATGCCGAGGGCACGCAGATCGTCGACGGCGCAGGCGGCCCCGTGCTCCTGCGCGGCATGGGGTTGGGCGGCTGGATGCTTCAGGAAGGCTATATGCTGGGCCTCGGCGATCTGGGCAAAGGCCAGCAGCATGTGCTCCGCGCCCACATCGCCGACCTGATCGGGCCCGAGCGCACCGCGGCATTCTACAAGGCGTGGCTCGATCATGACGTCACCAAGGCCGATATCGACGCGCTTGGTCGCTGGGGCTTCAACTCGGTGCGCCTGCCCATGCACTACAACCTCTTGCTCGACGACACCGCGCCCGCGGGCACCGATCGCTGGAAGGAGGACGGCTTCAAACGCATAGACGCGCTGATCGACTGGGCGCGCGCCAATCGCATCTACGTGGTCCTCGATCTCCACGCCGCGCCGGGCGGCCAAGGTACCGACCTCCCGATCTCCGACCGCGATCCCGCCGAGGCCTCGCTGTGGCAGAGCGAGGAGAACCAGCGCCGCACCGTCGCGCTCTGGAGAAAGCTCGCGACCCGCTATGCCGACGAGCCGTGGGTCGGGGGCTACGACATCCTCAACGAGCCGAACTGGGATTTCGAGGGCGAAGGCGGCGGCCACGGCTGCAAGGAGGACCGCAACGCCCCGCTCACTGCGCTCCTCAAGCGCATCACCGCCGCGATCCGCTCGGTCGATCGACACCATATGATCGTCATCGAGGGCAATTGCTGGGGCAACAACTACGCGGGCATGCTGCCGCCGTGGGATGACAACATGGTGCTGAGCTTCCACAAATACTGGAACGCCAACACCGACAAGGAACTCGAGACGATCCTTGGCCTGCGCGAGAAGTATGGCGTCCCCGTCTGGCTCGGCGAATCCGGCGAGAACTCGAACGTCTGGTTCCGCGACGCGATCCGCCTGGTCGAGAGTCACGACATCGGCTGGTCATGGTGGCCGATCAAAAAGATCGGCTTCAATAATCCGTTGGAGATCGTTCCCAACGAAGGCTGGCACAAGCTTGTCGCCTATTGGCTGGGCAAGGGTCCCCGCCCGACCTCCGCCGAGGCGGAGGTGGCGCTGATGCGCCTCGCCACGCACGACATCGCGTTCGAGAACAACATCCAGCACTCCGGCGTGATCGACGCGATGTTCCGCCAGCCGCATTCGAATCGTGCGGTGCCGTTCAAGCTACACATGCTCGGTGAAGAGCCTCTCGTCATCGCCGCGGTCGATTACAACCTGGGGCCCGCCGGCGTCGCCTATCATGACCGCGTCGACGGCGATTATTACGTTTCGACGGGAGGTGAGCGGACGCAGTGGAACGACGGGCGCACCTACCGCAACGACGGCGTCGACATCGCGCGTGAGGCGGACGGCACGCCCTTCGTCGAGCATTTCGAGGCGGGCGAGTGGATGCAGTACACGATCACCTCGGACCGGGCCCGGACCGCGGCGCTCAGTATCGAGGCGGCGGGTGATGCCGGCGCGCTGCTGACGGTGCGCGTCAACGATGGGCACGAGGTCAGAGTTCCCATTGGCCCTGCCGACCGCTGGACGGTGACCGAGGCACCCTCGATCGACCTGCTCCCCGGCACCAACCGCATCAGGATCGGGGTGGCGCAAGGTGCGGCACGGCTCAAATCGCTTCGCCTTGATTGAAGGACCGGCGGCCCGATCTAGGCGTTGCCCGGAGCCGCGCAGTGCGTGGCGATGAAGGCTGCGTGGCTCTGCATCCGGTCGGCCTCTCGGCGATAGAGAAGCGGGATCGTTTCCATGAATTCGGCGAGATCAGCCTCGGCGATCTGGTCGGCGAGCGGATGATAGCCCTGCGGCATCACGCCTTGGCCGACGAGCACCTGGAGCCAGCCCACTTCGGTGAACAGCTCCTCATGCTCGCGTACGATATGGCCGTTGGCCTCGAACAGCGCGATCTTGGCGGCGAGAGTGTCGGGCGGCGGCGTCTCGCGGCACGCCTTCCAGAAGGCCTCGGGGCGGCGGTTCGCGTGATAATGGAGAATGACGAAGTCGCGGATACGCTCGGCTTCGAAATCGGTTTGCCGGTTATATTCGACGCGATCCGCGTCACGCACCTCGCGCCCCGGCAGGAACTTGAGCAGCCGCGAGATCGCCGATTGGATGACATGGATGCTTGTCGATTCGAGCGGCTCCACGAACCCGGCCGCCAGCCCGATCGCCACCACATTGCGCCGCCAGCTCTCGCGCCGCTTGCCCGTGGTGAAGCGGATCGGGCGCGGATCGCCGAGCGGCGCGCCTTCGAGGTTATCGAGCAAGGTTGAAGCGGCCTCGTCGTCGGAGAGCGCAGCGCTGCAATAGACGAGCCCATTGCCGACGCGGTGCTGAAGCGGGATTCGCCACTGCCAGCTCGCTTCGCGGGCTGTCGCGCGGGTGTAGGGCGCGGGCGGTCCGACGGATTCGCTCGCGACCGCAAGAGCGCGATCGCATGGAAGCCAGCGCGTCCAGTCCTCGTACCCGGTTTCGAGCGCCTGCTCGATCAACAATCCGCGAAAACCGGTGCAATCGATGAAGAGGTCGCCCTCCACGATCTCGCCCGATCCGAGCCGGAGCGCGGTGACGTCGCCGCTCTCGCCGTCGCGCACCACCTCGACGATTCGGCCCTCGATCCGCTCGACGCGACGGATTTCGGCGAAGCGGCGGAGATAGGCGGCGAACGCGGCCGCGTCGAAATGAAAGGCGTAGGGGATCGGCGGAATCGCCGCCCCGGTGATGGGGTCGCCGCGGCGCATCTTGCCGGCGCGCGCGGCGATCTCGTTGAGCGCATAATTGCCGAGCGGCGCTGCAATCGCGAGCTGCCGTGCGCGCAGCCAGTAATGCTGAAAGGCAAGCAGGCCGACATCGCGGCCGACGTCGCCGAAGGCATGCATGTAACGCGCGCCTTGCTCGAGCCAGCCGTCGAACTCGATGCCGAGCTTGAACGTGGCCTGCGTCGCGCGGACGAAGGCGTCCTCGTCGAGCCCGAGCGCCTGGAGGTAGAGGCGGAGTTGCGGGATCGTCGCTTCGCCGACGCCGACGGTGCCGATCTCCTCCGATTCGACGAGGCGGATGCGAAAGCCGCGCTCGAGGAAGCGTGCGAGCGCTGCGGCGGTCATCCAGCCCGCCGTGCCGCCGCCGGCGATCACGATCGTGATCGGTTCCTGGTCTGCCATCACCAGCATCTACAAGACCGCCGCCGCCCGGGAAAGGCGGCGGCGGCTCGTGCGGAGACGATCAGAACTTGTAGGTGATGCCGAGATAGTAATCGCGACCGTAGCGCTGATAGTCGATGACCTGGCGCTTGTCCCCGTTCTGATAGGTAATGAAGGGCCGATCGGTGAGGTTCTTGCCCTGCGCGAGGATCGACAGCCCCTTGAGCGGACCGCTCTGGAACTCGTAACCGATCTGCGCGTCGAGGATGCCCTCGGCCTTGACGTCGCGAAAGGTCGGCGCCGCCGAGAGGCCTGCGACCTCGCCGAGGAAGGTCGAGCGATAGCGATAGCTGACGCGCGCCTGGAAGCCCCACTTCTCGAAATAGGCCTCGCCGCTCGCCACCCAGTCGGACAGGCCCGGCAGCGTGATCGCCTGGGCGGGGTTGCTGCCCAGCTTGATCGAGCTGTCGGTGTATGACGTGCTGGCGAAGATGCCGAAGCCGTCGAGCGACTGCGACAGATTGACGAAGGGCAGCGACAGCGTCGCTTCCATGCCCAGCAGATAGCCGGTGCCGGTGTTTCCCGGCTGATGGCTGAGACCGATCTCGCCGCCGGTGTCGAGGATTTCCTGACGCACGTCATCGGGCGCGAGATCGAGATAGTCCGAGAAGTCGAACGCCACGCTGTTGTTGGAGTCGACGTAATCGGTGAGATGCTTGAAATATCCCGCCAACGCCACGTAACCGCCCGCGCCGAAATACTTTTCCAACGAGAGATCGATGTTGGTCGATTGATAGGGACGCAGGTTCGTATTGCCCGAATTGAAGCTGAACGGGCTGAACTGGGGACCGCCGCCCATGCCGACATTGGCGGGATTGATGTTCAGCTCGCGGTTGACGCGCTCCTGATCGAGACGCGGCCGCACCATCGTCTGCGATGCGCCCATCTTGACGTAGAAGGCGGGCTCGAGCTCGACCGAGAGCGTGGCCGACGGGAGCACGTTGGTGTAATCGAAGTGCGCCTGGGCCGGCAGCACCGTGACGGTGCCGGTCGCCGCGTCGAAGTTGGAGACGGTGCCCTCCGAACCCTGGCGGGTATGCACGACCTGCGCGCCGATCGAGCCCTTGACCGCCTTGCCGCCGAGCTCGCCGTCGAGGATGATCTTGCCGTAGCCGGTCCACACGTCTTCGGTGACGGTGTTGTCGCGCACCAGCGAGCCGGGGCGGTTGTCGTAGAAGGCGTTGTACGAGTTGTTGTAGAGATAGAGCGGATCGAGCGTGAGCATCGCCGGCACGCCGAGATAATCGAGCGCGACATTTTCGTCGAGCACGGCCTCCTGCGGCACGGGCGCGGATTGCGGCGTGCCGCTGGCGACCGTGCAATCCTCGCCGACGCCCTTGGGGCAGAGGAAGTAGGAGGTGTAGGCGCTGGTCTTTTCGCGGCGGCTGTAGTTGGCGCCGACTTCCCAGCCGTGGACAACGCCGTCGCC
This sequence comes from uncultured Sphingomonadaceae bacterium, assembly GCA_946479505.1. The sequence continues at coordinate 21,490 of CAMLGC010000012.1, forward strand.
GAACTCTCCGTTGAGTGTCGCGCGGAGGGCCTTCAGATCGTCCTTGAAGCTCGGCCGGTTGAGGAAGCCCGCCTGAACCACGGGCTGCGTGCCGTTATAGCCCCAGCCCTGCGGATCGGTAAGCTGGAAGATGCTGGTATCGGTGTAATCGAGCGTGGGGACGATCCGATACGTGCCGTTGGGCTGCTGCGTGATCGTCACCGTGTCGCCCGGGCCCGAGCCGCGATAGCCGGTGCCGGTGTAGGTTTCGAGCAGGAAATCGGTGCGCTTGGCGTGGCTCCAGCTCGCATCGATGTTGAGGTGCATCGTGTCGGACAGGCGGATGTCGTTGTTCCAGCCGAACGAGTAATTGTCCGCCTTGCGATCATTGAGATCGTTGCGCTGGATCGCGTGCAGCCCGGTATAGGTCGCGCCGGTGACGAAACCGTCCTCGATCGTCTGGTTGCCCGCCGCCACGGTCGACAGCGGGAACTCGATGCCGCGCAGGTGCTGGGTCTCGCGGAAATGCGAATAGAGCGCGTCGATGGTCGAATGGAACGTGTCGTTGGGCTGCCATTCGAGCGTCGCGACCGCGCCGTAGCGCTTCAGGAGGTTCGACTGAACGTACGGCTTGGCGCCGCTGATGAGCAGCGAGCCGTCTCCTTGCGTGTTGTAGCCCCACGCATTGTAGCGCTCGTCCTGCGACGGCGTCTCGGCCGCCGAAACGCCGATGGCGACGCCGAACGTGTCGTCGGCGAACTTGTCGACATAGGTTGCCGACGCGCGATAGCCGGTGCGCGGCGAATCGGGGTTGAGCGACTTTTCGCCATTCATCTGCCCGCGCGCGGCGACCACGAGCGTCCGATCGGGCTGATCGAGCGGACGCAGCATGCGCAGATCGACGGTGCCGGCAATGCCGGCCGCGATCAACGACGCGTCCGCCGACTTGTACACGTTGACGTTCTTGAAGAATTCGGACGGATACTGATCGTATTCGACGCCGCGATTGTCGCCGACGGTCACCTGCTCGCGGCCGTTCAGGAGCGTCGTCGAGAAATCGGGGCCGAGGCCGCGGATCGACAGACGCTGGTCGCGGCCCTCGAGACGCTGCGCGGTGACGCCCGGCAGGCGTGCGAGCGAATCGGCGATCGAGACGTCGGGAAGCTTGCCGATATCCTCGGCCGAGACCGAGTCGACGATCAGCGTCGATTGGCGCTTGATACGCGCCGACGAGGCGAGACCGGCGCGGATGCCGGTGACGACGATCTCGGTACCGGCGGGTGCGGCGCCCTGTTGCGTGTCGTCGGGGGCGGGAACCGGCTGGGTGCTGGCGTCGGTCGACTGGACCTGGGCCGGCGCGGTGGGGTTTGCGGTCGGCTCGTTGGCGGGCGTTTCCTGCGCGAAAGCGGCAGCCGGCAGCGCAGCGCTCGCAAGACCGCCGATCACGATCATGCTCGCACCGAGCGCGAGCCGCGCCCGCGCCGATCGACCGGTATGGGTGTGTGAAATCATTTCTGCCTCCCCTTTCGCGCATCTGCGCCCCTCGCCGCACCTGTGAGGGCACGGTCGAATACAAGGATTCGATTAGTCCCGCTTCGGCCGGGCAGGGAAGGAAGGCACATACGTATTCACATGGGCAGCGGCGGCATGTCGGCGCCGGGCGTGGCTTTCGCGCAACATTGGCGCGAGGATAGCGGGCGTCGCGTACCCGATGTTCCAAAGGCTACAAAAGTGATGGTACCGTCACTCCAAGGTTTTCCATACCCAATATTCGAAATGAAAGCCTGTGTCGAAATGTCACACGGAGGAGCGATGGCATTCGACGGAAGTACCAGATCGTCGTCGTGTAGGACAGACTAGGCGCGGCGGCGCCCGGTGAGGAACGTGTTAACGGTGAATCGGCCGGCACCGGGATCGCCGCTGAGCGCGAGATCGGGCGGCAGGAAGGCGCAGTGGAGCGTATTGCTGCGATAGAGAATCGCCCGGTTGAAGCGGCCCTGATGGACCGCGACCTGGTCGAAAATCGGCGTATCGCCGATAATGTAATCGGGCGGCGGCAGACCTTCGCGACGCAGGTCCGCATCGAGCGCGGCGCGGTAGGCGGCGAGCCGAGCGGCGTCCACCGTCTCGAACCCCGTAGAGCGCTGGCGGTAGAAGGCGGTCCCGCTGCGCTCGTCGCGCGCGAGATAGTGGAGCAGCGCCAGCCGCTCGCGCTCGACCCCGTCGAAATGCGGGAGGCGCTGGATGGGGCCGAGGTCGGCGGGGCGGGTGGTGACCAGCGAATAATAAGCGTCGAGCAGCTCGGTATCGGGCTCGCCGAATATCTCGGCGATGACGGGCGCCAGCGGGGCGAGCATATCGTCGAGCATCGCGGGCGGCACCTCGGCACGAATGCCCGGATAATGCGGGCCGATCGGGCGGAAGGCGAGGAACGATGCGTCGCCGATCAGCCTCTCGGGATCGGCGGAAAAGCCGTCGATCACCACCACGGGCTCGCGTTCGTTGCCCTGCTCGACGACCGAGAGCGACCAGTGCGGGGGAAGAGAGGCGGCGTTCATCGCGGCGCTTGTGCCATCGAATGCGCGCGGCCGCCAATCGCGCGGATGCCCGCACCGGCCCTATTGTCGACGATCGGCGCGCGGCGTATCATCGGCGGCGAGCCACGCGCGTATAGGCGCGGGCCAAGGAGAGGCTGATGGCCGAGGCCATTGCGAGGCATCATGCGCGACCGTCGCGCACCCGCCGCCGGCGACCGGGAATGCTCGGCCGGCGCACGACCTGCCCCGATTGCAACGGCACCGGCAGCCTGTGGATCGTCTGCCCCGACGCCGGCGTCTGCAAGGTGGCCTGCGCCTGTGCCCAGCCCAAGGAGCGCTCGGCGGGGTCGATCGTGGTCGATCTGGCGATGGCAGTGGCGTTCGTCTCGGGATGCGGAATTCTGTTCTTTTCGCTGTAGGCGTGCGGAAGTAGGGTTTTTGCAGCGCTCCGTCTGCGGCATGACGTAAAGATCAATCTCCCGGATTGCGCTCCACCGAATCGAGGATGCGGGCGCCCGCCATGAACACCGCGATCGGGCAGACCGCGAACAGCAGCTTCCCGCCGAATCCGGGATATTGGTGCATGTAGTGAACGCCGCGCTCGACCGCGCCGAGGCCGAGCCCGTAGATGACGAGGAACGCCTCGAACTTGTTCTTGATGACGAACAGGCGGGCGATCGAGCGCAGCATGTTGAGGGTTAAGCAAGCCTCGGGCCAGCCGCGGAAAAGCGGCGATGCCGATTAACGCACGTGGTTAACTGTCAAGCAGTTCGACAATCCCGAGCGTTTCGGCGAGCGCATGCCGGGCCTGTTCGATGCGCGCGACGAGCGCCGGATCGCCGATCTCGCGCGGGTCGATCGCTTCGGGCCATTGGTCCTCGATGAGCGCGGCCATCGTATCGAGCGTCGCCTCGTTCATCAGGAAGCGCGGGTCGATCGTATCGGGATCGGCCACGACGCGCAGGCGCAGGCAGGCGGGGCCGCCCCCGTTCGCCATCGATTCGCGCACGTCGACCACCTCGAGGTGGCGGATCGGGCCGTTGCCCGCGACATGATCCTGGAGCCAGCCCCAGACGCGCGCGTTCTCCCGCGCCTCAGCGGGTAGCACGAGCGCCTGCTCGCCCGCGGGGAGTGTCACGAGCTGCGCGTTGAAGAGGTAGGATGAGACCGCGTCGGCGAGACTGACGCGATGGGCCGGAACCTCGACGATCTCGACCTCGGGCATCGCCGCGCGCAGGCCATCGTAGAAGCGCTGCTTATCGGCGAAAGCCTGTTCGTGCGCGAACAGAACCCGTTCGTTGGCGACCGCGACGACGTCGTTGTGGAATGCGCCCGCAGCGATGGCTGCCTCCGATTGCTGGACGAAGAGGGTGCGTCCGAAATCGAGCCGGTGCGCGCGCGCGACCGCTTCGCTCGCCTCGCGATGCTGGCGCGCGGGGAAGGGGCCACCCGAGATGCCATAGACGAATACCTCGATTCCGGGCGCGTCATGGCTCGCGCACAGCCGCATGTGGTTCGCGGCCCCCTCGTCGCCGAAGGGAGGCGGAACGGGGCCGTGGACCGCAAAGGCGCCGTCGCCGAAGGCGAGGCGAAGCTGCGCCAGCGTGTCGGGCCATTCGTGGCTGCGGTGCGGCATCGTCACCAGATTGGCGACCGTGAGGTGGCACTTGCCGTCGGCGGTGTCGGGCGCGGGCGAGACGGTCGCGGCGTTGGCGGCCCACATCGCCGAGGCCGAAAGTGCTTGCGCCTGAAGATGCGGCGCTGCCGAAGCATAGGTGGTGGCGAGCGCTTCCAGCCAGCGCCGGTCGGGGCGGGGAAGGGGAAGGAACGCGCCCTGGCGCAGGCCGAGCCCGAGATTGGCGCGCATCTTGGCGATGCCCTGGAGCGCGGCGGCGCGCGGGTGCGAGGTGCTGCCCGCGTTGCTTGTCGCGGCGAGGTTGCCGGGGCTGAGGCCGGCATAGTTATGGCTGGGGCCGATGATTCCTTCGAAGTTGATCTCGGTCAACATCAGCGGCTCGCCCAGCACACGGTGTCGTCTTCGGCGACGCCGAGTGCGCGGGCGCTGTCGGGGTCGAGCACGACGCGCGCCTTGTCCTGCTGGCGCACGACGCCATAGGCGCAGCGGAAGTCGGCGAGGTGGCCGGTTGCGACCAGCGCCTGCGTGCCGCCGTCCTTGTCGCAGGTGAGCACGCTTGCCTCCTTGGCCTCGCGGATCGCCTTCACGCTGTCGGTGCGCGCGGTCATCGTCGGGCCGCCGTCGAAGATGTCGACATAGTTTTCGAAGCGGAAGCCTTCGTTTTCGAGCATCCGCATCGCCGCGCGACCCGAAGGGTGGGGCAGGCCGATCGCGGCGCGGGCGGTTTCGGAGAGCATCGCGATGTAGATCGGGTGCTTGGGCATCAGATCGGCGATGAACTGGTTGCCGTGGGTCGCGTTGAACTGGTCGGCATCCTGGAAATTCATTCCGAAGAAGCGGCCTGCCAGCCCGTCCCAGAAGGGCGATCCCCCTGCCTCGTCGATGATCCCGCGCAACTCGGCCAGGATGCGGTCGGCGAAACGTGCGCGGTGCCGCGCGATGAACAGATAGCGGCTGCGCGCGAGCAGCAGGCCGAGCCCGCCCGCGCGCTCGCCGGGATGGAGGAACAGCCCGCCGACTTCGCTCGATCCTTCCAGGTCGGTCGAGAGCGTCAGCATGTCGGCGCGAAAGGTGCGGTCGAGCTCCGACGAATGCTGCGTCAGCGTGCCGATGCGATACGAATAGAAGGGCCAGGTCTGCCCCACCCGCGTGAAGATCTGGCACGTGCCGCGGACCTCGCCGGTCTCGACATTTTCGAGGATGAGCACGAACAGGTCGTCGCCGACGCTGTCTTCGGTGCGCGCGAAGCCGGCATGGCTGCGGTCGAGCTTGGCCTTCAAGGCGCGGCGATCGGGCGGCAGGTTGGTGAAGCCGCCCCCCGTCAATTTGGCCATCTCGTAGAGCGGTTGCAGGTCCTCGTCGCGCGCGGCGCGGATGCGAAAGCTCATGACATTCCCTTTTCTGCGATCCTGAGGATCGTCACCGCCGACAATGCGGCGCGCTCGGCGAGGCTGTCGACGAGCAGATATTCGTCTGACGAATGGATTGCGCCGCCGCGTGCGCCCATCGTGTCGATCACCGGCACGCCGGCGGCGGCGATGTTGTTGCCGTCGCACACCCCGCCCGTGTCGCGCCAGGCGATGGCGAGCCCGAGATCGGCGCCTGTTTGCTTCACGAGATCGAAAAGCCGCGCGGCGCCGTCATCGATCGGCTTGGGCGGGCGGTTGAAGCCGCCGTGGACCTCGATGCGGACCTCGCGTCTGGCCGCAACGTCGGCGACGACCGCGTCGATCTCAGCCCTGGCGCGGGCAATTTCGTCGGCGGTCTTGGGGCGGAAATTGATGCGCAATACCGCGAGCTCGGGGACGACGTTGTTGGGCCCGCCGCCCTCGATCCGCGCAGGATTGACCGACAGCGCCGGGCTCTTCACCTCGGCGAGCCGCACCGCGATATCGGCTGCGGCGACGATCGCATTGCGGCCTTCTTCGGGATTGCGCCCGGCATGCGCGCTCTTGCCGTGGACGACGATCGAGAAGTTTCCGGTGCCGCCCCGCGCGCCCGCGAGCGTGCCGTCGGGGAGCGCGGGCTCATAGGTCAGCGCAGCGACCTTGCCGCGCGCGGCCTGCGCGAGGAGCGCGGCGGAGGAGAAGGAGCCGGTCTCCTCGTCCGAGTTGATGACGACTTCGTAGCCGATGCGGGCCGCAAGCGGGCTCCCCTCGACCGCCTCCAGCGCAGCGAGGAGCAGCGCAAGACCGCCCTTCATGTCGGCGACGCCCGGGCCGTTCAGCGTGTTCGCATCGAGGAAGCGCTGTTCCTGGAACGGGTGATCGGCGGGATAGACGGTGTCCATATGCCCGGTGAAGAGCATCTGGACCGGCGCGTGCGGGCGGACCGTGAGGTGAAGATGCTTGCCGTGCGGCTGCGCGCTGACGATCCCCGCGGCCGACACCGCCTCGACCGGCGCCGGATCGACGAGCCGCAGCTCGCCGGGCAATGCCCCGAACGCTTCTGCCAGCACGCCCGCGATGTGCGCGAGGCCGTCGAGATTCGCGGTGCCGCTGTTGATCGCGGCCCATGCCTGAACGCGCCCCAATGAAGGCGCAGCGGCGACGCGCTCGATCGCGTCGCGTTCGATTGTCGAAAGCCTCTCCATCGGGCGACGCTCTAGCCGCAAACCGGTTGCGAATGAAACCTTGTGCTGCTCAGAACGCGTAGACGATCGAGGCGCGGCTTGTCGTATCGGTGCTGACGTTGCCGCCGGGCGGCTCGCTTTCATACTGGACGCTGTACGAAAGCTGCGCCGAGAGCGGGCCGAACAGCTTGGCGTTGAGCGCGGTCGTGCCGCTCACGGTGCTGTTATATTGCTGCCAATAGGTCGAGGCGTTCTGGGTCAGCGACACGGAGTGCGTGAGCTGCCACTCGAAATCGAGCGATCCGCGCGCGGCGAGGCTGCGCTCGGCGGTGTCGTCGGTGAAGTCGGTGGCACGATAGGCCGGGCCGAGCTCGAGGCTGAGCTTGGTGACGGGGCCCTTGAGCAGCGAATAGCCCGCACCGACCGATGCCGAATAGCGGTTGGTGTAGCCGAGGAAGCGATCGCTCTCATATTGCAGCGCGCCGTAGATGTAGGAGCGGTCGTCGATCTTGTAGTTGGGCTCGTAGGCGGCGAGATAATGCTCGCGCGTGGTAACGTCGAGGCTGCGCTGATAATCGGCCTGGAGACGCAACTTGTGGCGCCATTGCAGGCCCTCGCGCGTGACGTCCACCACGCCGCTCAGGCCCACATTGTGCGTGTTGCCCGTGGTGAGCCAGCCGCCGATCGTGGCTTTGCCCTTCCACAGCTCGAACATGCTCGCGGCCTCGACCATCGCCTCGTGATCGAGGCGGCGCTTGGTGCGCCACGAATTGACGCGCTTGCGCATTGCATCCGAGCTCCACGGCGCCTGCTTGCTCGCATATTTGACGACCGTGTCGACCTCGCCGTCATTGCCGTTCGCGATCGCGGCGGCGAGCATCGCGTCGAACTGGGGCGGGATGGCGGGAGGCACCTCGACGGTGGGAATTCGGGACAGATCGATCGGCTGCGCGAGCGCGATGTCGGGCGCGTAGAATTCGAAACCCTCAAACGGCTCGGGGTCGACAACGGGTTCGAACGCCTGCGACGCTGCGTCTGCGACCTGGAGCGGGAGCAGCAAGGGGGCGAGCAACACGATCATGATCCGCCGTGTCCCTAGTCTGACAATTGGGCGGAGAAAAGGCCGGTGCCGAACCTTTGTGAAGCGGGCGTCGCCGAAACGAGTCTCAGGCGAGATGATCCGAAAAAGCTGCGAGCACAGTTTCGTAGAGCGTCTTCTTGAACGGCACGATCATGGCGGGAAGGTCTGCCGGATCGGCCCAGCGCCAGGCGCGAAATTCCTGGTGCGCGGTGCGAATGTCGATGTCGCTGTCGTCACCAAGGAAGCGGTATAGAAACCAGCGCTGCTGCTGGCCGCGCCATCGGCCGCCCCACAATTTCCCGACCAGCTCTTCGGGCAGGTCGTAGCGCAGCTCGTCGGGGGCCGTCGCGATCAGCTCCACCTTGTCGGATGCGATCCCGGTTTCCTCCCCGAGTTCTCGCAATGCGGCGGTTTCGGCATCCTCACCCGGATCGATCCCGCCCTGCGGCATCTGCCAGGCCTCGAGGGTCGAATCCAGTCGCTGCCCGACGAACACCTTTCCCGTGCGGTTGACGAGCATCACGCCCGCGCACGGGCGATAGGGAAGACCCGTCGCATCGATCACTGCGCCGCCTGCGCCATCACGCGCTCGGCCTCGGCCTCGGTGACAACCGCCTTCAGCGCGGCAAGCGCGCCAGCGACATCGCCCTGGCTCGAGGGGATCGCCTTGCGGATGTTCGCGAAGCCGTGGATGTTGCCGCGCGCCTCGCGGAACACGGTGGCCACGCCGGCATCGATCAGCGCGCCGGCAAAGGCGCGACCCTGATCGCGCAGCGGATCGAGGCTCGCCGTCACCACCACTGCCGGCGGCAGCCCGGCAAGGTCGCCCTGCATCGGCGAGCCGCGCATGTGGGTGAGATCGGCGGCATAGGCATCCGCGAACCAGTCCATCGTGTCGCGGGTGAGCAGATAGCCCTCCGCGAACTCTTCGTAAGAGGGATAGATGCGGCTCATGTCGGCGGCGGGATAGATCGGAAACTGGGCGATCACGGGCGCGCGGGCGGGGCGATCACGCAGCGCCATCGCCGTCACGATCGTGAGCGTGCCCCCAGCGCTGTCGCCCGCGAGCACGAGACTGGTCACGCGCCTGCCGAGCGCATCCGCGCTATCGGCAACCCAACGCGCCGCCGCCTCGCAATCATCGGGCGCGGCGGGCCAGCGATGCTCGGGCGCGAGGCGGTACTCGACCGAGACCACCGGCAAATCGAGCACGCGCGCCATTTCGGCGCAGAGCGAGGCGTGGGTGTCGACATTGCCGATCACGAAGCCGCCGCCGTGGAAGAAGACGATCGCGGGGCCGGGCTCTCGTGTTTCCCTGGCATCGAACAACCGCACCGGCAGATCGCCGCCCGGTCCGGGAATCGCGAGATCGCGGATCGTCGCCAGGTCGCCCACCGGCGGATCGGCGACATCCTTCATCGCGGTGTAGAGCTGCCGTGCTTCAGGCGGCGCCAGCTCGTGCGTCTTGGGACCGGGCATGCTTTCGAGGAAATCGAGAAACCCGCGAACGTCGGGACGAACGAACGGATCGGTCATGCGCGCTCTCCTGCTGGCGATCGTGCCTACCTATGGATTCAATCGAGCATCGTCCACGCCTCGCGTTTCGGGGATGAGGCGCGGTGACGGCGCGATTCACCTCATGGCGCGACCGGCAGGCAATCATTGCCCTTCGCCTCGACCGCCGCGCAGGCGCTGTCGGCCTCGCTCGACGAGCCGAAGGGCCCCGCCTGGAGCCGCACGATCGAGCCGGCGTGGACGAGATATGGCTGCCGATCGCCGAGCACGTTCACGGCCGGCTGGAGACGGGCCCACAGGCGGCGGGCGTTGGCCTCGTTGCTGAACGCGCCGAGCTGAACGCGCCACCTGCCTACGGGTGTTGGCTGAACGGTCGCGGGTGTCGCGGTTGCCGGTTCCGGCACCGCAGCCGGAGCGGGCGAGGAGGTCGGCGGCGGGGCGGTGCTGCCGGGGACAGGGTAGGATGCGCCGGGCGCCGGGGGCCGGGCGGCTGCGGCGGAAGTCGAGGCCGGCACCGGCACGGTGCGGATCGGTGGCGTGGCGCGGTCGTTCGATGCGAGCACCTGCGCGGGAAGAGCCGGCCGCTGGGCCTGCGCCTGGTAGCTGCGCGCGAGCTCGAGTCCCTTGCGGCGCTGGTCTTCCGGGATGAACGAATCCATTTTGGCGAGCGTCTCGCTCGCCTGCGGCAGGCCCGAGCCCGACGCGCGCGTCATCAGCGCATAGGCGCGGACCCAATCCTTGGTGACGCCGCCATCGCCGTTGAACAGCATCGTGCCATAGACGAGCTGCGCACGCGGCGCGCCGCGCATCGCCGCCTTTTCGAGCCACGGCGCCGCCTCCGCGCGCTTGCCGTTCTGAAACAGCGTGAGCCCGTAATTCTCCTGCGCCTGATAATGGCCCTGCTCGGCGGCCTTGCGATACCATTGTTCGGCCCGGGCGGGATCGGCAGGCACGCCGCGGCCGAGCTTGTACGCCTGGCCGAGATTGAACTGCGCGTCCGCATCGCCGCGCTCGGCCGGGCCGCGCCACGCCTTCACCGCGGCCTCGTAATCGCCGCGGCTCCAGGCATCGACCCCCGCCTTCACCGCCGCAGATTGCGCGGGCTGGATCTGCGGGGCGGCGGCGACGAGCAGCGCGCCGGAGAGCGCGAGCAGGCCGGGGGCGAGAAAGCGAGTCATTCGATCGGCTCCTGTCGGAAGGATGCACGAGGCGATAGCGATAATGCCTTGAAAATGTGTGCATGCAACGAATTCCTCGCGCCGTTCGGCCCCGGCCGGGGGCGATCGCTCGCCCGGCATTAACCACTTCTTATCGTTCGGCATGGCATTCGAGGACGCTGGAACAGCAGGATTTCAGGGGACGCTATGCGGGTTCTCGCGATGGCATCGCAGAAGGGCGGGTCCGGAAAGACCACGCTTTCGGGGCATCTGGCGGTCCAGGCTCAACTAGCCGGGGCCGGGCCGGTCGTGCTGATCGACATCGATCCGCAAGGGTCGCTGTCGGATTGGTGGAACGAGCGCGACACCGATTATCCGGCGTTCGCGCAGACCACGGTCGCGCGGCTCGCCGCCGATCTCGAGGTGTTGCGTCAGCAGGGCTTCAAGCTTGCGATGATCGATACGCCGCCGGCGATCACGATGGCGATCCAGAGCGTGATCGCGGTCGCCGAGCTGATCGTCATCCCCACCCGGCCGAGCCCGCACGACCTGCGCGCCGTCGGCGCCACCGTCGACCTGTGCGACCGCGCCGGCAAACCGCTGATCTTCGTCGTCAACGCCGCCACACCCAAGGCGCGGATTACCTCCGAGGCCGCGGTCGCGTTGTCGCAGCACGGCACGGTGGCACCAATCACCGTCCACCATCGCACCGATTTCGCGGCGTCGATGATCGACGGCCGCACGGTGATGGAGGTCGACGCGAAATCGCGCTCCGCACAGGAGATCCAGCAGCTCTGGGGTTATATTTCCGACCGGCTGGAGAAGAATTTCCGACGCACCGTGTTCAGCGCACCGAGCCCCAATGGCTTCGTCGCGCCGCGGCAGACGGCGAGCGGCTTCGGCCGTCGGGTGGTGAGCTGAACCGATGGCGCAACTCAAGCCCACCGCTTCGCTGTCATCCGGCCTTCTCGCCCGCAAGGGCCAGGCGCGTCCGGCAATGCGCCCGCAGGGGCTCGGCTTCGGCACCATGAACGACGCACTCGAGGATCTCGGGTGGAACGACATGGGCCAGGCGGACGAGCATGCGAGCCCGCCCGACCTCAAACCCGTGCTGACGCCGATGCACACCGCAACGCCGATGCCGACGGTGCTCCGCCAGCGCGAGGCGCTGCGCGAGGAGATCGAAGCGCCGGCCGAGCCCGAGACCATGCCGGTCGACGAGGCCGTCGCCGAGGCGCCGGAGCCGATCACGGAGACACCGGAGCCGGTTGTCGAGACGCCGCAGCCGGTCGCGGAGGCGCCGCGGCCCGTCGCCGTTCCCGCTACACCGCGCGCCTCGGTCTCGGTCGCCACCGCTGCGCGGATCGGGCGCGAGACATCGGGGAAGGGCAAGGGCAAAAGCGGCGGCCGCGGCAATCGCAACGCTGCGGGCAAGGCCGCCTTCACGCTCCGACTCGACACCGATCGCCATCTGCGGCTGCGGCTCGCGAGCGCCTTGTGCAATCGTTCGGCGCAGGTGCTCGTCACCGAGGCGCTCGACGCGCTGCTCGAATCGCTGCCCGAAATCGACGACCTGGTGAGCCAGCTTCCGCAACGCAACTGAATCCAAGGGAATTGGGGGATACACGCGATGAAGACCCGGACCATGCTGACCTTCGGCGCTTCGGCGCTGCTGTTCGGCGGCACGATGGTGGGCTGCGCCGCGCATAGTGGCGGGGTCGCTTCGGCGAGCGCGGTCAGCGAAAGCGCCGCCGAGCACCAGGCCGCCAAGCTTGCCCGGAAGGCCAACGACGCGCTTGCCGATCACGACGCCGCCGAAGCGGTCGACTATGCCGAGGGTGCGGTGCGCGCGGTGCCGCGCGACGCGGCCTATCGCGTGCTGTTGGGGCAGGCCTATCTCGAGGACGGCCGCTTCACCTCGGCTCGGCAGGCGTTCACCGATGCGCTCGCGCTCGATTCGAACGACGGCAAGGCCGCGCTCAGCCTTGCGCTTGCGCAGACCGGCGAGGGCGATTGGGCGGGCGCGCGCGAGACGCTCGCGGCGCATGCCGGCGTCATTCCGGCCGCCGATCGCGGGCTCGCGCTGGCGCTGGCCGGCGATCCCAAGGCGGCGATCCAGGTGCTCGTGCCCGCGGCGCGCCAGCCCGGCGCAACCTCGAAGACTCGACAGAACCTTGCACTTGCGCTCGCGCTTGCGGGCAACTGGCAGGCGTCGCGCTCGATCGCGATGGTCGATCTTTCGCCCGCCGATGTCGATGCACGCATGGAACAATGGGCCGCGTTCGCGACGCCCAAATCGGCATCGGATCAGGTCGCCGCGTTGCTCGGCGTGACCCCGCAGGAGGATCAGGGCCAGCCGATCGCGCTTGCGCTCAACACGTCGCCCTCACCGGTGGCGCTCGCGTCGGCTGAAGCCGATGCGATCGACAGCGTGGCGATGCCGGTTGCGGAGCCGCAGCCGAGCATGGCGGTGGCCGCACCTGCTCCGGTCGCGACCCCGTCGCCGTCGATGCTGACGCGCGTGGCGGCCATCGTGTTCGGACCGCGCAAGGAGGTCGTCCAGCCGGTGCCGGTGCGTGCGATCGCCAACAAGCCGACGGTCGACTATGCGGCGGGCAAGGCCGCGCCGGCGCCAACACTTGCGCCGCGCGAGCTTGCGTCGGGCGCGTGGTTCGTCCAGCTCGGCGCCTACGAGAATGCAGCGGTCGCGCATGACGGGTGGAAGCGCGCGCAGCGCGTGCTGCCCGCCTTCAAGAGCCGGACACCGCACGGCATGCACTATGCCGACAATAGCGGCACCTATTATCGGCTTTCGCTCGGCGGCTTCACGCAGGACGACGCGGTGAGCCTGTGCCATCGCTACAAGGCCAAAGGCGGCCGCTGCTTCGTTCGGCAGGATGCCGGCGACACGCTTGCCAAGTGGGTCGACAAGGGAACGCAGCTCGCCTCGCGTTAGGCGCTGAACACCTCCGCGCCGCCCTTGAACAGGCGGCGGACCTTGCCCTGGACCGGCAGCCCGTCGAACGGCGTGTTGCCGGTCTTCGCGCGCATGGCATCGGCGGTGATGCGCCACGGCGTATCGGGATCGAACAGCACCAGATCGGCGGGCGCGCCTTCGACGAGCGTGCCGGCATCGAGGCCGAGGACGCGCGCCGGATTGGCCGCGAGCAGCGCGAAGATGCGCTCGATCGGGATCAGCCCGTCGCGGACGAGCCCCAGGGACAGCGCGAGCAAATGCTCGGCATCGGCAGCGCCGGGCGCGGCATCGGCGAAGGGGAGGCGCTTCTCCTCGGGCCCGCGCGGATCGTGGCCCGAGGCGATCACGTCGACCGTGCCGTCGGCGACCGCGGCGAGCGCGGCCTTGCGGTCGGCCTCGCTGCGCAGCGGCGGCGAAAGGCGCGCGAAGCTGCGGAAATCGGTGCTCGCGATGTCCGACAGCAGGAAGTGCGCGGGGGTGATGCCGCACGTCACCGCAATGCCCCGGCGCTTGGCGGCGCGGATCAGCTCGAAGCCGGCGGCGGTCGTCACCTGACGAAAGTGGAGCCGCGCGCCGGTTTCCTCGGCGAGCATGACGTCGCGCACGATCGCGAGCGGCTCTGCGAGCGCGGGGGCGGCGGGGAGGCCGAGGCGGGTTGCCGTCTCGCCCGCGGTGGCAACGGCCTGTGCAGCGAGACCCGCATCCTCGGCATGCGCGACGACGGCGAGCCCGAGATCGCGCGCATAGCCGAGAACCTTGCGCATCACGCCCGAGTCGCCGATCCAGCGCCGCCCGGTCGCGACCGCTTTTGCGCCCGCAGCCTGGTTGATCGCCATTTCGGCGAGGTCGTGGCCCTGGAGGCCCTTGGTCGCGGCGGCGAGCGAATGGATCCAGAGCGTCGGCTTGCCGATCAAGGCAGCGCGCTGGACGATGCCGGGATCGTCGAGCACCGGTGATTGATCGGGCATCAGCCCGACGCGGACGATCCCGCCGGCGTGGAAAGCGGGCAGATCGATGGCGAACACGCCCAGATCGACGAGCGCGGGGGCGAGTGTGAGCCCCTTGCAGTCGACCACTTCGGCATCGCTGGGGAGGCCCGTCTGGCCGATCGCGACGATGCGGTCGCCCTCGGTGACGAGCGTTCCGGTCGAGACGCCGCCTTCCGGGCAGACGAGTCGCGCGTTGGTGAAGGCGCGCTTCATGCCCAGCCCTCCACGCCGCGCGCGCGGCGGGTGAGCACGTCGAGGCATGCCATCCGCACCGCCACCCCCATCTCGACCTGCTCGGTGATCGCCGAACGCTCGGGGTGATCGGCGACGTTCGACGCGATCTCGACCCCGCGATTCATCGGGCCGGGGTGCATGACGAGCGCGTCGGGCCTGGCGCGCGCGAGGCGATCGAGCGTGAGGCCGTAGCGCAGCGCATATTCGCGCGTGGAAGGGATGTACGCGCCCGACATGCGCTCGTTCTGGAGGCGGAGCATCATCACGACGTCGCAGCCGTCGAGCGCGGCATCGAAATCGGTGAAGGCGGTAACGCCCATCGCCTCGACGGCGGGCGGCATCAGCGTCGAGGGCGCGCAGACGCGGACCTCGGCGGCGAGCGCGGTGAGCGCGAGGATGTTCGAACGCGCGACGCGGCTGTGGAGCAGATCGCCGCAGATCACCACGCGCTGCCCCGCGATGCTGCCGCGGCGGCGGCGAATGGTGAGCGCGTCGAGTAGCGCCTGCGTCGGGTGCTCGTGCGCGCCGTCGCCCGCGTTGAGCACGGGGCAGGCGACCTTGTCCGCGATGAGCTGCACCGCGCCCGAACTCGCATGGCGGATGACGATTACATCGGCGCGCATGGCGTTCAGCGTCATCGCGGTGTCGATCAGCGTCTCGCCTTTCTTCACCGAGCTTTGCGCCGCGTGCATGTTGACGACGTCGGCGCCGAGCCGCTTGCCCGCAATCTCGAACGAGAGGAGCGTGCGCGTCGAATTCTCGAAAAAGGCGTTGATCTGCGTGAGCCCGGCGAGCGGATGCGCGCTCTTGGCGTGGCGGCGGTTCCAATCGACCCAGGTCTCCGCCTCGTCAAGGAGGAAGGTGATCTCATGCGGCTGGAGCCCCGAAATGCCCGTCAGGTTCCCGTGCGGGAAAACGGCGCCGCCGGGGAGCTGGGCGGCGGGCGAGTGATCGGAGGACGGCATTAAAGCGGCTGCCTAGCGCGGGGCGGGTGTAGGTGCAAGGCGGGGGAGCCGAGGCCGAAGGTTGCGCCGAAGTTGACTAAGTTGACTGTTGCGGAGGGTAATGTTGACGGTGCTGTTTCGAGGTTTGCGGTTGTGGGCTGTCCGGCGGTTCGCATCCTCGCACCATCGCACATTCGAATGTGTGTAGGAAAGCTCGCCGCCTCAACCGTGAAGCGACCGAACGGCGCTTGGTCGCAGGCCTGTAGCGTCCACCGTCCCGGATTCAGCTACGAACAAGACCGCGATCCCGAGTCGCTCGAGGGCGCTCACAGTCTCCTGAAACAGAGCTCGATATCGGGGAAAATCTGGGAAAGCCATTGCGACAATCGCTGTAGGGTAGGTTGCCTGGAGACGAAGCGCCTTCAGCAGAGCGTGCGAATACCAGTGCTGTGCCTGTATAGTGGGACTGGTCGGCTTGTGCTCTCCAATTCTGCGTGGATCTCGGTAGAATTTCGAAGGGTATCCCTTAACCTCGACTACGATCTCGTGATCATCCTGCGTGGCATGAAGGTCTAAGCCGCGCTCCCTCGTTCTTGTGTCTGCCTTTGAGATCACGCTCCAATCTTGCTCAAGAAGAAACCTCTCGACCGCATCCGTCACGTTTCCTTCCCAGAACCAGTCGCTGGTGGGACCTGTGGCAGCCGTTCCCGCAGCGCCTCTCACGCGCGGGGTGACAGACGCCACCGGTTGAGGCGATCGACTCGATATTGGATAGTTGCCGAGCTTTCCCGATGAGGTTGGCCGTCGCTCGATCATTCCAGCCTTCGCTAAGGCACGGCAAACTTGATTCACGATTTGACGCGGTTTGATCTGAAGTGCGTTCGAAATCTCGTCGTCGTTCCGGCCAGGAAAGCGGCGGGTGAAGTCTATGATACGGTCGCGATGGCTCACCCATCGGTACGTGACGAAACTCGCGCTCGAATACAAGAGCGGTGGGAGGTGGGCAATTTTAAAGACTGCGCTGGTGGACGCTGCCGGCCTTGAATTCTGATCTTTGCGAGATTGGCCTGGTATGTCCGGCTCCTCCGTTGCCGCCATGCGGAAAAGCTGAGAGTATGACAGTTAACTTCACAGCGAGGCGAGGCGATGAGAACTCCTATATTCCTGTTGGCACTATTTATCGCTGGCTGTTCATCTCAAACCGTTCATCTTGAGACGCAACTTGTAGCGAAGCCCAGCTCTGTAGCAGTGGGACACACCGTCTCTCTCGATGTGAGAGACGAACGACCCACTGCCACGATCGGCACGAGAGAGGTGCGCGGAACTCGTCACGGCGACATAACGGCAGCCGGTGACATCGCTGCGGTAGTTAGTCAGTCGCTAACCTCTGCTCTAACGCGAAAAGGGTTCGTGGTGACGGCAAGCACTTCGAAAGGCCCTACCTTGAGGGTTGATATTCGACACCTAGGCTTTGAGGAGCACAGCGGCATTGTCGCGGGAAAAACAGAGTCGACAGCGGCTATCAACGCGCGCGTGTTGTTAAATTCTAAGGTAATTTATGAGAAATTTTACCGGGGGGAGAGCACGAGCGGAGGGCAAATGTTTGTCGCTCGAGGCAGCTCCAACGCTCGCCACATACGCACGGCTTTGAACAGCGCTCTGCAGCAGATGATAGATGATCCGAGTCTCGTTGCAGCTATTACGTCCATAGAGCGCCCGAGCCGTTAGGTGCGTGAATTTCAGACGCCCGATTCGAGCTGATTTGAAGCACGTTCATCTTTGATGCAAAGAAGCCGATAGGCCCATCTGCGGCCGCCAGCCGTGCTCGCGACGCCCCTCGCTCAATTGCTCGCATACACCGCCGCTTCGTCCGCCGGCGTGTTGAGCGGATAGGCGTAGTCGAGCAGCGGTGCGGGTTGCGGCGTGGGCTCGGCGGATTCCGCCATCTGGATTGCGTTGTCGTTGCCGGCCCAGTTGTGGGTCACCAAAACCTTGTCGCCTTTATGCGCAGCATCGAACAGGATCTTGGCGAAGCCGTGGGGCAGGCCGATGCAGCCGTGGGTGGCGATGTCGTCCGAAATCGTCTCGCTGCCGTGGATCGAGATGCCGCTCCAGGTCAGCCGCAGCATCCAGGGCATGGGCGCGCCGACATAGATGTTCGAGACGTGATCCACGTCCTTTTCGAGGATCGGATAGACGCCGGCGGGCGTCGGATGCTTGCCGTAGCCGTAGATGATCGACGAGCGGCCGATCTCGTTGCCCGCGCGATAGACGTGGATCAGTGCGGCATCGAGATCGATCACGATGGTGAGCCTGCCGGGGCCGATTCCCTGCGCATCCCACACATAATCGCCGGCCTGAAGCGGGGCGTCGAGGCCGAGCACGCTTCGGACCGGAAACTTGGCGGTCGCGCCCTTCGCGCTCGTGGGCGACGCGAGCAGCGGCAGCGCGACGAGCGCGGCGAGATAGAGCGCGGCCCTGAGCCAGGACCGGGCGGCTGCGGAGCGCGTGGACATGGGCATGTTCCCCTGTGCAATCGTTAGGGGAATAGTAAGCTTACCCGAAGGTTACCGCCAGAGCCGGATTCGGCGCGTTCCATCGCGGGACGGCGCGGAAGGGCGTTAGCAATTCAGGCGGCGACCAGCGCGTCGATCGCGCCCTGGAGGATGTAGGCGGCGGCCATCTTGTCGACGAGCTCGGCGCGGCGGGCGCGGCTCGCGTCCTGCTCGATCAGCGTACGGGTGACCGCCTGGGTCGACCAGCGCTCGTCCCACAGAAGGATGGCGAGGCCGAGATCGTCGAGGTTGCGGGCAAAGGCGCGGGTCGATTGGCTGCGCGGGCTCTCGCTGCCGTCGAGGTTGAGGGGCAGGCCGACGACGATGCCGACCACATGCTGCGCGGCGGCGAGCGCGGCGAGCGCGGCCTTGTCCTTCTGGAACTTGGCGCGGCGGATGAGCTCGGCCGGGCTGGCGAAGCTCCAGCCGGCGTCGCACAAAGCGGTGCCGATCGTTCTGGTGCCGACGTCGAGGCCGAGCAGGCGGCCGCCGTTGGGGAGCGCGGCGCGGTAGGCGGATCGATCCGTGGTGATCATCTGCGCGGCTATAGCGCGGTCGCGTATCGGGTCGAGAGGCCACGACCGCACTGCCGCCCATCTGGCGTCACCTGAACTTGTTTGGTGCTTATCCCTTCAGACACGTAAGCCGTGGATGGCGTCGCGCGTTTTGCTCACAGCGTTGTGCTCCCGCGAAGGCGGGAGCCCAGTCTGGGTCCCCGCCTTCGCGGGGACACAATCGAATATCCCTATTCGAAAAGTATTGATGCCAAACAATGACGGCTCGATCGTATCGAGCCCGCCCTATTCCTCGCCGATCTTCTCCGCGGCCGCATCCTGGATGCGGGCCTGAAGCGAGGGGTCGCCTTGCTGGGCCTTGGCGATCTCGTTGAAGCGGGTGGGCGAGAGCCCGGTCTGCTCGACCGCGGCGGCCATCCTGCCGGGCTTGCCCTCGTCTTCGGGGTTGGCATTGCGCTCGATGCGCTGAACGGCGAGCGCGGCAGCGGCGTAGCGGTCGACCTCGGTGTCGGTGACCCCGCTCTCCGGCGCCGGAATCGGCGGCACGATCGCAGATTCGGCAGGCGCGGGCGTGGTCTGGAGCGCCGCGGTCAGGCTGGCCGCGACGAGCATGGCGATCGACATCTGCTTCCCCTCGAGCTGGTGCGCTTTCTCTAGCCTATGTCACGCGACGGGTGAACGTCGGATGAGCGCAGGCGGTTACCGTGCCTCGAACGCGGCGAGCCGGCGCGCGGCGTCGGCGCGGATGTTTGCCCAGAACAGCGCGTAATCGAAGACATGGTAGTTGTTGCCGGGCAGCACGTAATTGCCGACGAGATCGGGCGGCGCGCCGATCGAGAGGATGCCGCGGCCCTCGCATGTCGCGGGAATCGTGCCCGGCACGATGCGCGCGGTCGTGAGGTCGGCCGAGGGGTAGAGCGTGCCCTGATTGGCGCTCGCCGGCGCGGCGGCGTCAGGCGTGCCGGTAAGCGGGTTGGTGCAGACGACCGGCGTTCCCTTGCGCGGGGCGCCGGTGAAGCCCGCCGTCTTGTCGAACGTGTCGAAGATCAGCGAGGGATCGGCCGGCTCGGCGAAGCTCTGCCAGGAGAGGATGCAGCCGGCCTGATCGGCCGCGGTGCATTGGGGGAGGCCGAGCGTGGGGAGGTCGGCGGTTTCCGAGATCGGCCAGCCGACGACATAGGCCGCGACGATGCGCTTCGCGAGCGGGGTGCCGGCGATGCGATCGTGAAGCAGGCGGGTGAGGTGGAGCGCGCCCTGGCTGTGGCCGGCGAGGATGATCGGTCGGTCGCCGGCTTCCTTGAGGAACTGGTCGAAGGCGCTCGCGACGTCGCCATACGCGAGGTCGAGCGCCTGTTGCGCCGCCGCTTCGCTTGTCAGGAAGGCGCCGAAGGTCGCCTGGCGATAGCGCGGCGCCCAGATCGCGCCGACGCCGTTGAACGCGCTCGCCTGGCCGCGCAGGAAGAGCCTGGCGCGGTCGTTCGCCTCTGCATTGTCGAGCGGGGCGTTCCAATGCTTGCGGTCGAGATACGAGGTCGGATGGATGTAGAAGACCGCGGCCTCGGGCTTGGTCGTGGGTGTATAACCGGCAGGCGTCCAGCGTGCGGGATCGTTCGCCTTGCCGGGATGGGCGAACCACATCGCCGGATCGGCATAGGCCGAGGGTTTGGTGGCGGGTTGAGCGACGAACTCGGTCGTCGGCACAAGCGCGCTGCGCAGGATCTGCACGCCAAAAAGACGATAAGCGAACGCGGCAGCGAGGGCGAACATGATAAGGATCGCAATCAGATAGAGGAACTTGCGGGCCAAGGCGGCGGGCTCCTTGTTGCGACGCAACATAGGGTGTGCAGGGGTGAGGCGAAACCCCTGCACGATGGCGGCGGTGCTTGCAATCGCGCGGGCGGCGTGCGGAGATGAGAGGGAGAGGCGGGTCGATGACGGACATGCGCGAAGGCGAGGGCTGGCGCTGGCGGCCGGTGCTGCTCGGGATTGTCGGCGCGCTGGCGTGCCTCGCGATCGAACGGCTGATCGATGTGTCGGGCGTGGTCCCGCCGGGGCGGCTCGCACTCGCGACCGGTATCGCGGCGGGGGCGGCCGCGTTCGGCTTTACCGCGGAACGGGTGCGGTTCGGCTGGTCGGCGGTGTTCGGGGTCGGCGTGGCGCTTGTCGCCGGGCTCGTCTCGTGGTGGAACGGCGCGCCGCCGGACGGCTTTTTGGGCGACTGGAACGACGCGAGCCTGGCGCTTGCGATCGCGATCGCCGCGCCGCTCTTTCAAACCGCGCGCGACCGGGGGAGGGCCGAATTCCCCTATCCCGAGGTCCATGCGCAGGTATGGACCAACATCGTCTTGTGGTGCGCCTCCTGGGCGTTCGTCGGGGTGGTGTTCGCGCTGTCATGGCTGCTCGCGGCGCTGTTCGGGCTGATCGGGATCGACCTGATCGAGCGCCTGCTGATGAAGGGCTGGGTCGATGCGCTGCTGATCGGCGGTGCGTTCGGCGCGGCGTTGGGGCTTTTTCGTGAGCGCGAGGCGGTGGTGCGGACGCTGCGGCGGGTGGTGACGGCGGTGCTGGCGGTGCTCGCGCCGGTGCTCGGCGCGGGGTTGCTGCTGTTCCTGCTGGCGCTGCCGTTCACCGGGCTCGACGCCTTGTGGGAGGCGACCAAGGCGACGACGCCGATCCTGCTCGTCTGCGCGCTCGGCGCGTGGGTGCTTGCCAATACGGTGATCGGCGACGGCGCGGAGGACGAGGCTACCAACCCGGCGCTGCGCTGGGGCGCGACCGCGCTTGCCGCGGTGATCCTGCCGCTGGCGGGCATCGCTGCGATCGCGACGGGGCTGAGAATCGATCAATACGGTTTCACGCCCGACCGGCTGTGGGCGGTGACCTTCGTCGGCATCGCGTGCGCGGTGGGGCTCGCCTGGTGGGTGGCGCTCGCGCGGCGGCGGATGGGCTGGGCGGGCGAGGCGCGGACGGCGAACCTGCGATTGGCGTTCGGGGTGATGGCGGCGGCGCTGTTCCTCGCGACGCCGATCCTCAGCTTCAACGCGATTTCGACGCACGATCAGGTAGCGCGGCTCGAGGCGGGCAAGGTGGCGCCCGAGAAGGTCGACTGGGCGGCGCTCGCGTTCGACTTCGGCGAGCCGGGCAGGCGGGCAACGCGGCGGCTGACGCAATCGAGCAACGCAGCGGTCGCGCGACTGGCGACCAAAGCGGCGGCGGCGAAGGACCGTTCGACGCTCGTCGATCGCCAGAACATCGTCGAGCGCATGGGCACGTTGCAACAGCGGTTGCGCATCCTGCCGCGCCCGGTGGCGCTGCCGGGCGAGTTGCAGGAGCAGCTCGCCGACTGGAAGGCGTGCGGCGGCGGTGATCGTCCGTGTGTCGTGCTGTGGCAGCCTGGAGGCACCGAGGCGATCGCGATCTCGGGCGGCTGCGTCCCCAGCCGCACGCCGAAGCACGGGCAGGCCGCGCTCTCCGAGACGATTGGCGGGACGGAGCAATGTACCGTCGCGCACCTCGTCAAGAAGCGTGCCGAGTGGACGGTCGACCCCGGCAAAGACGCCGCCAGCCTGTCGGATGCGCAGCGCGCGACGATCGCCGCAGCGCTCGCCCGCGGGGAGGTCGATATCCGCCCGGTGCGACGGCGCCAGCTCTTCGTCGGCGGCGTCCCCGTCGGCGAGCCGTTCGAATAGCGTTGCGCAGGCGCGGGCGGCTCTGCTAGCCGCTCGCGCATGTCCGTAGATACTGCCACCGTGAAGCGGATCGCGAGCCTCGCGCGGATCGCGATCACCGACCAAGAGGCCGATCGGCTCGCGCCTGAGCTCGGCAACATCCTTGGCTGGATCGAGCAATTGGGCGAGGTCGACACCTCGGCCGTCGAGCCGATGACCGCCGTGATCCCCAACGCGCTGCGCCTGCGTGACGACGTCGTCACCGACGGCGGGGTGCGCGACGCGGTGCTGGCGAACGCGCCGCAGGCGGAGCACGGGTTTTTTGCCGTTCCCAAGGTGATCGAATGACTGACCTCACCGATCTCGGCGTTGCGGCGATTCGCGATGGCGTGCGCTCGGCCGCCTTCTCGGCGCGCGAGGTGGCGGAGGCGTTCGTCGACCGCGTCGCTGGCGCGAAGCCGCTCAACGCCTTCCTGGTCGAGACGCCCGAGCACGCGCTCGCCGCGGCCGATGCCGCCGACAAGGCGCGCGCGGCGGGCGAAACGCTCAAGCCGCTCGCGGGCGTGCCGATCGGGATGAAGGACCTGTTCTGCACCAAGGGCGTCGCTTCGACGGCGGCGAGCCATATCCTCGAAGGCTTCACGCCGCCCTACGAATCGACCGTCTCGCAGAATCTGTGGGATGCGGGCGCGGGGATGCTCGGCAAGCTCAACATGGACCAGTTCGCGATGGGCTCGTCCAACGAGACGAGCGCGTTCGGCAACGTGATCTCGCCGTGGCGGCGCAGCGACGGCGGCAACGCACCGCTGACGCCGGGCGGGTCGTCGGGCGGCTCGTCGGCGGCGGTCGCGGCGCGGCTGTGCCCGGGGGCGACCGGGACCGATACGGGAGGGTCGATCCGCCAGCCTGCGAGCTTCGTCGGCATTTCGGGGATCAAGCCGACCTATGGCCGCTGCTCGCGCTGGGGCGTGGTGGCGTTCGCTTCCTCGCTCGATCAGGCCGGGCCGATGGCGCGCGATGTGAAGGACTGCGCGGTCCTGCTCGCGGCGATGGCGGGCTTCGATCCCAAGGACGCGACCTCGCTCGACCTCGACGTGCCCAAATGGGAAGCCGGATTGTCGAGCGATCTCAAGGGCAAGAAGGTCGGTATTCCCAAAGAATATCGGGTCGACAACATGCCGGCCGAGATCGAGGCCTTGTGGCAGCAGGGCATCGACTGGGTGAAGGACGCGGGTGCGGAGGTCGTCGAGGTGTCGCTGCCGCACACCAGATACGCGCTGCCGGCCTATTACATCATCGCCCCCGCCGAGGCCTCGTCCAACCTCGCGCGCTATGACGGCGTGCGCTACGGCCAGCGCGAGCTGCCCGACGGCGCGAACCTGCAGGAGATGTACGCGGCGACCCGCGCGGCGGGGTTCGGCGACGAGGTCAAGCGCCGCATCATGATCGGCACCTATGTGCTCTCGGCGGGCTATTACGACGCATATTACACGCAGGCGCAGAAGGTCCGCACGCTCATCGCGCGCGACTTCGAGAAGGCGTGGGAAAGCTGCGACGTGCTGCTGACGCCGACCGCGCCTTCGGCGGCGTTCGCACTGGGCGAGAAGACCGATCCGCTGGCAATGTATCTGAACGACGTCTTCACCGTGCCGAGCAGCCTCGCGGGATTGCCGGCGATGAGCGTGCCGGGCGGGCTCGACGCGGCGGGGCTGCCGCTGGGCTTGCAGATCATCGGCAAGGCGCTCGACGAGCAGAGCGTGCTCAACGCGGGGCTCGCGATCGAGGAACGCGCGGGCTTTGCGGCGCGACCCGAGGCGTGGTGGTGATGGACATCTGACTGCGCAGGTGTTACCAAGGTAACACTGGAGATTTCCGATGAATTTGTACAAGCCCATCGCCGACACCGCCGACGTCAATATGACGAGCAAGGGCCAGGTGCTCATTCCGAAAGCGATCCGCGATCGCGTTGGTTTGATTCCAGGAACGGCGGTGACGGTCGGCATCAACGATCGTGGCGAAGCGGTCGTGCTGCCCAGCCGAAAGGCGCGACGCGCGAACGAGACTCCCGAGCAGCGCAAGCAGCGCGTCCTCGCTGCGATCGACGCGATTGCGGGGAAATATTCCACGGGCCAATCGACCGACGACTATATGACCGAGATTCGCGGTCCCTATGACGATCTGCCGTGATCTTTGTCGATTCGAATGTCGTTATCGACGTGCTGGAGCGTGATTCCGAATGGTTCGGCTGGTCGAGCGCGCAGATCGCAGCGGCGGCCCGGGACGACGTGATGGCGGCCAGTTCGATCGTCGCCGCCGAATGCGCGGGGCGCTTTGCCGATCTGGTCGAGTTGACCGCGACGTTCGACGCGATCGAGATCGTCATCGAGGATCTGCCGCTCGACGCCGCCTTCCTGGCCGGGCGCCTCTTCCGCAGCCATCGCCGCGTGACATCCGACCGCAAGAAAATTCTGGCCGACTTCCTTATTGGAGCACATGCCGCGCATGCGGGGCAGGCGCTGATTACCCGCGATACCCGGCTTTACCGCACCTATTTTCCTGACCTTCCCCTCATTACCCCCGAGACCGACAATGGCTGACGCATCGACCTCCACCTACCGCATCCAGGGCGCGACCGGCGAATGGGAGGTCGTGATCGGCCTCGAAGTCCATGCGCAGGTCACCTCGAACGCCAAGCTCTTCTCGGGCGCCTCTACCGCGTTCGGGGCGGAGCCGAATACGCAGGTGAGTCTCGTCGATGCGGCGATGCCCGGGATGCTGCCGGTGCCCAATCGCGAATGCATCCGCCAGGCGGTGCGCACGGGGATGGCGATCGAGGCGGCGATCAACAAATGGTCGCGGTTCGACCGGAAGAATTATTTCTACGCGGACCTGCCGCAGGGCTATCAGATTTCGCAGCTTTATCATCCGCTTGTCGGAGAAGGTTCGATCGAGATCGAACTCGAGGACGTGACCAAGACGATCGGTGTCGAGCGCATCCATGTCGAGCAGGATGCGGGCAAGCTGATGCACGACCAGCACCCGACGCGCAGCTACGTCGATCTCAACCGATCGGGCGTCGCACTGATGGAGATCGTCAGCCGACCGGACATGCGTTCTCCTGGCGAGGCAGGGGCTTATCTGCGGAAGCTGCGATCGATCCTGCGCTATGTCGGCAGTTGCGACGGCAACATGGAAGAGGGCTCGATGCGCGCCGACGTCAACGTCAGCGTGCGCAGGCCGGGCGCCGAGCTCGGCACGCGCACCGAGACCAAGAACGTCAATTCGGTGCGCTTCGTGATGGCGGCGATCGAGCACGAGGCCAATCGACAGGTCGACGTGGTCGAGGACGGCGGCAGGATCGTGCAGGAGACGCGGCTCTACGATCCCGATACGGGTACCACGCGGTCGATGCGGTCGAAGGAAGACGCGCACGATTACCGCTATTTCCCCGATCCCGACCTGCTGCCGCTCGAGCTCGACGACGCGTTTCTCGACGAATGCCGCGCCAGCCTGCCCGAGCTGCCCGATGCCAAGCGCACGCGCTACGAGGCGCTCGGCATCACCGCCTATAATGCCGGCGTGCTGACGGCCGAGGTGGAGACCGCACGCTGGTTCGATTCGCTGCTAGAGGCGGGCGCATCGCCGGTGCAGGCATCGAACTGGGTCGCCTCGGAGCTGTTCGGGGCATTGAACCGGCTCGGCAAGAGCATCGAGGAAAGCCCGGTCGGCCCGTCGCAGGCGGCGGAACTGCTCGCCCTGGTCGCCGATGGGACGCTGTCGGGCAGCCTCGCCAAGCAGGTGTTCGAGATCATGCTCGAAACCGGCGGCGATCCCGGCAGGATCGTCGAGGAGCGCGGGCTCAAGCAGACCAGCGATACCGGCGCGATCGAAAAGGTGATCGCCGACGTCATGGCGTCGAACGACGACAAGGTCGCCGATTATCGCGGCGGCAAGGACAAATTGTTCGGCTTCTTCGTCGGCCAGGTGATGAAGGCGATGCAGGGCAAGGCCAACCCGCAGGTCGTCAACGAGCTGCTCAAGAAGGCGCTGGGGGGATGATGCTTGGGCTCGCCTCGCTCCTTTTGGCGACGGCACTTCAGGTCGCGCCGGGCCGGACGCCTGCGCCGCAGCCTGCCGAAGCGCCGGCGGACGCGAACCTGCCGCGGGTCGATATCGAGACGAGCGCGGGACCGATCATCGTCGTGGTCGACACCGAGCATGCGCCGATCACCGCGAAGAATTTCCTCGCCTATGTCGATCAGCACCGGCTCGACGGGGTCACCTTCTATCGGACGGTGAAGGTGCAGGACCATTTCGGGTTCGTGCAGTTCGGGGTGAACGGCGATCCCGAGCTGAGCCTGCCGCCGATCAAGCACGAGCCCACCACCGAGACCGGGCTGCACCACGTGAGCGGCACGATCTCGATCGCGCGGCTCGAGCCCGGATCGGCGCGCGGCGAGTTCACGATCATGGTCGGCGACCAGCGGCCCTCGTTCGATGCCGATCCGTCCAGGCCGGGCGACAATCTCGGCTATGCGGCGTTCGGGCACGTCGTCGACGGCATGGACGTGATCGAGCAGATCATGGACGCGCCCGTCGATCCCGCCGCCACGGTGCGCGGCGCGTTCAAGGGCGAGGTTCCGGCCGCGCCGGTCACGGTGATCAGCGCGCGGCGAGTGAGCGAATAACGCCGGCGGATCGCGGAACATGTGTGGGGCAACGGAGACTTGAGCCTTCGGACATGCAGGCTCAGGTGATCGGGCGCAACAAGGTGAGCCGCGCCTTGCCGTGGACGCGGGTGGCGTCGATCGCGAAGCCGGCGGCTGCCACCTCCTCATCGCGCGCGGTCTCGATGCTGATCCACGTGCCGGGGCCGGTCCAGCCGAGCCGCGCCAGCTTGTCGATCGCCACTGCACCGGCGCCGGTGCCATAGGGCGGGTCCATCACGATGAGATCGAGCGGCGCCCGCGCCGGGCCGAGCGCGAGGACCGATTGCGCGCGGATGTCGGCGCCTTTGGCGTCCAGCCTGGAAACGTTTGCCCGGAGCGCGTCGAGCGCGGCGCGGTCCTGCTCGACGAACAGGCAGGTTGCCGCGCCGCGCGAGAGCGCTTCGAGCCCGAGCGCACCCGAGCCGGCAAAGAGATCGGCGACGGCGAGCCCGTCGAAGCTGCCGAGGCGGCTCGCGAGCATCGAGAAGAGCGCCTCGCGCGTGCGGTCCGCCGTGGGGCGGGTGGCGTCGCCCCTCGGAGCGGCGAGCGGGCGGCCGCGCCACGTGCCGGCGATGATCCTCATTTGCGGCGCCTGGGGCCGGGTTTTGGCTTGGGCTTGGCCCAGCCGGGGCGGCGCTTCGGCGTCGGCTTCTTCTCGGGCGGAGCGAGAATTTCGGCGTCGGGGACGCGCGTGCGGTCGGCGGAGCGAAGGGTCGGCCGGCCGCGGGTGAGCGGAGAGGTCGCCTGCGGCTTCGGCATGCCCGACGTCGGTCGAGCCGGGGTCGGCGAAGTCCGTCCGGTGCGTGCGTTCGGCCGCTTCGCGCGCGTCTCGGCGGGCTGAGGGCGAACGGGGGCGGCGGGCGAAGACGCGGGCGCCACCTCCACGACATTTTCGGCCTTCCTGCCCTTGGCGAGCGCCTGCCGGAACGCGACCAGATCGTGCTGGCGGACCTCGCCGATGCCGCCCAGCGGCAGGTCGCCAAGCACGAAGGGCCCGTAGCGCGTGCGGATGAGGCGCGAGACCTCGAGCCCGAGATGCTCGAGCACGCGGCGCACCTCGCGGTTCTTGCCCTCGGTCAAGACGAGCTCGATCCAGACGTTGGCGCCGGTGCGGCGTTCAAGGTTGGCGTCGATGGCGCCGTAGCGGACGCCGTCGATCGTCACGCCCTCGATCAGCTCCTCGAGCTGCGCCTGGGAGACGGTGCCATAGGCGCGGGCGCGATAGGCGCGCTCGACGCCGGTCGCGGGGAGCTCGAGCTGTCGCTTGAGCCCGCCGTCGGTGGTGAGCAGCAGCAGGCCCTCGGTATTGTAGTCGAGCCGGCCGACGGGGATCAGGCGCGGCAGATCCTTCGGCAGGCGATCGTAGATGGTCGGGCGCCCCTTGGGGTCGCGTTCGGTGGTGAGGACGCCGGTGGGCTTGTGGAAAAGGAAGAGGCGCGCGGGTCGCGGCGCCTCGACCGGGTTGCCGTCGACGGTGACGCCGTGGAGCGACGCCACCAGGGTCGCCGGCGTGTCGAGCACCTGTCCGTCGAGCGCCACGCGGCCTTCGGCGATCATCCGTTCGACCTCGCGGCGCGAGGCGATGCCGGCACGCGCGAGCAGCTTGGCGATGCGCTGCGGTTCCTTGGAGGCGGGGGAGGGGGACACGTCGCGCCCATACATCCTTTTGGCGTGCGCGCTCAAAAAATTTGCGGCCGAACGGCGGCTCGCGCGTTAGGGTCGAAAGCGTAACGAGATCGCGCGGCGCCACCGCGCAATCGGGTAAAGAAGGGGTTGGGCGAGCAGCCATGTTCGGGAAAAAGAAACATCGAATCAAGGCCCTGCTGATCGTCGAGGACGAGCCGCTGGTAGCGTTCGACACCGAGCATTTCCTTACGGAAGAGGGCTTCGAAATCACGGCGACGGTCGACACCGTGGCCGCGGCGCTCGCGCATCTCGACAACGGCACCGCGATCGATCTGGTGCTGCTGGACGTGGCGCTCGCCGACGGCAACGGGATCGCGGTCGCCGAGGCGGCGCATGCCAGGGGCATCCACGCACTGTTCGTCACCGGCAACTGCCCCGGCGAGGCGCGAGACGTGGCTGCCGGGTGTCTGTCCAAGCCGTATGCCCAGCGCGATCTGCTGCAATCGATCTGCGTGATCGAGGACGTGCTGGTGGGCAGGAAGAAGATACGCCGGATGCCAGGCGGCCTCAGCCTGTTTCTGGAGACGGCGGACTGAGGATGGGTTTCCTCGCCGCGATTTGCCGCTAGTGTCCCGCCACATGTGAGCGGGAGTGTCGGGGTATGGACGCAGCAGCGGCGGAGCGGGAGGGCACGCACGAAGAGGCGTCCGGGCTGCTTGCGTATCTGGAGAAGGCGCCGTTGGGGGCGCTCGCGCTCGGCATCTCCTCGGGCTTTCCCTATGCGATGATCGGCGCGACGCTGACGACGCGGCTCGCGCAGAACAACATCACCAAATCGACGATCACGGCGTTCAGCCTGGCGTTCCTGGTTTACAACCTGAAGCCGCTTTGGGCGTGGGTGGTGGACGGGGTGCGGCTGCCGGTGCTCGGACGGCTGGGACAGCGCGTCTCCTGGCTTATCTTCGCCGGGCTGCTGGTGATGGCGGCGGTCGCCAACCTCGCGCTTGCCGATCCCGAGGTGGACATTGCCTGGACGGCGACGGCGGCGATCCTGGTCGGCGTCGCGGGGGCGACTTTCGATATCGTGATCGACGCCTATCGCATCGAAATCCTGGAGCCGCGCCAGCTCGGCGTGGGATCGGGGATGAGCCAATATGGCTGGCGGATCGGATCGGCGGGCGCTGGCGCGCTGGCGCTGGTGATCGCGGCGCGCGTGGGCTGGGAGGCGGCCTATCTCGCTTGCGCGCTGATCGCGCTGCCCGCGATGCTGACCGGCCTCGTCATCGGTGAACCGGATCGGCGGCGCGAGCCGGTGGAGCGGCGGAGCCTGGCGACGATGCTGCGCGCGATCTGGGCGCCGTTCGTCCAATTCTTCCAGCGCCACGGCGCGATCGTGGTGCTGATCTTCATCCTCATCCACAAGATCGGCGACACGCTGGCGAACCTCACCTTCCGTTTGCTGTTCGACGATCTCCATTTCACCAACGACGAAATCGCCTTTTACGACGTGGGGCTCGGCTTCTGGGCGTATCTGGTGGGGATCTTCGTCGGCGGGTGGCTCTATTCGCGAATCGGCATGAAGCGATCGGTGCTGCTCAGCCTGGTGCTGATGATGGTCTCCAATTTGAGCTTTGCGGGGCTCGCGGCGGCGGGGCATTCGAATCTCGGAATGGCCGGCGCGATCGGGTTCGAGAATTTCGCGAGCGGGTTCGGCGGGGTGGCGGTGGTCGCCTATTTCTCGGCGCTGTGCGACCTGCGCTTCACGGCGTTCCAATATGCGCTGATTTCGGCAGCCGCGAGCGTCGTCGGCCGGATCGCGACGGGGACCACGGCAGGCAGCCTGATCGTGACGTTCGGCTATGTCGATTTCTACCTGCTGACGACGGTGCTGGCGCTGCCCGGCGTGGTGCTTTTCTGGTGGATGGCGCGCAGCGGGCTGGTCGATCGGTCGATCGGCAGCGCGGGGATCGCGGGTGAAGGCGACGCGCGGAGGGGCGCGGTCGAATAGCGCCTGACGAACGGCTCAGATCGGCAGCTCGTCATTTGCGGCGAGCACCTCGCCGGCGAGGTAAAGCGAGCCGAGGATGAGGACCACCGGCGCTGCGTCGCTCGGTTTGCCCGCGATCAATTCGAGTGCATCGGTGACATTGTCCGCCGCCGCGGCGGCGAGCCCGAACGATTCCGCAACGCGGGCGAGGCGTGCGGGAGCGTGGGTGTCATGGCCGGCGATCGGGACCGCGGTGAATGATGCGGCGAGCGGCGCGATCGGGGCGAGGAAGCCGGCGGCATCCTTGTTGGCGAGCATTCCGCAGACGAGGTGGAGCGGGCGGCCATCGAGGACGCGCGCGATCGCCGCGGCAACGGCGGCGCCCGCAGCCTGATTGTGCCCGCCGTCGAGCCAAAGCTCACCTTTCGGCGGAAGCAGGCCGGTGAGCGGACCGGGACCGAGCCGCTGCATCCGCGCGGGCCAGGTCGCGGTTCGGGCGGCGCTGTCGAAAGCCTCGACGGGAACGGAAAGCGTGGATTGGTGGCGCAGCATGGCGATGGCCAGCGCGAGATTGCCGGGCTGGTGCGGGCCGGGGAGGTTGGGGATCGCCGACTCGATCGTGCCGCGCGCGTCCTGGTAGCGGAGCCAATCGCCTTCGACCGCGTAGCTCCACGCCGTGTCGAGCGCTTTGACCGGCGCGCCTGCCCGCGCGGCGACGTCGGCGATCCGTTGGGTGACGCTGTCTGGATAGCGCATCGTCACCAGCGGGACGCCGGGCTTGGCGATGCCTGCTTTTTCGGCGGCGATGTCTTCCGCCGTGGTGCCGAGGAATGCCTGATGGTCGATGCCGAGCTGGGCGATGCCGGTTACGAGGGGCTGGGCAATGACATTGGTCGCGTCGAGCCGGCCGCCGAGGCCGACCTCGACGATGCACGCACCGGCGGGCGTGCGGGAGAAGGCGAGGAAGGCGGCGGCGGTCGTCACCTCGAAGAAGCTGGCGCCGATGCCGTCGGCGTGGTCGAGCACCTCTTCGAGGAGGGCGGCGAGGGCGTCGTCATCGATCAGGTGGCCGGCGAGGCGGATGCGCTCGTTGAAGCGGACGAGGTGGGGGCTCGAATAGACGTGGCACGTAAGCCCCGCGGCTTCGACGGAAGCGCGCAGGAAGGCGCAGGTCGAGCCCTTGCCGTTGGTGCCCGCGACGTGGAGCACCGGCGGGAGCGCGTCGTGCGGATCGCCGAGGCGCGCAAGCAGGCGGGTGATCCGTTCGAGCCCTAGTGTGTCTGCGCCGGGGGAGAGCGACCACAGCCGATCGAGCTGGCGCTGGACCGCAGGGGAGGCGGAGGTGGCGTGATCGGGCATCAATTCCCCTTCCGCGAGCGGGAGGAGCTAGGGGACGGCGTGTCAGGCGAAGAAAACAGGCCCTCCCCCGACCCCTCCCGCAAGCGGGAGGGGAGAGGTGTCATCACGCCGCCTTTTTCGCGCCGCTGCATAGATAGCCGATCACCTTTGCGAGCGTCTCGCGCAGGTCCTTGCGGTGGACGACCATGTCGACGAGGCCGTGCTCGAGATAATATTCGCTCGTCTGGAAATCCTCGGGCAGCTTTTCGCGGATCGTGTTCTCGATCACGCGGCGGCCGGTGAAGGCGAGCGTCGCCTTGGGTTCGGCGATCTGCACGTCGCCGAGCATCGCATAGGCGGCCATGACGCCGCCCGACGTGGGATCGGTGAGAACGACGATATAGGGCAGACCGGCGTCGTGGAGCATCTGGATCGCGACCGTCGAGCGCGGCATCTGCATCAGGCTGAGGATGCCCTCCTGCATGCGCGCGCCCCCGCTCGCGGTGAAGATGATGTAGGGGCATGTGTCCGCGATCGCCGCCTCGACGCCCGCGACGAAGGCCTCGCCGACCGCGAGCCCCATCGATCCGCCCATGAAGGCGAAATCCTGCACGCCGACCACCGCCTTGTGGCCTTGGATCGTGCCGCGCGCATTGAGGAGCGCGTCCTGCTCGCCGGTCGCGGCGCGCGCGGCCTTCAGGCGATCGGTGTAGCGCTTCGAATCTCGGAACTTGAGCGGGTCTTCGACCACCCTGGGCGTGGGCAGCTCTGCGCAGCTTCCCTCGTCGAAGAGGTAGTCGAAGCGGCGCTTCGGGCCGATCCGTTCATGGAAGTCGCATTTGGGGCAGACGAACTGGTTCTCCTCCAGCTCCTTGCCGAAAACCATCTGCCCGCAGCCCTTGCACTTATGCCAAAGGTTCTCGGGCGTCTGCGCCTTGGGGACGAAGGGGATCGCGTTGCGAACGCGGCTGAGCCAGCTCATGGATGTTCCTTATCGTGCCTTGCGGATCGCCGCCGCGAGATCGCTTACATAGGCGCAAACCGGGCCGGGCGCATCCTCGCCGTGGCGCGCGACCAGATCGACGATCGCCGAGCCGACCACCACGCCGTCGGCGACGCGCGCGACCTCTGCGGCCTGGTCCGGGGTGCGGATGCCGAAGCCGACCGCGACGGGCAAGTCGGTGGCGGCCTTGAGGCGGGCGACCGCATCGGCGATCGTTGCCTGCGCCGCCTGCTGCTTGCCGGTGACGCCTGCGACCGAGACGTAATAGAGGAATCCGCCCGCCCCTTCGAGCACCGCCGGAAGCCGTACGGCGTCGGTCGTGGGGGTGGCGAGCCGGATGAGGTCGATGCCTTGCGCACGCAGGGCGGGGCCGAGGGCGGCGTCTTCTTCGGCAGGGATGTCGACGCAGATCACGCCGTCGACGCCCGCGTCGTGCGCGGCCTCGGCGAACCAGTCGGGGCCGCGGCGGAGCATGGGATTGGCGTAGCCCATCAGCACCAGCGGGGTATCGGGGTGGCGCTCACGGAAATCGCGCGCGATAGCAAGGATGTCCGTAGTGGTGGTGCCCGCGGCGAGGCTGCGCAGGTTGGCGGCCTGGATCGCGGGGCCGTCCGCCATCGGATCGGTAAAGGGCATGCCAAGCTCGATCACATCGGCCCCGCCTTCGACGAGCGCGTCGAGAATCGGACCGCACGCGCTCGGAGACGGATCGCCCGCGGTGACGAACGCGACGAGCGCGGGGCGGCCTTGGGAGAAGGCGGTGGAGAGGCGCGATGTCATTTTCCTCTCCCGCGAGGGGAGAGGATAGCGGAGCTTGGCGGCTTGCCGGCTAGCATAGCTTGGTGAGGGTGAGCGCTCGCAGTGCGAGCGCGCGAACCGATGGTTCGCATACCCCTCACCCAGCTTCGACTAGGCAGCAAGCTGCCAAGTCTGCGCAACCCTCTCCCACAAGGGGAGAGGAGAAGAATGCTCTTCATATCTCCACCCCCAGCGCATCGGCGACGGTGAAGATGTCCTTGTCGCCGCGGCCCGAGACGTTGACGACGATGATCTGGTCGTCGCGATACTCGCGTGCCTTGGCGGGCAGCGCCGCCAGCGCATGGGCGCTTTCGAGCGCGGGGATGATGCCTTCGGTGCGGCAGCAGAGCTGGAAGGCGTCGAGCGCTTGGACATCGGTGATGGGGAGATAGTCGACGCGGCCGCTTTCGTGGAGCCAGCTATGCTCGGGGCCGATGCCGGGATAGTCGAGCCCGGCCGAGATCGAGTGCGCCTCGGCGATCTGGCCGTCCTCGTCCTGGAGAAGATAGGTCCTGTTGCCGTGGAGCACGCCGGGCGCGCCGCCGGCGAGGCTCGCGGCGTGGGCGCCGGTGTCGATCCCGCGGCCTGCGGCCTCGACGCCGAGCATCGCTACCTCGGGATCGTCGAGGAAGGGATGGAACAGCCCGATCGCGTTCGAGCCGCCGCCAACCGCGGCGACGAGGAGATCGGGAAGGCGGCCCTCGGCCTTCATGATCTGCGCGCGGGTTTCGGTGCCGATCACCGATTGGAAATCGCGGACGAGCTCAGGGTATGGGTGCGGGCCGGCGGCGGTGCCGATGATGTAGAAGGTGTCGGCGACGTTCGCGACCCAATCGCGCAGCGCCTCGTTCATCGCGTCCTTGAGCGTCTGCGCGCCGCTCGTGACCGGCTGCACCTCGGCGCCGAGGAGCTTCATGC
>CAMLGC010000013.1 GCA_946479505.1 uncultured Sphingomonadaceae bacterium
TGGTTCGCGCTGTTCATCCTGTTCATCTACGCGACCCCGGTGGTCGCCGAATACCAGTTCGGCGCGACCGACCCGACCTCGCGCGCGTATAATGACGGCGCCGACTGGGTGGGGGTGCTGTTCGGCGTCTATAACGGCGTCGCGGCGCTCTACGCCTTCTTCATTCCGGCGATCGCCGCGCGGATCGGCGCCCCGCGGCTGCACGCGGTCAATTTGGTGGCGGGTGGACTCGGCTTCGCCTCGATCGCGCTGATCCGCGACCCGACCCTGCTGCTCGTCTCGATGGTCGGGATCGGCATGGCCTGGGCCTCGATCCTGACAGTGCCCTATTCGATCCTGTGCGGGGCGCTGCCGCAGGCGAAGCTCGGCGTCTATATGGGGCTGTTCAACATCTTCATCGTGCTGCCCCAGCTCGTCGTCTCGACGGTGATGGGGAGTCTTGCGCGCCACCTCTATCCGGACGCGCAGGGCACCGCCTTCCTGATCGGAGCCGCGTTCATGATCGCCGCCGCGCTCGCGTCGCTGCGGCTCGACGCGGCGGAGCGCGTGCCGGCGGCGGTGCCTCCGGGCGAGCTCGTTACCTGAGCGTCAGCGTCGCAATCGCCTCGGGATCGTCGCGCAGGCGGAGGACGAGCGTGTCGCCCGCGGGCCTGGGAAGCGTGATGGTGGTGCCGGTGAAGCCGTCGGGGACCGCGACCGCATCGGTGAAATCCGCGTCGCTGGCGATCGCATCGAGCAGGTAGAGGTCGGTGCCGGTGAGCGCGCAGGTATCGGCATTGCACTGCCAGCCGGTCAGCGTCGGCAGACGGACGAGCGTGGCGAGCGGCGCCCAGGCACCGGCGACGCCGCCCTGCACGATGCGAAAGCGCAGCGGGCCGTAAGCCGAGGGGCCGAGCGCATCGGCGAGGTCGGCGGTCACCATGCCGATGCGGCGGTTCTGGATCGCATAGCCGGCGCCGGGCGCAATGCGGGTCGACAGGCGGCCGTCGGCGGTGGCGATCTCGATCGCTTCGCCGCCGGTAAGGCGCGTTTCGGGCGCGGCGCGGAACGAGAAGGTGAGCGGGGCGCCGAGCGGGACGACGCGATCGTCGGCGAGGGTGAGCGGGAGGCGATCGTCCCGTGTCGGGAGGCGCGCAGTCAGGCCGATCAGCGTCGCCGCTGGACGCGGCGCGGCGACGGTGACGGGGAGCGTGCGCGTCCGTTTCCCCGCGAGCGTGACGGTCGCCTTTGCCGAGCGGCCCGCCGGGAGCGCGGCGGCGGCCTTGGCATCGGCGGCGGCGAGCGTCAGGCGGTCGGTGCTCTCGACGCGGGCGATCGCGCCGGGTTCGAAGACGAGATCGCCGAGACTCAGCGAGCGCACCTTGTCGAGCGCGGTGCCGACGAGCACACCTTCGGTGTCGCCGGCGTGGAGCGTGAAGCGATCGAGCCGCAGCGGCTCGGCCGTGGTGGTGAGCGCGATCCGATCGGGCTCGCCGCCGCCTTCGGGATAGACGAACAGCGCGAGCGCGTCGGGCTCGGCCGGGACGAGCGGGACGGTGACGGTGACGCCGGTCGCGCCGGTCGCCTTCCACGCCAGTGCGCGGCCGTTCTCGCCGAGCGTGATCCGGTCGATGCACGCGGGCGCCGCGCCGGTCAGCGCAAGCGCATTGTCGCGACCGACGAGAAGCATCGCGGCGTCGGGGCTTGCAGGCCGCCAGGCGCCGACATTGGGATTGGCGAGGCGGAAGGTAGGACCGGCAAAGGGGGTGAAGCCCCAATCGCCGTGGAGCTGCGCGGCGAGCACGTCGCCCATCGTCGTAAAGGTCGAGGCCGGCGCGGAGAAGACATAGCCCCCGCGCTCGGGGTCGGCGATGACGGGCAGATCGAGGCTGCCATCGCCCTTGGCGATGCGCACGCGCATGTTCTGCGCATAATGCGTCGCGTAGATCAGCGGCGCGCCCTCGACCGGGAGCACCGTGCCCGGTGCGGCGCACAGCGCCAATTCGGTCGACGGATGGCGCAGCGGCGGGAAGCGCGGGGGCTCGACCGCGGGCAGTGCGACCACCATCACCGAGGTCGGACGGCCGAACGACGGCGGGGCATTCAGGAGCAGGGTGACACGATCGTCGTCAATCCGCGACAGCGCGGGAATGTACTGGAGCTGGGTCGACTGAAACGCGCCGAACAGACGCGCGATGTCGCGCACCACGCCGATATAGGGGCTGTAATAGCCGAATCCGGCCTTGGGCGTGGCGCTGAGCTGATAGGCGAGATCGGTCGGCGCGCCGGCGAGCGTCTCCGCAAGCGCCGAGGTGTGCGTGTCCGCAAGGAGCAGCGCTTCGCGATCCTGCGTCAGGCATGCCGCCTGGAGGTCGGTCGGCTGGTTGAGGCACTCGGCGTTGAGCTTGACCGCGAGGCTGCGCGTCAGCACCGGCGAGACCGCGGCGATCGCCTCCGGGCGCGTTCGCTCGAGCCGGTGCATCGCAGCGAGGAAGGAATCGAGCCGCGCGCGATCGAGCGATGCCTGGTTGAGTTCCTGCGCGGCGCGCACGAAGGTGCCCGGCCGCTCGCGCACGCCCTCGACGATCGCGTCGAAATCGCTGTTGTCGTCGGGCGAGAGCAAGAGGACGAGCTGGCGCGCGCCTTCGGGCACGACGAGCGACAGCGTGTTGCCGCCCTTCTTCCAGGTCTTCGCCTGGAAGAACCAGTCCTCAGGCGGCGGGTTGGTCGCGCCGCGCAGGAAGGCTGCGACGAGGAGCATATGCGCGCCCTGCCGCCTGGGAAGCTCGAGCTTGATCGAGACGCGGTCGCCCTCCGCAAGGTTGGGCACACGCGCGATCGGCAGCGTGCGCCCGCCATGCGTCACCGCGACCTGTAGCCCGGGGCCGGTCAGATCGAACGGCGACGAGGCCGCGTGCGCAGGCGCTGCCAGCGCAAGGGCCAGAAGGATGGGGCAGAGCAGGCGTAGAATCATGGACATGCGTCGATCCGCTCGCGAAAACGTCTCGTCGGGTGCCCGTCGGACGTGTCGAGAATAGGGCACAAACGCGAAGCTGGTGGGGCCGCTACGCCCGCGCGCTCAGCCGGGATAGGGGTCGCTCTTGAGCAATCCCGCGAGATGCGCGGCGTTGCTCGCGACCATTTTGGCGGTCTTGGCGACCTTGTCGGGCGTCTGAGGCAAATCCTTGAAATCGGTCGAATGCATCGCCTCGCCCACCCAATAGCAGTTTGCGACCGCGGGGATCGTCCAGCCGACATCGTTCAATGCCTGGAAGATCTGCGCCGAGGAGACGTGCGCGCCGTCCTCGTTGCCGACGATGGCAGAAACCGCAACCTTTCCGTAGCTCGGCATCCGGCCCTTGCCGTCGGTTTCGGAGAGGAAGGCATCCATCCGCTCGAGCACGCGCTTGGCGACGCTGCCGAGCTGCCCGAGCCAGATCGGCCCGCCGAGGATGAGGATATCGTGCGCGAGGATCTTGGCGCGCAACGCGGGCCATTCGTCGCCGTCGCCTTCGTCGGAGGTGACGCCGGGCTTGATGTCGAGCGTCGCGGCGCGAACCGTTTCGGTCACCTCGACATCGTGCGTGGCAAAGGCCTTCCGGAGCACGTCGATCATCGCGTCGGTCGAGGATTGCTCCGACGGATCGTCCTTGAGCGTGCAGTTGAGGGCGATGGCGCGGATCGGCATGGAAGTTTCCTTTTGACGAAGGGGGTGCTTGCCGAACCGGGCGGCCCGCGCGAAGGTTCCGCCGCCCCATGACGAGCGCCGCCGCCACCATCCTGATCTGCATCGGTGCCGTTGCCGGAATGCTCGCGCGGCCGTGGCGCCTGCCCGAGGCGCTGTGGGCGTGCGGCGGGGCAGTGCTGCTGGTGGTGCTCGGGCTCCTGCCGCTCGGAATGGCAGCGCGCGCCATCGCTGAAGGCGGGAACGTCTATCTGTTCCTCATCGGCATGATGCTCTTGTCGGAGGTCGCGCGGCGCGAGGGGCTGTTCGACTGGCTTGCGACGCATGCCGTGCGCTGGGCGGGCGGATCGTCGGCACGATTGTTCGCGCTGGTCTATGCGATCGGCGTCGTGGTGACGGCGTTCCTTTCCAACGACGCGACCGCGGTGGTGATGACGCCCGCCGTCTATGCCGCCGCGCGCAAGGCCGAGGTCGACCCGCTGCCGCCGCTGCTCGCGTGCGCCTTCGTCGCCAATGCGGCGAGTTTCGTGCTGCCGATCTCGAACCCGGCGAACCTCGTCCTCTACGGCGGGCACATGCCGCCCTTGAACGAATGGCTTGCGGCGTTCGCCTTGCCCTCGGTGGCGGCGATCGGCGCGACCTTCGTGATGCTGCGCGTCGTCGAGCGGGACCGGCTGCGCAGCCGCTGTCGGATGGAAATCGCCGAGACGCGGCTCGGCGCGGGCGGACGGCTCGCCTTCGCGGCGATCGGCGCGACGGCAGTGCTGTTGCTCGGGGTCTCGCTCGCCGATGGGGCGATGGGCCTGCCGACCTTCCTCGCCGGAGCGGCGACCGCGGGGCTGGTGTTCCTCAAGCGGCCGCAGGATGCGGCGCCGGTGCTGCGCGCGGTCTCGTGGAGCGTGCTGCTGCTCGTCGCCGGCCTGTTCGTGCTGGTGGCGGGTTTGGGGAGCGTCGGGCTGGTCGATGCGCTCAGCGCCTGGCTGCGCGGCGTGGGCGATCCGCGCGAGACGGCGGCGCTGGCGGGCGGGGGGATCGCGCTCGTGTCGAACCTGGTAAACAACCTGCCCGCCGGGCTCGTCGCAAGCGCCACGATCGCCGCCGCGCATCCGCCGCAGATCGTCACCGATGCGCTGCTGATCGGGGTCGATCTGGGGCCGAACCTGTCGATCACGGGGAGCCTCGCGACGCTGCTGTGGCTGGCGGCGATCCGGCGCGAGGGAGAAGACGTGAGCTTCGGGCGGTTCCTCAAGGTCGGTGCGGCGGTGATGCCGCCCGCGCTGGTGCTGGCGATCGGCGCGAGGCTGCTGGTGGGGTAGGGATTTGGATCGCCGCACGAGCCCGGCACCGATCCCCGGTCGCCGGGTCGGCCGCGCGTCAGGAACGGCGCGGGAGCAATGCGGGGATCACGCTTCCCCACAGCAGCAGTGCGTTCGCCAGGCAATCGAGACCCGCGGCCAGTCGATTGTCTGCGCCGAGCGCCATCGCGACGATGGCGAGGACGGCGGCGAGGGTCATCGCCATGCCGAGCAGCCGAAACCCGGAAAAGCGCATGGTCCAACCGAGCGGAAGGAAATGCAGCCCGACGATCAGCCCGATCGCCGGCGGGCGGTATTCCTGCCAGCCGCGCGCCTCGATCAGCAGGAAGAGCAGGTTGAGCGCGACGATCTCCGCCACGACGACGAGGATGTACCACAGCCACGTCCGGTGCCGGCCGGCGGTCCCGCGCGGCCGTCCGCCAAAGGCCAATGGCCGCAACAAGGCCGCCGCGACGAGCGCGATCGTCGCCGCTGCTATGCCGACCGTGCCCGCGCGCCCGAACGACAGCAGGGCTGCCGCCCAGGTTGCCCAGAGCACGCCGAAACCGATCCCGATGAGCAGCCCGAGCCGGGCGTATAGCCTCTCCATCGGATGGAACCTAACGGACGAGGGCGCGGGGACAAGGCCGCCGCGCGCCAACCCGCATCAGGCCGAATAGTACATATCGTACTCGACCGGGCTCGGCGTCGTCTCGAAGCGGATCACCTCTTCCCATTTGAGGTTGGCATAGGATTCGATCTGGTCCTTGGTGAAGACGTCACCCTTCAAGAGGAAATCGTGATCCTCCTGGAGCGCGACCAGCGCCTCGCGAAGCGAGCCGCAGACGGTGGGCACGTTGACCAGCTCGGCGGGGGGCAGGTCGTAGAGGTTCTTGTCGATCGCCTCGCCGGGATGGATCTTGTTCTGGATGCCGTCGAGCCCCGCCATCAGCAGCGCGGCGTAGGCGAGATAGGGGTTCGCCATCGCGTCGGGGAAGCGGAACTCGACGCGCTTTGCCTTGGCGCCCGTGCCGTAGGGGATACGGCACGAGGCCGAGCGGTTGCGGCTCGAATAGGCCAGCAGCACCGGCGCCTCGAACCCGGGCACCAGCCGCTTGTACGAATTGGTGGTCGGGTTGGTGAAGGCATTGAGCGTGCGCGCGTGGCGGATGACCCCGCCGATGAAATAGAGGCAGGTGTCGCTCAGCCCCGCATAGCCGTTGCCGGCGAACAGCGGCTTGCCCTTTTCCCAGATCGAGAAGTGGGTGTGCATGCCCGATCCGTTGTCGTCCTTGATCGGCTTGGGCATGAAGGTCGCGGTCTTGCCGTAGGCGTGCGCGACCTGGTGGACGACGTACTTGTAGATCTGCATGCGATCGGCGGTCTGCGTCAGCGTACCGAAGGTGAGGCCCAATTCGTGCTGCGCGGCGGCGACCTCGTGGTGGTGCTTGTCGCACGGCAGGCCCATCTCGATCATCGTCGAGACCATCTCGCCGCGGATGTCGACCGCGCTGTCGACCGGCGCGACGGGGAAGTAGCCGCCCTTGGCGCGCGGGCGGTGCGCCATGTTGCCGCCTTCGTACTCGCGGCCCGAATTGCCGGGCAGCTCGATATCGTCGATCTTGTAATAGCTCGTCGAATAGCTGTTCTCGAAGCGCACGTCGTCGAACATGAAGAACTCGGCCTCGGGGCCGACATAGACGGTGTCGCCGATCCCGGTGGTGCCCAGATACGCCTCGGCGCGCTTGGCGGTGGTGCGCGGGTCGCGCGCATAGCCTTCGCCGGTCGCGGGCTCGACGATGTCGCAGAACATGATGAGCATCGGCGTCGCCGCGAAGGGATCGACATAGGCAGCGTCGAGATCGGGCATCAGGATCATGTCCGATTCGTTGATCGCCTTCCAGCCTTCGATCGACGAGCCGTCGAACATCAGGCCGTCGGTGAGCTGATCCTCGTCGATCAGCCCGGCGACCATCGTCAGATGCTGCCACTTGCCCTTGGGATCGGTGAAACGCAGATCGACCCACTCGATCTGCTCGTCCTCGATCTTCGCCAGAATGTCCGCGGCCGTGTTCGCCATGATGCTTCCTTACTTCGGTCCCTCCCGCTCGCGGGAGGGTCAGGGGAGGGGGTGTGAGGGGGCGGGACAGGCCCCCCCCTCCCGCGACGCGGGAGGGGAAAAAATTGTCAGATCGCTTCCTCGTCGCGCTCGCCGGTGCGGATGCGCAGCGCGGTCTCGACCGGGAAAACGAAAATCTTGCCGTCGCCGATCCGTCCGGTCTGCGCCGCCGCGGCGATCGCCTCGACCACGCGCGGCGCAAGACCGTCCTCGACGACGATCTCGAGCTTCACCTTGGGCAGGAAGTCCACGACATATTCGGCGCCGCGATAGAGCTCGGTATGGCCCTTCTGGCGGCCGAAGCCCTTCGCTTCGGTGACCGTGATCCCCGAGACGCCGACCTCGTGCAGCGCCTCCTTCACCTCATCGAGCTTGAACGGCTTGATGATCGCTTCGATCTTCTTCATCGCTGCTGTCGGTCCCCCGTGCCTTGCATGCGTACCAACGTGTTCAATTAACGTGCCAAACGCCGACTCGCCACCCGGCCGTGGCCGAGCGGCGACGCCGTGCCGCATGCGTGGGCAGGGCGGCTGCGACTGCCTAAAATCGAGGCAGTCGCTTGCATGTGCGGCGGGCATGCCGATTTAATGGTCCATGGCTTCCATCCCCGCCCACTGGACTGCGCCGCCCGATCTCAAGGCGGCGAGCGTCGCACAACGCGAAATCGCCGAGGCGGTCGAGCAGCACGATCGCTTCGGCCCCGTCTCCCGAATCGCCGGCGTCGATACCTCGATGCGCTGGCGCGACAGCCGCGGCCCGATCCATGCCGCGGTCGCGCCGATGTCGTGGCCGGTGGAGAAGGTGTTCCCGGCCGCGAGCGTCACGCAGGTGCCGCCCATCCCCTATGTGCCCGGCTATCTCGGCTTTCGCGAGTGCCCGGTGCTGCTCGCTGCGCTCGAGCTGCTGCCGGCGCCGCCCGATCTGGTGCTCGTCGATGGCCACGGCCGCGCACATCCGCGCCGCGCAGGGATCGCGGTGCAGTTCGGGGTGGTCTCCGGCCTGCCGACGATCGGCTGCGCCAAGACGTTGCTGTGCGGCAAGGTGGAGGGCGATCTGGCGGACGAGCCGGGCGCGCAGGCGCCGCTCGTCGATCGCGGCGAATTGGTGGGTGTGGCGCTCAGGACGCGCCCGCGTGCGGCGCCGATCTATGTCAGCATCGGTCATCGCAT
The DNA here is from genome assembly GCA_946479505.1 of uncultured Sphingomonadaceae bacterium. The sequence continues at coordinate 8,248 of CAMLGC010000013.1, forward strand.
CTCGCTCGATAGCGCGGTCGAATGGGTGCTCAAGGTCTGCGACGGTCGCCGCCTGCCGCTCCCCATCCGCTTGGCGCACGACGCCGCCAATGTGGCGCGTAGGGCGGCCGAGGACCAACCCTAGCCGTCATTCCCGGGGAATGACGGAGTCAGGCATAAGGCGGTTTGTCGAAGCCTTTCGGGCTCGTCGTGAAGATTTCGCACCCCGTTTCGGTGATCCCGATCGAGTGCTCGAACTGCGCCGACAGAGAGCGGTCGCGCGTCACCGCGGTCCAGCCGTCGTCCAAAATCTTCACGTCGGGACGGCCGATGTTGATCATCGGCTCGATCGTGAAGATCATGCCGCGCTTCAATTCCGGCCCGGTGCCCGGGCGGCCGGCATGGACGATTTCGGGCGCGTCGTGGAACAGTCGGCCGACGCCGTGCCCGCAGAAATCGCGCACCACGCCGTAGCGGTGCGCCTCGGCATGTTGTTGGATGGCATACCCGATGTCGCCGAGATGGTTGCCGGGCTTCGCCTGCTCGATGCCGATCATCAGGCATTCGTAGGTGACGTCCACCAACCGGCGCGCTTTGATCGGCACGTCGCCGACCAGGTACATGCGGCTCGAATCGCCATGCCAGCCGTCGAGAATCGGCGTCACGTCGACATTGACGATGTCGCCCTTCTTGAGCGTCTTGTTGCTCGGGATGCCGTGGCAGACGACATGGTTGATCGAGATGCAGCTCGAATGCGTGTAGCCGCGATAGCCCAGCGTCGCGGGAACGCCGCCCGCGCGCACGATATGATTGCGGATCATCTCGTCGAGCGCCTGCGTCTCGGCGCCGGGCACGACATGGGGCACGATCATGTCGAGCACCTCGGCGGCGAGGCGGCCCGCGCGGTGCATCCCTTCGAAGGCGGCTTCGTCGTACAGCTTGATCGCGCCGGTGCGCTCCATCGGGGCGTCGGCGGTGACGGTCATGTAATCGGTCATGACCGGCGATATAGCGGGGGCGCCCCGGCTTTGCGAGGGGGCCGCGACCGGCTATGCGCGGTTCACGATGGCAGCGACGCGCATCTGGACGGCCGGGCTGGTGGTGATCGGCGATGAGATCCTCTCGGGCCGCACCCAGGATCGCAATGTCGGGCAGATCGCGACCTGGCTCAACGCACAAGGAATTCGGCTCGCCGAGGTGCGGATCGTCGGCGATCGTACCGAGGCGATCGTCGAGGCGGTCAATGCCCTGCGCGCCCGCAACGATTACCTGTTCACCACCGGCGGGATCGGGCCGACGCACGACGACATCACGGTGGATGCGATCGCCGAGGCGCTGCGCGTGCCGGTGGTCCACCACCCCGACGCACTCGCCATCCTCGAACGCTATTACGAGACCCGCGGCGGGCTCAGCGAGCCGCGCAAGCGGATGGCGCGGGTGCCGCAAGGTGCCGAGCTGATCGAGAACCGCATGTCGGGCGCGCCGGGCATCCGCATCGGCACCCTGTTCGTGATGGCAGGCGTGCCGCACATCGCCGCGGGCATGCTCGACGCGTTGACCGGACGTCTCGAAGGCGGTGCGCCGCTCGTTGCCCGCACGATCGGGTGCTGGGTCGCCGAAAGCGACGTCGCCGATCTGCTGCGCGCGACCGAGCGGGAGCACGAGGGTGTCGCGGTCGGCAGCTACCCCTTTTTCCGCGAAGGCCGCGTCGGCGCCAATTTCGTCGTGCGCGCGACCGATGCGGCGTCGGTCGAGCGGTGCGCGCGCGATCTCGCCGCGGCGCTCGCGGCGGCCGGGTTCGCGCCGGTCGACGGCGGCATCTGAGGTTTACGAACCGTTAATCGGTCGCGGATAGCGTAGCGTAAGGGCTCCAGGGGATATGAGCATGGGGGTGGAAGCGGCGATCGTCGAAGCAGGTGAGAAGCGCCGCGCGCGGCGTCGACGCACCAGCGCCAGCGTGGGTCTGCGCGAAATGGGCGGGCAACGCGTCGAGACGCGGCTGCTCGACATCTCGCGCTACGGCTTCCGCGTCGCCGCCGAGCGGCTGACCCCGGACAGCTCGGTGTGGCTCAAGCTTGCCGATTGCGAACCGCAGCTCGCGCGGGTGGTGTGGAGCGACTCGCATGCCTCGGGGTGCGTCTTCGCCGAGCCGCTCGACCAGACGATCTATCGCACCGCGCTTCGCACCGCCGGGATCGAGACGACGATCATCGCCTGAGCCGCTGCGCACCGGCCGCGCGAACGTCCGCGATCCTGGGATAGCCGTTGACCGCCATCAGCAGGTCCGCCTCGGCCAGAATCGAGCGGATCACGTGGACCGCACCATCGGTGCCATCCAGCGCCAATCCATAGACGAACGGCCGCCCGACCCCCACCGCCCGCGCGCCGAGCGCGAGCGCCTTCACCACATCGCTTCCCGATCGAACGCCCGAATCGAACAGCACCGGCGCGTCGTCCGCCGCCGCGACCACGCCCGCCAGCATGTCGATCGCAGCGATCCCGCCATTCGCCTGCCGCCCGCCATGGTTCGAGCAGAAGATCGCATCGGCGCCCGCGTCGATCGCCCGGCGCGCGTCGTCCGGGTGGCAGATGCCCTTGAGCACGATCGGCAGCGTGGTGAGCGAACGCAACCATTTCATATCGTCCCAGGTGAGCACGCGCCCGAAGGTTGCCGCCCAGGTCATTATGGCGGCGGCCGGGTCCTCCTCCGGCGGCTTGGCGAGCATCGACCGGAAGACCGGATCGGTGAAATAGTTCACGAGCACGTGCCCGCGAAGCTGCGGGAAGTTGCCCGCGTTGAGGTCGCGCGGGCGCCAGCCGGTCACCCAGGTATCGAGCGTGACGACGATCGCCTTGTATCCTGCCGCCTCCGCGCGGCCGACGAGGCTGGCGGCGAGCTCCTCGTTCTTCGGCGTGTAGATCTGGAAGAAACCCGGCGTATCGCCGAGCGCTTCGGCAACCCTCTCCATCGGGTCGTTGGCGAGCGTCGAGACCATCATCGGCACGCTCGTCGCGGCCGAGGCGCGGGCGGCGGCGAGATCGCCGTGGCCATCGGGCGTGCAGATGCCGGTAACGCCGATCGGGCTGAGGAAGACGGGCGACGGGAGCGTCAATCCGAACAGCTCGATCGACAGGTCGCGCACGCGCGTGTCGACCATCATCCGCGGGACCATGCCCCAGTCGGCGAACGCGGCGATGTTGCGGCGCTGGGTGGACTCATCGCCGCAGCCGCCCTGGACGTAGTTAAGGACGTGCGGCGGCATCGCGGCCTCGGCGCGCGCTTCGAGCGTGGCGGCATCGACGGGCAGCTTGGGGAGCACCCCGCGCAGCCCGGCGGCGTAGAGTTCGTTCTGATAGTCGCCGTAGGCCATCAGGCGGTTCCTACCGGACCCGGCGCGGCAAAGCCGCGCCGTCGGTCGCCGCTTGAGCGGCGCTGGCCGAGGCCGCCGCTGACCGCGATTTTGGCTTCACCAAAATCTTGGCGGCGGCCTGGAGCGGGTGAAGGGAATCGAACCCTCGTCGTAAGCTTGGGAAGCTTCTGCTCTGCCATTGAGCTACACCCGCCCGCGGCGAGCGCGCGAATTGCCACGGCGATGGCGCGGCGGTCAACACAAATGCGCGACCGGCGGCTCATGCCTGCCGCGCCTTTTGCAGCGAGCCGGCGAGCCTGCGCGCGAGCGGGCGTGGCGAGAAGCGGATCGCGGAAGCCATCGCCTTGTTGAGCCCGCCCGAGACAGCGACCGCGCGGTTTGCGTCGAGCGCCTTGAGGCCGTCGCGGACGACGCGTTCGGGGGTGCTCGCGAAGCGGGCGAACAGGCGCGAGTCGCTCATGTCGGCGACATCGGCGAACTCGGTACGGGTCGGGCCGGGGCAGAGCGCGGTGACGCGGACATTGTGCGGCTTCACTTCCTCGTGAAGGCCTTCCGAGAAGGCGAGGACGAACGCCTTGGTCGCGTAATAGACGCTCATCCACGGGCCCGGCTGGAAGGCGGCGGTCGAGGCGACGTTGAGGATCGCGCCCTTCTTCGCGGCAATCATCGGGGGCAGGAAGGCGTGGCAGAGCGCCATCAGCGCGCGGCAGTTGAGGTCGATCATCCGGGCCTGCATCGCCGCGTCCAGCTCGACGAAGGCGCCGCGGGCGCCGAAGCCGGCGTTGTTGACGAGGATGTCGATCGAAAGCCCGCGCTCGGCCAGATCGGCGGTGAGGCGCGGGACGGCGTTCTTCCGGGACAGGTCGGCGACGATCGGTTCGGCGCGGATATCGTGACGGCGTCGGGCGAGGTCGGCGAGCTGCTCGAGCCGGTCGCCGCGGCGGGCGACGAGGACGAGGTCATGCCCGCGCGCGGCGAGCGCCAGCGCGAAATGGGTGCCCAGCCCCGCCGAGGCGCCGGTGACGAGCGCGGTCGGCATGCGTTCCCTCCTATTCGACCTACGCAGCTTTCGCCCGGCGCGGCCGCTTGTCAAACGATCTCGAACAGCCCCGCCGCGCCCATGCCGCCGGCGGTACACATCGTGACGACCACCCAGCGCACACCGCGCTTCCTGCCCTCGATCAGCGCGTGGCCGACGAGGCGGCTGCCGGTCATCCCGAACGGGTGCCCGATCGCGATCGCGCCGCCGTTGACGTTGAATTTTTCGGGATCAATGCCGAGCGTGCCGCGGCAATGGAGGCATTGGCTGGCGAAGGCTTCATTCAATTCCCACAGGCCGATGTCGGCGACCGAGAGGCCGGCGCGCTTCAGCAATTTGGGGACGGCGAAGACCGGGCCGATACCCATTTCGTCGGGGGCGCAGCCGGCGACCTGGAAGCCGCGGTAGATGCCCAAAATGTCCTTGCCCTCGGCCTCGGCGGTGGCGCGGTCCATCAAAAGCTGGGCCGAGGCGCCGTCCGAGAGCTGGCTGGCATTGCCTGCGGTGATGTTGGTGCCGGGGCCGGTGAACTGCCCGCCCGGCCAGACGGTCTTGAGGCCGGCGAGCGTTTCGGCGGTGGTGCCGGGGCGGAGGCCTTCGTCCTGGGTGACGGTGACGGTCTCGGAGCCGGTGCGATTGCCCGCCTTGTCGAACAGCGCCTTTTCGACGGTTACGGCCACGATCTCCTCGACGAAGGCGCCGTTCGCAAGCCCGGCCTCTGCGCGCTGCTGGCTTTGGGCGCCGTAGGCGTCCTGCGCCTCCCGGCTGATATTGTAGCGGTCGGCGACGATCTCCGCGGTCTCGATCATCGGGATGTACGCGGTGGGCTCCTTGGCCGTGACGCTCTTGTTGGCGTAGCGCGGCGCATCCCTGGTGACGGTGGAGCTGATCGCCTCCATTCCGCCGGCGAGCGCGACGTCGATCTCGTCGCACATGATCGAGCGCGCGGCGAGCGCCACCGCGGTCAGACCCGATCCGCACTTTCGGTCGAGCGTGAAGGCAGGGACCGACTGGGGTAGCCCCGCCGCGAACACCGCCATGCGGCCGGCATTGCCGCCGGTGGTTCCCCATTGGTTGCCGACGCCCCAGAAGACGTCGTCGATGCGTGCGGGGTCTATCCGGGCGCGATCGACGACGGCGTTCATCACATGCGCGGCGAGGACGGGCGCCTCGGTATCGTTGAACGCGCCGCGATAGGCCTTGCCGATGCCGGTGCGGGCCGTGGCGACGATGGCGGCTTCGCGCATGTCCTCTCCTGATTCGTGTGAGCGGTATGCAGCGTGCCGCGCTTCCCGCCGGGCTTCAAGTGAGGCGGCCGAGGCGGTGGTAGAGATTGCTGAACTTGGCTGAGCGCGGATCGTCGGCGATGCGCTTGACGTGCTCGGCGAGCGCCTCCTTGAGGAGGGTGAAGTCTTCGTTCGAGAAGACGGCGCGGGGGCGGGTGTCGGTGTGCATGGTCATTCTCCTTATCCAAGAAGGTCACGCTGCTTTCGTGAATTGCGCGGCTTCGGTGGATTCACCGAGCGCTGTCGTGCTGCTGGCGCCGCCGGCCACGGCCTGGCCGACGCGGTCGAAATAGCCGGTGCCGACCTCGCGCTGGTGACGGGTGGCGGTGTAGCCCGTGGCTTCGCTCGCGAACTCGGCCTGCTGGAGCTCGGAATAGGCGGCCATGCCGCGCTCGGCATAGCCGCGCGCCAGCTCGAACATGGCGTGGTTGAGGCTGTGGAAGCCCGCGAGCGTCACGAACTGGAAGCGATAGCCCATCGCGGCGAGCTCGTGCTGGAAATGGCGAATCGTGTCGCGGTCGAGGTTCGCTTCCCAGTTGAAGCTCGGCGAGCAATTATAGGCGAGGAGCTTGTCGGGATGCTGCTTGCGGATCGCCTCGGCGAAGCGGCGGGCGTCGGCGAGGTTGGGCCTGGAGGTCTCCCACCAGAGCAGATCGGCATGGGATGCGAAGGCGAGCCCGCGCTTGATGCAATGCTCGACGCCGGTGGCATGCTTCAGGCGGAAGAAGCCCTCGGGGGTGCGCTCGCCGGTGAGGAAGTCGCGGTCGCGCTCGTCGATGTCGCTGGTGATGAGCTTCGCGCTTTCGGCGTCGGTGCGGGCGATCAGGACCGTGGGGACGCCCGAGACGTCGGCGGCGAGACGGGCGGCGTCGAGGTTGCGGATGTGCGCCTGGGTCGGGATGAGGACCTTGCCGCCGAGATGGCCGCATTTCTTCTCGGCGGCGAGTTGGTCCTCGAAATGGACCCCCGCGGCGCCGGCGGCGATATAGGCCTTCATGATCTCGAAGCAGTTGAGCGGGCCGCCGAAGCCGGCCTCGGCGTCGGCGACGATGGGGACGAACCAGTCGCGGGTGGCGCCGCCTTCGGCATGCTCGATCTGGTCGGCGCGCTGGAGGGTGGCGTTGATGCGGCGGCAGAGGTCCGGCCCGGCGCTGGCGGGATAGAGCGACTGATCGGGGTACATCGCGCTCGCATTGGCGTCGGCGGCGACCTGCCAGCCCGAGAGATAGATTGCCTTCAGACCGGCGCGGACCATCTGCATCGCCTGATTGCCCGAGAGCGCGCCCAAGGCGGCGACATGTTCGTCCGAGCGGAGCAGCTCCCACAATCGCGCCGCGCCGCGACGGGCAAGGCTGTGCTCGATCGCGACCGATCCGCGCAGCGCCGCGATGTCCTCGGGGGTGTAGGGGCGGGCAATGCCGGCGAAGCGGCCAGGCGGGGCGGGGACGAGGTCGTCGAAGGTCATGTGTCAGCTCCGTTACAAAAGTGGTGTTCGGGCGCTGCTAACTTGACCAAGTTGACGATTGCGGAGGAGTGTTTTGTCCTGATTTCAACGTGCGGGTGTCATCGGCTTGGGCGCAGGTGGTGGTAATGCTGTAATGAATTGACAATGATTTGGGCGCGTGGGCATGATCTTTCGCATGGGTGGGACGTGGCAGAAACGAGGGGCGTAGGACATGGGCGAAGACGTGCGGTCAAAACACCCGCGTATTTGCAATGAAGACTGTGTTCCCGCGGAGGCGGGAACCCAGGGTCCTTGTTCGGCTGGGCTCCCGCCTCCGCGGGAGCACAACTGAAGATGCCTGACCCCAAGCTCCTTGCAGGGCATGCGATCCGGCGGTTGCGGCGGCAGGCGGGGCTGACGCAGGCGGCGATGGCGGAGATGCTCGACATCTCGCCGAGCTATCTGACCTTGGTCGAGCGCAACCAGCGACCGATTTCCGCGACATTGCTGTTGCGGCTGGCGGAAAGGTTCGCGTTCGATCCGCGCGCGCTGGCGGCGGGCGAGCCGGGGGGCGGAGCCGATGCGCTGCGGCGGCGGCTCGCCGATCCGATGTTCGCCGATCTCGAAATCGATCGCGGCGAGATGCAGGAGTGGCTCGCGGGTGCGCCCGGCGGGGCGGAGGCGTTCGCGCGGGCGTATGACCGGATCGGGCAGGGGGCGGTGCCGGCGGGCGAGGGGCCGGATGCGATCGAGCTGGTGCGGCGCGAGATCGAGCGCTGGCGCAACCATTTCGCCGATCTCGATACGGCGGCCGAGGCGCTGGCCGACGAGCTGCGGCTGGGCGCGGGCGACCACTACGGCGCGGTCGCCGAGCGGCTACGGGTGAAGCACCAGCTTTCGATCCGCATCCTGCCCGCCGAGGTGATGCCGGGTCTGTTGCGGCGGCTCGATCTGCATGCGCGGCAGCTCCAATTGTCGGAGATGCTCGATTCGCCCGCGCGAACCTTCGCGGCGGCCTATCAGCTCGGGCAGATCGAGGCGCGGGGCGAAATCGAGGCGCTCGTCAAGGGCGCGGGGTTCGCGAATGCTGCGGCGGAGAAGCTCTACCGGCGCCATCTCACGAGCACCTTCGCCGCGGCGGTGATGATGCCCTATGCGCGGTTCCTTCGCGCGTGCGAGGCAAGCGGCTACGACCTCGAACTGCTCCAGCGGCGGTTCGGCGCCGGGTTCGAGCAGGTCGCGCACCGGCTGACGACGCTGAGCCGCGTCGGCGCGCGCGGGCTTCCCTTCTTCATGATGCGCGTCGATCGTGCTGGGCAGGTTTCCAAACGCTACGCGGGGGCGAGCGGGGCGCCGCTGGTCGAGGCGCCGGGGCGCTGCCCCTTGTGGCGGCTGCACCATGCGTTCGATCGGCCGGGGCGGCTGGCGGTGCAACTCGTCGAGCTCGAAACGGGCGAGCGCTGGTTCACGATCGCGCGCACCGTGGTGCCGCAAGGGCGGCGCGTCGGCGGGATCGACGCGGATTTCTCGATCGGGCTCGGGGTGGAGGCGAGCCTCGCCGCGCCCTTGGCGGCGGCCCGGGGGATCGACCTCGTCGGCGAAGCGACTCCGATCGGTTTGGGCTGCCGCGCCTGCACCCGGCCCGATTGCCCGCAGCGCTCGGCCCCGCCCGCGGCCCGGGCACTGCTGCTCAACGAGCGCGAGCGGGGGGTGTCGGCGTTCAGCTTCGTCGGCGACTGAGCCGCACATCCCGATCGACGGAGTTCACGCAGGCCGATGCGCTGCCGAGCCCCACGGTTTGACTTCGGCAGCGAGCGGCCCATATTGTTCATCATGGCTGCACCGACCGAAATCTGCGGGCTCGCGCCCCATACGGGTAGCGGCACCGCACGAACCTGAGCCCTGAGCCGGCCTGTCGCTCGGCAGGCGATCGGCTCGGGGCACTCAGCGGATCGGCGCCGACCGACGCCGTTCCATTCCGTAACCAACCAAGCGTCTCGCTGCGGCGATCACGGGTATTCCCGCGGTCGAAGCGCGCGGCGCGTATCGACAGGTGCCATGATGTCAGACCGTTTCGTCGTCGAAGCCGACCGCCAAGTGGTCGGAATTGCCGTTCGGGTGAAGGGTGGATTCAGGTTCTTCACCTCGGACCGACGCTTCCGCGTGCTGGAATCGCGGACGTTCCCGAAGCTGAAGGCGATCATCCGTCGGGCGGGGGAGATCGCCCGCGCGCGCACGCGTCGCGCCACCGGCAACAGCGATGTCGCGGGGCGGCGGGGCGAATGATCGGCCGTCGCCCATGCCACAGGGAAAATGCCCCTTCTGCGTACACTCAGAGCCAGCGCCGAACGCGGCGGCAATAATCGGAATAGGCCGCACCGAAGGTCGCGCGCAGATAGCGTTCCTCGCGCGCGATCACCTGGGTCCGGATCACGATCACCGCGACCGCCGTCAGCGCGAGCGACAGCCAGCTTTCGAGAAGCAGCGACAGCCCGATCGCGATGATCGTCATCGCGAGATACATGGGGTTGCGCGTATGGGCGTAGAGCCCGGCATCGACGATCGCGCCGGTCGGCGTCCACGGCGCCGGGTTCTCGCCGCGCCGGAAGAAGAGACGCTGCGCGGCGGCGAGCAGCGCGACGCCCGCGAGCATCACCGCCGCACCGACGAGCCACGGCAACGCAAGGCGCGGCAGGGGCACGAAGCGCTCGATCAGCGGCCCGAGCAGCACGAAGCCGAGAAATACCAAGGGCGGCGGAAAGCCGACATCCGCATGCGCCTTCTCCGCCATCACTCCGCTCCGCCCGTTCGCGGAACGGTATGCCGTTATCGGTGGTCAGGCAATCGCGCGTTCGGTGTCGCGCCGCTGGAGGACGTGCTCGCGCCAGACGATATAGAGTCCGCTCGCGATGATGACGGGCGCGCCGAACCAGGTGCTCACGCCGGGGAGCGTGCCGAACAGCAGCCAGCCATAGGCGGTGCCCCAGATCAGGCTCGAATAGTCCATCGGCACCACGGTCGAGACCGGCGCGAACCGCACCGACGCCGTGATCGCGAGCTGGCCGAGCCCGCCCGCGATCCCCGTGCCCATCAGGATCGCCCAGGTGAGCGCATCATGCGGGCGGATGTCCGTGAGATAGACGAGCCCGAGCGGCGGGAGCGACAGCACCGAGAACCAGAAGACGGTGGTGGCTGTCGGCTCGGTGCGGCCGAGCCGACGCAGCAGAATGGCGATCACCGCGACCATGAACGCCGCCGCCAACCCCACCGCCGCGCCGCCGAGCGGGAAGGCGCCGCTCCCCGGCTGGGTCACGATCAGCACGCCCGCGAAGCCCAGGAGCACCGCGCCCCAGCGGTGCCTGCCGGTCGGCTCCTTGAGCACGAGCGCGCCGAGCACGGTCGCGAAGATCGGCACGGTGAACTGGAGCGTGGTGGCCTCGGCAAGCGGCAGCAGCAGCACCGCGCCGAAGGTGCAGACCATGCCGACGAGCCCGACGGCGGTGCGCGTCACATGCGCGCCGATCCGCGCCGTGCGGATGCTCGCGAGCCCCGGCCCGAGCGCGATCCACCCGAGCACGAGCGGCACCGCGCAAAGCTGGCGGTAGAACATCGTCTCGGCGAGGTGCGCGCCCCGCGCCTCGGCAAGCTTGACCAGCGCCTGCATCGAGGCAAGGCACGCGACCGATGCGAGCCGCAGCCCGAGGCCGGCGAACACACGATCGGGGGCGGGGGAGGGCATGCGGCCTCTTAGCCGGCAGCGCGACGAATGACGATGGTGGACGCGCTCGTTCGCGCGGGCTAGCAGACCCGCGCAATTTTCGAAGGTCGCTCATGATCAAGCACGCGCTCCCCGTCACCCGCGAACAGGATTTCGCCGCCTGGTATCAGGCCGCCATCGCCGAGGCCGACATGGCCGAGGAATCGGGCGTGCGCGGCTGCATGGTGATGCGGCCGTGGGGCTATGGCATCTGGGAACGGATGCAGCGGCTGCTCGACGATCGTATCAAGGCGATCGGCTACGACAATTGCTATTTCCCGCTCTTCATCCCGCTCTCCTACTTCGAGAAGGAGGCCGAGCATGTCGAGGGGTTCGCCAAGGAGATGGCGGTCGTCACGCATCACCGGCTGATCGCGAACGGCAAGGGCGGGCTGATCCCCGATCCCGAAGCGAAGCTCGAAGAGCCGCTCGTCGTCCGTCCGACCTCTGAAACGGTGATCGGCGCCGCCTTCGCGCGCTGGATCCAGTCGTGGCGCGACCTGCCGGTGCAGATCAACCAATGGGCCAACATCGTGCGCTGGGAAATGCGCACGCGCATGTTCCTGCGCACCACCGAGTTCCTGTGGCAGGAAGGGCATGCCGCCTATGCCACCGCCGACCAGGCGCGCGCCGAGGCTGCCAAGGCGCTCGATCTCTACCGCGCCTTTGCCGAGGACTGTGTCGGAATACCCGTCGTGGTGGGCGAGAAGCCCGAACACGAACGCTTTCCCGGCGCGGTCTCGACGCTGTCGATCGAGGCGATGATGCAGGACGGCAAGGCGCTCCAGGCGGGCACCAGCCACTATCTCGGCACCAATTTCGCCGAGGCGCAGAACATCCGCTTCCAGACCCAGGCGGGGGAACTCGGCCACGCGCACACGATCAGTTGGGGGATGACGACCCGGATGATCGGCGCGATGATCATGGTCCATGGCGACGACGACGGCGTGCGCGTGCCGCCGCGCGTCGCGCCGTGGCAGATCGTGATCGTGCCGATGCTGCGCGACAGCGACGAGGACGCGGCGATCGTCGAGTATTGCCGGGCGCTCCAGGCCGAGCTGGCGCGGGGCGCCGCCTTCGGCGAGCCGGTGCGCGTGCTGCTCGATCTGAAGCCCGCGCGCGCGGCGACCAAGCGCTGGGGCTGGGTCAAGAAGGGCGCGCCGATCGTGGTCGAGGTGGGCGGGCGCGACGTCACCGGCGGCAACGTCTCGGTGATCCGCCGCGACCGGCTCTATCGCGAGGACGGCAAGCTCGACAGCGCGGTGACGGGGCGCGACGATTTCGTGCGCGACGCGGGCGGGCTGCTCGAGGAAATTCAGGCGGCGCTGCACGACGAGGCGCAGGCCCGGCTCGAGGCGAATATCGAGCGCGATGTCGCCGATTTCGCAGCGGTCGAGGCGTTCTTCGCCAAGGGCGGCAAATATCCGGGCTGGGTCGAGGTGCAATGGTCGAGGCCGACCGGCGCTGCGCTCGACGCGGTGGTGGAGAAATTGAAGGCGCTCAAGCTCACCATCCGCAACGCCCCCGCGGCCGCGGCCGCGGCGGAGGGCGCCTGCGTGTTCACCGGCGATCCGGCGATCGAGCGCGTGCTGATCGGGCGGGCCTATTAGGCCCCGCTGAACGTCGGTCCGTCCCGGGACCTGAACGCCGGCCTCGCGCGTTGCTGTGCACAGCACCGCGGGAGACGAGCTGTGCCTGATCGTATCGAAGGCCGCCGTTGCGCCCTTGCGCTCGTGACGGGGGCGCTGATCGCCCCTGCCTTCGTCGCCGGGTGCTCCGCCCCCGCAAAGAACGAGGACGGCGAAGGCGCCGTGACGGCGAACGAGGATCTGATGCGCGAGCATGGCGTGCTGCGCCGCATCCTGATCGTCTATCGCGAAGCCGCGCCGCGGCTGATCGCCGATTCCGCCGCGGTCGATGCGCGCGCGCTCGCCACGGCGGCCGAGATCTTCCGGACCTTCGGCGAACGCTACCACGAGCAGCAGCTCGAGGAAGCGCACATCTTTCCGGCGGTGGCGAAGGCGGGCGGAAGGGCCGCGCGCCTCGTCGACACGCTGAAGGCGCAGCATGAGCGCGGGCGCGCGATCACCGCCTACGTCATCGACCGGACGCGCGGCGGTCGCGTCGGCGTCGCGCAGGCGGAGCCGCTTGCCCGGGCGATGCTTGCCTTCGCCCGCATGTACGAGGCGCATGCGGCGCGCGAGGACACGGTCGTTTTCCCCGCGTTCAAGAACAGCATGTCGGCGGCGCAATACCGCGAACTGGGCGAGCGCTTCGAGGAGATCGAGCACCGGCAATTCGGGGGCGACGGTTTCGATATGGCCGAAGCGAAGGTGGCGAGCATCGAGCAGGCGCTCGGGATCAGCGATCTCGGCGGCTTTACGGCGCCGCCGCCGAGCTGATGCGCGCGCGCGGGCCGGCGGGCGGATTCGCCAGGACCGGGTTCCCGCCCCCGCAGGCGCGTGGTCAGGCTCGTGCGAACCGGTCCTCCACCGCAGCCCATTCGCGCTTGTCGAGGTGCAGCCCCAGCTTCGAGCGCCGCATCAGCGCGTCCTCGGCCGAGCGGGCCCATTCGTGATCGCGCATCCAGCCTAGTTCGATCTCGCTGAGTCCGGCGCCGAAGTCGCGCCCCAGGGCGGCTTCGTCCTCCACGCCGTGGAGCATCTCGCCAAGCATTGTCCCATAGGCGCGCGCCATCCGCTCCGATCGCGCGCCGCCGAGAAACGGCCACGTCGCACGGACTCGCGTGAGGAACGCATCGAAATCCTCGATCCCGCCGCCCGGGAAGATGCGCGCGCGCGTCGCATGGTGCGTGTCGATTCCCAGCGCTCGGCCGAGCTTGTCGAGCGCATCCTCGGCGAGCTGGCGCGCGGTGGTGATCTTGCCGCCGAACACCGATAGCAGCGGCGGCGCCTCGTCGTCGAGCTCGAGCACATAATCGCGGGTCACCGATTTGGCGTCGCTCGCGCCGTCGTCGTAGAGCGGGCGCACGCCCGACCAGCTCGCGGTCACGTCTTCGGGCGTGATCTGCTTCACGAAATGCCGGTTCACCGCCTCGCACAGATAGGCGATCTCCTCGTCGGAGATGGCGGCGTCCTCTGGCCGGTCGACCGGCACATCGGTGGTGCCGATCTCGGTGCCGCCCTCATAGGGAATCGCGAAGACGATGCGCCGATCGGGCTGCTGGAGGATGTAGGCGTGATCGCCCTCGTAGAGCCGGGGCACGACGATGTGGCTGCCTTTGACGAGGCGAACGTTGCTCGTCGAGTCGCGGCCGAGCCGGGCGAACATCTCGTGGACCCACGGCCCCGCGGCGTTGACGACCGCCTGCGCGAAAACCTCGCGCCCGTCGGAGAGCGTCGCGCGCCAGCCGTCGCCCTCGGCGCGTGCATGGTCGAGCGCGGTGCGGGTCGCGATCTCGGCGCCGTTCGCGGCGGCATCCATCGCGTTAAGCAGCGTCAGCCGCGAATCGTCGACCGCCGCATCCCAATAGACGAACCCCGTGTCGCCGGCCTTGAGCGGATCGGTGAAGGCGCGATCCTTGGCGGACAGCCCGCGCGAGCGCTCCAGCGAGGATTTGCCGGCGAGCAGGTCGTAGAGCAGCAGCCCGGCGCGCACGAGCCACCAGGGGCGCACCGCGTGCTCGTGCGGCAGCACGAAGGTGAGCGGGTGGATGAGGTGCGGCGCGGCGGCGAGCAGCCGCTCGCGCTCGGCCAGCGCCTCGCGGACGAGGCGGAACTCGTAAGTTTCGAGATAACGCAGGCCGCCGTGGATCAGCTTGGTCGATTTGGACGACGTTGCGCTCGCGAGGTCGTCCTTCTCGACCAGCAGCACCGATAGCCCGTTGAGCGCCGCCTCGCGCGCGATCGCGCACCCGTTGATGCCGCCGCCGATGATGAGCAGGTCGTAGGTCACTGCGCCTCCCACGCTGGGGTGACGGAGATGCGGTAAGCGCTTATCTCTCGTCAATGCCCCGTCCCAAGACCAAGCCCGGCCTGCCCTCGCGCAAGCAGATCCTCGATTTCATCGCGACGTCGGATACGCCCGCCGGCAAGCGCGAGATCGCGCGCGCGTTCGGGCTGCACGGGGCGGACAAGGTGCAGCTCAAGGCATTGCTCAAGGACATGGCGGACGAGGGGCTGATCGATTCGGCGCCCGGCCGCGCATTCCACAAGATGGGCGGGCTGCCCAAGGTGACGGTGCTGCGCGTCGCCGACGTCGACGAGGGCGGCAATGTGTGGGCCGTGCCCGAAAGCTGGCATGCCGAAACGCCGCCGCCCAAGGTGCGGGTGCGCGAGCGGTCGAGGAAAGGTGCGCTCGGCATCGGCGACCGCATCCTCGCGCGCACCGAAGAGGCGGGGAAGGGCTGGATCGCGCACCCGATGAAGAAGCTCGAGCGCGCCGAGGAGACGATGCTCGGCGTACTGCGGCAGGAGGGCGACCGCTTCTGGCTCCAGGGCGTCGAGAAGAAGGAGCGGCGCGAGTTTTCCGTCTCGGACACCGGTGGCGCCGCGCCGGGCGATCTCGTCAGGGCCGAGAAGACGGGGCGAGGTCCGCGCATCTCGGCCAAGGTGGTCGAACGGCTGGGCGATCCGTTCGAGGCGCGCAACTTCTCGCTGATCGCGATCGAGAAGCTCGGCATTCCGGACGTGTTCCCCGATCGCGTGATCGAGGAGGCCGAACGTGTGTCGCGCACCAGCCTCGACGAGGCGCCGCGGGAGGATTTGACGCACCTCCCGATCGTCGCGATCGACCCCGCCGACGCGCGCGATCATGACGATGCCGTCTGGGCGGAGGCGGACGACGATGCGGGTAATCCGGGCGGCTGGAAGGCGATCGTCGCGATCGCTGACGTGAGCTTTTACGTCCGCCCCGGCTCGGCGCTCGACGGCGAGGCGAGGAAGCGCGGCAACAGCGTCTATTTCCCCGATCGGGTGGTGCCGATGCTGCCGGAGCTGCTGTCGGCCGACGTGTGCTCGCTCAAGGAGGGCGAGGACCGTGCCGCGCTCGTCTGCCATCTCCAGGTCACCAAAGCGGGCGCGCTCAAGAGCTGGCGGTTTACTCGCGCAACCGTGCGGATTGCCGCCAACATCGCCTATGAGGATGCGCAGGCGATCATAGATTCTCCCCTCCCGCGAGCGGGAGGGGTCGGGGGTGGGCTCGCGCTCTCCTCCAACGACACCGCCCGTGGTGGGCCGGGCGCCCACCCCCCAACCCCCTCCCGCAAGCGGGAGGGGGAGATGAGGGACATCCTCCCCCTCTGGGCGTGCTGGCGCGCGCTCTACGCTGCGCGGCAGAAGCGCGAGCCGCTCGAGCTCGACCTGCCCGAGCGGCGGATCGTGCTCGACGAGAAGGGCCGCATCCTCTCGGTCGCTCCGCGCGAGCGGCTCGATGCGCACAAGCTGATCGAGGACTACATGATCGCCGCCAACGTCGCCGCGGCGAAGGCGCTGGAGGCGAAGAAGGCGCCCGTCATGTACCGCGTCCACGAGCCGCCGAGCCGCGAGAAATTGGTCGCGCTCAAGGACTATCTGGAGACGTTCGATGTGCAATTCGCGCTGGGGCAGGTGGTGAAACCCGCGACCTTCAACCGTATCCTCGAACGCGTCGGCGAGACGGATTTCAAGCCGCAGGTGATGGAGCAGGTGCTGCGCAGTCAGACCCAGGCCTATTATGCGCCCGCCAATGCCGGTCATTTCGGGCTCGCGCTCGGCAGCTACGCGCATTTCACCTCGCCGATCCGCCGCTATGCGGACCTCGTCGTCCATCGTTCGCTGGTCGCTGCCTACGGGCTCGGGCCGGGCGGGCTCACCGACGACGAGGCGGCGCAGATGGAGCGCACCGGCGAGCTCATCTCGATGCTCGAACGCCGCGCGATGGAGGCCGAGCGCGACACCGTCGATCGCTACGTCGCCGCGTATCTTTCGGAGCGTGTCGGCGAGATCGTGCAGGCGCGGATCACCGGCGTGCTCAATTTCGGCTTCTTCGCGACGGTCGAAGGGATCGGCGGCGATGGCCTGATGCCCGCGCGCGACCTGGGGCGCGAATATTTCCGCTACGACGAGGCCGCACAGCAGCTCGTCGGCGAGGAGACCGGTACGACCTACGCGTCGGGCCAGCGCCTCCCCCTGCGGCTGGCCGAGGCAAACCCGGTCTCGGGCGCGCTCCGCTTCGAGCTGGTCGAGCAGCCCGACGACGGGCGGTCCGAGCGCGCCCCGCCCAAGCGCGTGCTCAAGCGCCGTGGGCGACCGGCGAATATTCGCCATCAGGGCAGAAAGCGCTAAGCTCGCGTCCGGAGGAGGAAGGCCATGGGAGCACCTGCCGTCATCGCGCGTCGTCGGCGCAAGATCATCTCGCATTTCCTGTCGCAAAACGCGGTCACGCCCGAGACGGCGATCGGCTACGAGCCCAAGCGCCGCATCGACCGCCGCCTGTTCGAGCGGCTGCGCGAGCGCGAGGTGATCCGCCAGAACGGCCGCGGCGCTTATTATATCGATGCCGCGAGCCTCGATGCGTACAACCGGTCGCGGCGGAGGTTCGCGGGCGGAGTGATCGCGGCGCTTGCGGTCGCGGTGGGCGCTGCGGTCGCGTTCGGCTGAGATGCGCCGCTGGCGTCGCCCGCGCGGTCCCTCGCTCGCGCACCGCGTGCGGGTCGAGGCGCATGCGGTGTGGCTCGCGGTGCGCGATCCGCGCACGCCGTGGGCGGCGCGGATCGTGGGGGTGCTGATCGCGGCCTACGCGCTCTCGCCGATCGACCTCGTGCCCGATTTCATTCCCGTGCTCGGCCTGCTCGACGATGCCGTGCTCATCCCCGCGGGCGTGTGGCTGTTCGAGCGGCTGGTGACGCCCGAGGTGATGGCCGAGCACCGCGCCGCGGCGGAGGCGGCGTCGCGCCGGCCGGTCCATTGGGGCGGCGTGCTGATCGTGATCGCGCTCTGGATATTCGCGGCGTGGCTGGTGTGGAGCGCGTTCGACTTCGCGTATGATTAGGCGGAGGCAAACCAATGCTCCCCTGTAAGGGGAGGTGGCAGCCCGCAGGGCGTCGCGCTATTGAGAGGAGGACACCCCTCCACCGTGCTTCGCACGGTCCCCCTCCCCTTACAGGGGAGGATTGATCTAGGCCGCCTTCTTCACCTTCTCACGCTTTTCACCGTCGAATCGCGCGATCCATTCCTCGACGATCGGCGCAATCTTCGTGCGCCATTTGGAGCCGTTGAAGATTCCGTAATGCCCCGCGCCCTTGGCGAGGTGATAGCGCTTCATCGCGTGGGGCAGATTGGGCGTCAGCGTCAGCGCCGCCCTGGTCTGGCCGATCCCTGAAATGTCGTCGCGCTCGCCCTCGATCGCGAGGATCGGCACGTCGGTGATCGCGGCCAGATCGACCGGGCGGCCGCGATGGGTCATTTCGCCTCTGGGAAGCGCATGCTCCTGGAACACGAGCTCGACCGTCTGGAGATAGAATTCGGCGGTCATGTCGCACACCGAGCGATATTCGTCGTAAAACGCCTTGGTCGCCTCGGCGCTCTCCTCGTCGCCTTCGACGAGGTGCTTGAACATCTCCCAGTGCGAAATGAGGTGGCTGCCGAGGTTCATCGACATGAATCCCGCGAGCTGGAGGAACCCCGGATAGACCGGCCGCCCCGCGCCGGGATAGGTCATCGGCACGGTCGCGATCGCGTTCTGCTCGAACCAGGCGTGGGGGCGCTGGGTCGCGAGCGTGTTGACCGCGGTCGGCGCCTCGCGCGTGTCGATCGGGCCGCCCATCATCGTCAGCGTGGCGGGGCGGCAGGGATTCTTGTCGGCGCTCATCAGCGCGGTCGCGGCGAGGCACGGCACCGAGGGCTGACACACCGCGAGCATGTGCGTTCCCGGGCCGATATGTTCGAGGAAGGCGATGATGTAATCGATATAATCGTCGAGATCGAAGCCGCCGTCCGAAAGCGGCACCAGCTTGGCGTCGCGCCAGTCGGTGATGAACACGTCGGCGCTCGGCAGCATCCGCTCGACCGTGCCGCGCAACAGCGTCGCATAATGGCCCGACATCGGCGCGACAATCAGCAGCTTCGGCCCGCCCTCGACGCCTGCTCGCACGAAATGCTTGAGCTGGCCGAAGGGCTTGCGGCACACGATCTCCTCCTCGACCCTGACGGGCGTGCCGTCGATCTCGGTCGAGGTGATCGCGAAGGCGGGCTTGCCCCGCGGCGCAGCGGCGTGCGCAAATACCTCAAGCGCCGAGCCGAGCACCGGCCCGCCGCCGAAATAGGCGAAGGGATTGGCGGGATTGTTGAGCAGGCCGGCGCCGAAATCGGCGATCGCGCTGGCCCCGGCCAGCATCGACCGCTGGAGTTCGTAGGCGCCGTAGAGCATCGCAATTCCTTATACCGAAACCGGTTTCTTGGAGGTGAACGCATAAGGGCGCCAAGAGGTGCTGGCAACACGATGGTCGGTTGCTGCCATTGAGGCCGGGCGGCGGCGCTGCTAGGCGGTTGGCCGATGGCAGAATCCGCTCCCGCGCAGCCGCCGCAGCCGCGGCGCAAGCTCAGCAACCTGCTGATGGTCTGGGGCTATGCCTCGCATTATCCGGTTCAGATTGTCGCGGCGCTAATTGCGCTCGTCGTCGCGGCGGCGGCGACCTTGTGGATCCCGCGCACCTTCCAGAAGGTGATCGACAACGGCTTTGCCGCGGGCGCCGACCCGGCGAGCATCGCGCCCTATTTTCAGGGCCTGCTCGGCGTCGTGATCGCGCTTGCGCTCGCCTCGGCCGCGCGCTTCTATTTCGTTTCGTGGCTCGGCGAGCGCACCGTGGCCGACGTGCGGATCGCGGTGCAGCGCAATCTCCTGCGCCTAGCCCCGCGCTGGTTCGAGGAGAACCGCCCGTCGGAGATCGCCTCGCGTCTCACCGCCGATACCGCGGTGGTCGAGATCGTCGTCGGAACCACGCTCTCGGTCGCCTTGCGCAACCTGCTCGTCGGCGTCGGCGGGCTGATCTACCTGTTCGCGCTCTCGCCCAAGCTCGCGCTCTGGCTGATCCTCGGCATCCCGCTCGTCATCCTGCCGCTGATGCTGCTGGGCAAGCGCGTGCGCACCTATTCGCGCACCAGCCAGGATCGGATCGCCGATATCGGCGCGATCGCGACCGAGACCCTGGGCGCGATGAAGATCGTCCAGGCGTTCGGTCAGGAGACCCGCGAGGGCGACCGGTTCGAGACCGCGGTGCGCCACGGCTTCGCCGCCGCCAAACGCCGCTTCGGAATGCGCGCGCTGCTCACCGCGCTGGTGATCGGGCTGCTGTTCGGCGCGATGACGCTCATCATGTGGGATGCCGTCCACGACGTCGCGAGCGGGCGGCTGTCGGGTGGCTCGCTCGCGGCATTCGTATTCACCGCAGGCATCGTCGCGGGCGCGTTCCAGGCCTTGACCGAGGTCTATGGCGAGCTGCTGCGCGCGTCGGGGGCGGCGGGGCGGCTGCGCGAATTGCTGGCGGAGACGCCCGAAATCGCCGCCCCCGCGCATCCCGTGCCGCTACCGGCACCCGCGCGCGGCGGCATCGTCTTCGAGTCGGTCACCTTCCGTTACCCGACCCGGCCCGACATTGCGGCACTGCACGACTTTTCGCTCGAGGTGACGCCGGGCGAGACGGTGGCGGTCGTCGGTCCGTCGGGCGCGGGCAAGTCGACGCTCTTCCAATTGCTCGAGCGTTTCTACGATCCGCAGGCCGGTGCGGTGCGGATCGACGGCGTCGCGCTTCCGCAAGCCGATCCGGCGGCGGTCCGCGACCGGATCGCGATGGTGCCGCAGGACACGCTCCTTTTCGGCGCCTCGGCGCGCGACAATCTGCGCTACGGGCGCTGGGACGCGGACGACGCTGCGATCTGGCACGCCGCGGAGGCTGCCCATGCCGCCGATTTCCTGCGCGCTTTGCCCGAAGGCCTCGACACCTTCCTTGGCGAGGGCGGGGCGCGGCTGTCGGGCGGACAGCGCCAGCGGATCGCGATCGCCCGCGCGCTGCTGCGCGACGCGCCGATCCTGCTCCTCGACGAGGCGACCTCGGCGCTCGACGCCGAAAGCGAGCGGCTGGTGCAGGAAGCGCTCGAGCGGCTGATGCGCGACCGCACCACGCTCGTCATCGCGCATCGCCTCGCTACGGTTCGTGCGGCAGGCCGGATCATCGTGATGGACGGCGGCCGCATCGTCGAGACCGGCACGCACGCGAGCCTCACGCGCGAAAACGGTCTGTACGCGCGGCTGGCGAGCTTGCAGTTCAGCGAGGCAGCGTAACGCGCGCCGGAACGCCGGCATCGCGCGTCCGTTCTCTCGCGAGGAGGACGCGATGGACAAGAATTCTGGCAAAGACATTCCACCCGAGGCCGGCAAGAAGCCGCCCTATGAAAAGCCGGAGCCGCCGCTCGGCGATGTCGGGAGCGGTGAGGGCTATTCGGGCCAGGAATATGATGGGGCCGAACAGGCCGAATGGCGCGATCGCGATCGGGCGCGCAGCGTGCCGCGCGACGGCAAGGTGGAGGGCGCCGGCGTCGGCGCGGGCGGCGGGAAGGCCGGCGAGGATTACGACCTCGACGATGCGGGCGGCGGGCCGCTGCCGGGCAGCGGCGAGGCGCGGGGCGATCGACCCGATCGCTGAACCCTACGCCGCCGAGGCATAGCGCGAGGGCGCGACCGCAACTTCGCTGCCGGCGCCCGAGCGCTTGGCCACATAAAGCGCGGCGTCGGCTTCGGCGAGGAGCTGTTCGCTGTCGAAGCGGCCGGGGGTGCCGAACGCGATGCCGACGCTGCCGCCGGCGACGATCGGTTGCGGCGCGATGCCGAAAAGCGGCTGGGCGAGCGCGGCGGCGACCCGGCGGGCCATCGATGCCGCGAGCGCGACCTCGCCGCCTTCGACCATCACCACGAATTCATCGCCGCCCAGACGGCAGGTGAAATGCGGTGCGGCGACCTCCGCGATACGCCGGCCGAGCGCGATCAGCGTGGCGTCGCCCGCGCTGTGGCCATGCGCGTCGTTGACCGCCTTGAAACGATCGAGATCGACGAAGAGCAGCGCGATCGTCGCCTCGCCCGAAAGCGGCTGGTCGGCATGCCGCCGATGCAGACGCGAAAGCAGCCCGGCGCGATTGGGAAGCCCCGTCAGCACGTCGGTCTCGGCGAGTGCCCGGGCCTTGCGCTCGGCGCGGAACATCGCGACGAGGATGCGGTGATTCTGGAGCGTCAGTGCGGCGGTCCCCGCGGTGACGAGCAGGAACTGCACTGCGCCCGCGGTGAAGTTGCCGCCGTCGGAGTAGAGCCCGGCGATGCAGAAGGGGACGGAATAGAGCGTGATCGCAGGGATTGCGAGCCGCGGCAGCGCCGCCCAGCGCGTCGCGAGACCCGCGACAAGGCCCATCATCGAGACGGTGGCGATCATCGGCAGCGGCCGGATCGCGGTCAGCAGCGTTGCGGTGCAGCCCGCGCTGAACAGGATGAAGATGAAGAAAGCGAGGCAGAGCATTCGCCGTGCGACCGCCTCCGGAATTGCGCCGCCGCGCGCCTGGTAGCGCCACGCGACCACGAAGCGCCAGGCGAGCAGCACCACATCCGCCGCGAACCAGACCGCCGCCCAGAATTGGTGCGAGAGCAGCATCGCGAGCAGGCTCATCGTCAGCACGCCCGCGCTCGATACGAGCAGCGAAAACGGGCGCAGCGTCACCATGCCCATGATGTCGGTGCGGTAGCAGGCTGCCTCTTCCGTGGGCAGCGCCGTCAGCCAGTCGAACAGGCGGACGAGCGGGTCGCGCGGGCGCGCCCCGGCAGGTTGCGATGCGGACGTCACGTCTTCCCCCCTCCGTGCGACCCGCCGCTGCCATAGGAATTCGGGGTTACCAAAGTCCTGACTGTGGGAAAGATTTCGATCCGCTACGGAGTTATTTTCTCCGCGCACATCGGCATCGCCGATCGCCGGCCCGCCTCGACATCATCGCCGGCGATGCCTATCGCCGTCGCGCAGCGATGAGAGGAAAGTCCGGCAGATGACGACAGCAAGCCATGTTCTCGATCGGGTGCTCGTGCTCGAGATGGTGCGCGTGACCGAAGCCGCGGCGATCGCCGCCTCGGCTCTCGTTGGCCGGGGCGACGAGAAGGCGGCGGATGCCGCCGCGGTCGAGGCGATGCGCGAGGCGTTGAACGCGCTCGACATGCACGGCACCGTCGTGATCGGCGAGGGCGAGCGCGACGAGGCGCCGATGCTCTTCATCGGCGAGAAGGTGGGGCGCGGCGACAGCGAGAGCCCCGCGATCGATATCGCGCTCGATCCGCTCGAAGGCACGACGATCACCGCCAAGGCGGGGCCCAACGCGCTCGCAGTGCTGGCGATCGCCGAGAAAGGGTGCCTGCTCAACGCGCCCGATGTCTATATGCAGAAGATCGCGATCGGGCCGGGCTATCCCGAGGGCACGATCGACCTGACGCGGAGCGCGACCGAGAATGTGGAGGCGCTCGCGGAGGCCAAGGGCGTCAAGCCCGCCGAGATCATCGCGTGCGTGCTCGATCGGCCGCGGCACGAGGCGCTGATCGCCGAACTGCGCGCGATCGGCTGCGGCATCATGCTGATCCCCGACGGCGACGTCGCGGGCGTGATCGCGACCACCGATCCCGATACGACGATCGACATCTATATGGGGCAGGGCGGCGCGCCCGAGGGCGTGCTGGCGGCGGCGGCATTGCGCTGCGTCGGCGGGCAATTCCAGGGACGGCTGGTGTTCCGCAACGACGACGAACGCACCCGCGCGCGCAAATGGGGAATCGAGGATCTCGACACGGTCTATACGCTCGACGATCTCGCCAAGGGCGACTGCATTTTCGCCGCGACCGGCGTCACCGACGGCTCGCTGCTCCAGGGCGTCAAGCGGATGCGCGGGCGGATGACCACCGAGAGCGTGGTGATGCGTGCGAGCTCGGGCACGGTGCGCTGGGTGAAGGGCGAGCATCGCGCGTGACCGCGCTTGCCGCGATCCTGCTCGTCGTTGCGCTCGCAGGGCTGGCGCTGTTCCTCAAGCGTGACCTCGAAGTCTATCGGCGTTTCAAGGCGCTCACCGACACGCGCGCGCGCCAGCGCCAGTTCCGCGCGTGGATCGCAATCACCTTCGTGCTGTTCGTCGGCTATACGGTGCTCACGCTGGTGCTGCTCGGCCGCTTCGACGATCTCGCGCGGATGCCGGCGGAATTCGCAACCGTCGCGGGGGCGCTGGCGATCGGCGAGCCGACAGGGCACGATGTTGGTGCGCTGGTCGGCGGGATGGCGATCGGCATCGCGGCGGTGCTGGTCGGCGGCATGGCGCTCGGACTGCGCCGCAAACGCCGTGCCCCGCCCAAGGCGCTCGGCGATTTCGAGGCCCTGCTGCCGCGCAACCCCGCCGAACTCGTTCATGCGGCCGTGCTCTCGGTCAATGCCGGCATTACCGAAGAGCTGTTCTTCCGGCTGGCGCTGCCGCTGGTGCTCGTGCTCGTGACCGGCAATGCGTGGCTCGCCTTCGCGCTGGCGGCGATCGTGTTCGGGCTGGCGCATCTCTATCAGGGCATCGTCGGCGTGCTTGCCACGACGCTGGTCGGGCTGTTGCTCACCGCGGTGTATCTGGCGAGCGGCAGCCTTTGGCTGGCGGTGCTGCTCCATATCGTCATCGATCTGGTCGGGCTGGTGATTCGGCCGCTGTTGAGCGGCGCGGTGCGCTTCGCCGAGCCGACCGCCTGAGCGCCGCATGGCGCTCGCCGTCCTCGCGCTCGCGCTCGGCGCGTATATCTACTTCTTCAAAGGCGATTTCGGCCGGCTTTCGGAGCTGAGCGCGCTGCGTCCGCCAGGCTGGCGCCGGACGCGCTATCGGCGCTGGATCGCCAAGGCGGTCGTGCTGTTCGCAGGGTCGGCGCTCGTCGGCCTTGCGCTGCTCGGCCAGCTCGATGCCTTGGCGGTGCTACCGCCCGAATTCGGCTCGCTCGCCGCCGCCGCGGGCTATCCGCTGCCGTTGGGGCAGCTTGCGGTCGATATGGGCGCAGGGCTCGTGCTGGGCGCGCTGCTCGGCGGCGGGTGGACCGTCTGGCGGCGGCGGCGCGGCAAGCCGCCCGCGATGCTCGGCGATTTCTCGCGCCTGCTCCCGCGCGAACAACGCGAGGCGCCGTATGCCGCCGCCTCCGCGCTGACGGCGGGGATCACCGAGGAGCTGTATTTCCGCCTGCTCGTGCCGCTCGCCGTCGCGTTGGCGACCGGAAGCGCATTGCTCGGGTTCGCGGCGGGGACGCTGCTGTTCGGGCTGGCGCATCGATACCAGCGTTGGGCCGGCATGGTGGCGACGAGCGTGGTCGGCGCGCTGCTCGCTTTCGTCTATCTGGCGAGCGGTGCGTTGTGGCTCGCGATGCTGGTCCACGCGCTGATCGATCTCAACGGCCTGCTGCTGCGGCCGGCGCTCGGCGGCATGCTGCGCCGTGCGTGAACCCCTTGCGTCGGGGCGAGCGCGCGCGCATGCTCGGCCCGGGATCGATATAGGGGAGGGGGCCATGACCACCGTTCCGCACGCGACCGATCAGCACGCGCAGTTGCTGCGCTATACCAACGGCGCCATCGCGCTTCACTGGATCACCGTCCTGCTGGTGCTGACCCAGCTCTATCTGGGCTTCACCTTCCACGACATGCCGCGCGGGCCCGCAAAGGGCGAGCTGTTCACCTGGCACAAGACCGTGGGTGCGACGATCCTGATCCTCAGCCTGATCCGTCTTGGCTGGCGTCTCGCGCACAAGCCGCCGCCCTTCCCCGAGGCGCTGCCGCGTTGGGAGCGGATCGTCGCGGTGTGGAACCACCGCGCTTTCTATGTCCTGCTGATCGCGCTGCCGCTGACGGGTCTCGCGACGATCTCGTCGGGGAGCAGCGGATTCACGAAGCTGGCCGGCGGTATTCCGTTGCCCTTCATTCCGGGTCTCCCCGAATCGGCCGGCGAGCCGCTGGGCGGCATCCACATGCTGCTGGTGTGGATCACGATCGCGCTGGTCGTTCTCCACGTCGCAGCCGCGCTCAAGCACCAGTTCGTCGATCGCGCGCGCGTCGCCGGGCGGATGCCGCCCTTCCAGGCGCCGGGCGGGGAGAAGGCCGAACCGCTCGAGCGGTGACCCGGCGGCTCAGTTCTTGAGCCGCCACCCGGTCTTGAAGATCACCGCGATCAGCGCGAGGCACAGCGCCAGGAATCCTGCGATCGCAGCCAGGCTCACGCCGATGCTGACGTCCCCCTTGTCGAAGAAGCTCCAGCGAAACCCGCTGACGAGATAGACGACCGGGTTGAACAGGCTCACCGTTCGCCACGGCTGGGGCAGCATGTCGATCGAGTAGAAGGCGCCGCCCAGGAAGGTGAGCGGGGTCACGAGCAAGGCAGGCACCAGGCTCAGTTGCTCGAAGCCGTTGGCCCAGATTCCGATGATGAAGCCGAAGAGGCTGAATGCAATCGCGGTGAGGAGCAGGAAGGCGATCATCGCGCCGGGATGCGCGATGTGGAGCGGCACGAACAGGGTCGCGGTCGCGAGAATGATGAGCCCGAGCACGACCGATTTGGTCGCCGCCGCGCCGACGAAGCCGACCACCATCTCGATCGGCGAGATGGGTGCCGAGAGCAATTCATAGACGGTGCCGATGAACTTGGGGAAGTAGATGCCGATCGACGCGTTCGAGATGCTCTGCGTGAGCAGCGAGAGCATGACGAGACCGGGCACGATGAAGCTGCCGTAATCGACCCCGCCGACATTCTGCATCCGGCTGCCGATCGCGCCGCCGAACACGACGAAATAGAGGCTCGTGGTGATGACCGGTGTCGCCACCGATTGCCACAGCGTCCTCAGCGCACGCGCCATTTCGAAGCGATAGATCGCCCAGATGCCATGCCAGTTGATCGCGGGGCCGGCGGTCATGCCGCCTGCTCCTGCCGCTCGTGGACGAGATCGACGAAAATGTCCTCGAGCGAACTCTTCGAGGTTTCGAGGTCCTTGAAGCCGATACCCAATTCGTTGAGCTTGCGCAGCAGCGAGGGGATGCCGGTGTGCTCGGCCTGCGCGTCGAAGACGTAGATCAGGCGCTTTCCCTCGTCGGCGAGCGCAAGATCCCATTCGCCCAATTCCGGCGGCAGCACGTCCATCGGCTCCTGGAGCACGATCGTCATCTCGCGCTTGCCGAGCTTGGTCATCAACGCCGCCTTCTCGTCGACCAGGATGATCCGGCCCTTGGAGATGACGCCGACGCGGTCCGCCATCTCCTCGGCCTCTTCGATGTAATGCGTGGTGAGGATGATCGTCGTGCCCTTGGCGCGCAGCTTGTGGACGAGCTTCCACATGTCGCGGCGAAGCTCGACATCGACGCCGGCGGTGGGCTCGTCGAGGAACAGGATTTCGGGCTCGTGGGCAAGCGCCTTGGCGATCAGCACGCGCCGCTTCATGCCGCCCGAAAGTTCCATGATCCGGCTGTCGCGCTTGTCCCAGAGCGACAGGTCCTTGAGGAGCTGTTCCAGATACGCCTCGTCGGGCGCCTTGCCGAACAGGCGGCGGCTGAAGCGCACGCTCGCACGCACCGAGACGAAGGCATCGACCGCAACCTCCTGCGGCACCAGCCCGATGCGACGGCGCGCGGCGCGATAGTCGTGGATCGCGTCGTGCCCATCGACGGTGATCGTGCCCGAGCTGGGCGTCACGATCCCGCAGATGATGCTGATGAGCGTCGTCTTGCCCGCGCCGTTGGGGCCGAGCAGGGCGAAGATTTCGCCGCGGTTGATCGCAAGGTCGACCGGCTCGAGCGCGCGAACGCCGCTGTCGTAGGTCTTGCCGACGCCCGCGACCGACAGGATCGGATCCATATGCCCCCCTTTTGGACCGCACGTAACGTAGGTCGGCCGGCGGGGCTTTCAATCAGCTTTGTGCGCGCACGGCCGCGATCGCGCGCTGCATCTGGTCGAGCGTCATCGCGCCCGAGACGACGCGGTTGCCGATCACCCAGGCCGGCGTGCCGCTGACGCCGAGCCTTCCTGCGAGCGCGATGTTGGTGCGGATCGAGTCCTCGATCCCCGGCGCCTCGGCTTTCTGCCGCAGTTGCTCCGGGTCAAGTCCCGCTTTGCGCGCCGCCGCCGCCATCGTCGCCTGGGTGACCGGCCCGCCCGCATAGAGCGCATCGTGGAATGCCGCGAACTTGCCCGCCCTGGCTGCGGCCAGGCTGAGCTTTGCCGCCGCTGCGCTTTGCTCGCTCAGCACGGGAAGCTCGCGGAAGACGATTTTGAGGTTGGGATCGCTCTTCAGCAGCGCGTCGATCGTCGGCAGGCTCGCGCGGCAGAAGCCGCAATTGTAATCGAAATATTCGACGATGGTGAGGTCCGCGTCGGGATTGCCAGCCCAGGCGCTGCCGACCGGCGTGAAGATCGCGTCCCTGTTGGCCGCGATCACCTTGGCGGTTTCGCGGTCCTGGAGGCGCTGGATCGCCTCGGGGATGAGCTCGGGGTGATCGAGCACGTAATCATGCACCA
This sequence comes from uncultured Sphingomonadaceae bacterium, assembly GCA_946479505.1. Next base: position 36,646 of record CAMLGC010000013.1, read on the forward strand.
CCGTCTCGATCTCGGCGCGGCTGCCGCCCGGCACGCCGGGGACGAGCGCCTGGAAGGCGAACAGCACGCCCGCGCCCACCAGCGCGGCGAGCGCGAACAGCCCCGCCAGCGCAAGCGGGCTTCGGGAGAGGCGTTCGATCATCAGTCGTCGCGCTCTTCGTCGAGCTCGTTCTGCGCGGTGAGCGCGATGTCCTGCGCGTGGATCCAGTCGATCGAATTGGGCTCGAGCCCCGCCATCGCGGTGCGCGCGCTCTGCACCGCGAGCGCGGTCTCCCCGTTCATCACCGAGCGCTCGGCGGTCGCAAGCGACGCGCGCGCATAGTCGCCGGTGCGTTCGTACACGGTGCCGAGCTCGTACCAGGCGAACGGATTCTCGTCGTCGCGCGCAACCGCCTGGCGCAGCACCTTGATCGCCTCGGGATAATGGGCCTCTTCCTCGGTCGCGATCAGCGCATGGCCGAAGGTGGTGGCGATCAGCGGCTGGTAGTTGGTCTTGGCGGTCGCCTCCCGCAGCGGCGCCAGCGCCTCGTCGGGATGCCCGCCTTCGAGCAGGATCTGCCCCTTCAGCTCGAGGAAATAGGGATCGTCCGGATCGGCCTTGATGAGCGCGGCGACCTCCTCGTTCGCCTTATCGGGATAGCCGCCCTTGTGATAGGCGTAGGCGCGCGCATAGTGCGCGTAGAGGCTGTGATCGCTCTCCGGATATTCGATCAGCGTCTGCTTCGGATCGGCGACATAGCCTTCGAGCTTGGCCTTGACGCGCTCGAACTGCTCTTCGAGCGCGGGGTCGGTCTTCGCGTCCCACGCCGGCGAAGTCTGGAGCGTGTGCGTGAGCGTCGCGACACGCTGGCCGCTCAGCGGATGGCTCTGCGCGAACGGATCGATGTCGGTATAGCCGTAGCGGAATTCCTGGTTTTCGAGCTTCTCGAAGAAGTCGAGCATGCCCTTGCCGCTGATCCCTGCGGTTTCGAGGAACTTGGCGCCGGTCGCGTCCGCGGTCGCTTCCTGGACGCGGGTGAAGGCGAGGAACTTGCCCATCGCCGCGGTCTGCCCCGCCGCCAGGATACCCGCGCCCGCCTCGCCCGCGCCGGCGGCCATCGCGGCGATCCCGAGCACCATGCTCAGCACCGAGATGCCCATCGCCGGCTTGGTGCCGCGATCGAATGTCACGACGTGCCCGTCGGCGATGTGGCCGAGCTCGTGCGCGACCACGCCCTGCACCTGGTTGACGTTGTCGGCGGCCTGGATCAGCCCCGAATGCACGTACACCGTCTGGCCGCCGATCACGAAGGCGTTGATGCTGTCGTCGTGGATCAGCCGGATCTTGACGGTAGCGGGCGACAGGCCGGCGGCGCGGATCAGCGGCTCGGCCATCCTTGCGAACATCGCCTCGGTCTCCGCGTCGCGCAGCAGCTCCTGCGCGGCGGCGGGGCGGGCGGCGAGCAGCAGCGCGAGCGCGAAGGCGGCGAGGAAGCGCTTCATGCCCGTTCTATCGACCACATCGGCGACCGGTTCAACGTCATTGGCCGAACGCTGGGCCGAGAGGGCTGAACCTGCGGTGAAGTGGCGCGCGCCGCGGCCGGCGCCAGACCGCCGAAATGCCGAGCCGGAGTCGAATTCTTCCAATACAAGGACCCGCTTCTCCAGCAGGTTTCGAAAACAAGGGCGGCACACTTGATTCGAATGTGCGATCGCGTCATGAGCGGGATGGGGTTGCTCACTGGCACGAAGCCGGGGGAGCGAATGCTGGGGGAACAATCGGCGGACGGATTCGGGGCGGACGGCCTGGCGCATGTCGCGCTTGGCTGGCTGTCGCTCGACGTGCGCCCGAGAATCATCGTTTCGGCGGCGCTGCAGGTCCGCTGGTCCAATCGCCTCGCGCTCGAATGCCTCGACGCGCAGTCGCTGGTGTACGTTCGCGCGGGCGAGCTCGTGTGCAAGAACGGCGCGATCCACAAGGCGGTGTCCGATTTCGTCGGTGAGCTCGACGGCGACGTCCGGACGCTCGCCCTGTCGGACGAGGGGCGCCGCGATGTGCTGCTGTTGCGCGGCTGGGGGATGCCGCACGAGGGCGAGCGCCTCGCATGCCTGGAGCTCGGGCGCGATCGCGAGGGGTTCGTCTGCGACTATCGCGATCTGCGGGCGGTGTTCGGGCTGACGCAGGCGGAACATCGCGTCGTCCTCGAGATGCTTGCCGGCAAAACCGTGACGATCATCGCCGAGACGCTCCATCTGTCGGTCGGCACGGTGCGGACCCACGTCAAGCACCTCTATTCGAAAATCGGCGTAACATCGCGCGAGGAATTACTGGGTAGGCTCGCGCCGTACCGGCTCGTCTGATCGGCGGTTCGCAGAGTCACGGCCGCGCTTCGTCGTCGGCCGCAGAGTCGTCCAGAGTCGCCTCCAGATCGGACCTTCTGCATAACTAAATCCACATTAAATAATCTTTGGAGGTACGATAGACGGCGGCGCTCATGCTTTTGTTGCACGTCGAAATGGTTACTGTCCCGTTTCGTTACATGATTCAGAAAACAGGGAAATAGTTGCCGATGTACCCAAATTGGGAGACGCTTTCTCGGCGTCCGACTCGTTAATTGGTTGTTAACAAAACGACTCGGTTTGTTCCGGGTAACATTTGGGGGTTTCATGATCGGCTCGATCACTGGAGGGCTCGGCGCGAACTGGCGCCGCGCTCGGCATACCGCCTTTTCGATCGGCCTGGGGGCAGCGGCGCTGGTGGCCGGGTCGGGAAGCGCATCGGCGCAGGATTTGACCTATACGCCGATCAACCCGTCGTTCGGCGGCAATCCGTTCAATTCGTCGCACCTGCTCGGCATCGCCAACGCGCAGAATGATTTCAAGGATCCGAAGTCGCTGGCCAACGACAGCAATAGCGAAGCCGATATTTTCGCGCGCCAGCTTCAGTCGCGACTGCTGTCGGCGTTGTCGGGGCAGATCGTCGACGCGATTTTCGGCGACAATCCGCAGCAGCACGGCGTCATTACCTTTGGCGGGCAGACGGTGGAGTTCACCCGCGGGCTGGAGGATGTGACGTTGCTCATCACCAACGATGAGACCGGTGAGGTCACGACCGTCGTCATCCCGACCTTCGTGGACGTCCAGTAAGATGCGGCGGAGCTTTTCTCTTCTGGCAGGCCTGGCGCTTTCCGCCTGCACATCGCTGGGCGACGATGGCCGCTCGTCGATCCCCGAAACCACCAGCCTCGCTTTCTATCCGCATGTGACGCAGGTGCAGCGCGAGCTCGCGGTGATCCCGCCGCCGGATCGTCCGGTCGCGGTCGCGGTTTATGGGTTCGACGATCAGACCGGCCAGTTCAAGCCGAGCGAAACCGGCCAGACGCTGTCGCGTGCGGTGTCGCAGGGTGGCGCGGCGATGCTGATGAAGGCGCTCCAGGACGCGGGTAACCGCCAATGGTTCACGATCGTCGAGCGTGAATCACTCAAAAACCTGCTCCAGGAGCGCCAGATCATCCTCGAGATGCGAGAGCGCTATCTCGGGGAGAAAGGCGTCAACCCGCAGGCACTGCCCGCATTGCTCTTCGCGGGCGTGCTGCTCGAGGGCGGAATCGTCGGCTACGACACGAATACCGTCACCGGTGGCGCGGGTGCGGCCTTTCTCGGGATCGGCGCGCATGGCGAATACCGCCAGGATACCGTCACCGTCTATCTGCGCGCGGTGTCGGTGCGCACCGGAGAGGTGCTGACGACCGTCACCGCGTCGAAGACGATCGCCTCGAAGGCGATCAGCGCGAGCGCGTTCAAATATGTCGCGTTCAAGGAGTTGCTCGAGGCCGAGACCGGGATCACCACCAACGAGCCCGATCAGCTCGCGCTCCAGCAGGCGATCGAGAAGGCGGTCTATGGGCTGGTGATGGAGGGCGTCGATCTCCAGCTCTGGAATTTCGCGGACACCAAGGCGGGCTGGCCGTTGCTGTGGCGCTATCGCCAGGAGCGCGCAGGCGTGTTCAGCGCCGCGCAGGTGCAGCAGGCCATGAAAGAGTCCGAGACCGCCGCGCCGATGAAGATCAGCGAACGCAAGGTACCACCGAAGGGCGCGACGGCGCGGCGACCGAATGCAGGTTTCGCCACCCTCGCGGCCCAAGGGAGCAAGTGATCTAGGGTCCAATAACCGGCTGACGGCGAACACGCCGCGGCCCCCGACCAGACCGGCAAGGCGACACCTGGCGTCTAGCCGGCGACACCACCGCCAGGAAACGCCCATCCCCAGGTTGCAGCCGAGGGAAGGCGAAGAAAATGCACGCACCGGAGTTGCAGCCCCGATGCGCGCAGGAAGTCCTTGTTACTGAACCGATCACGTTCGCCCTCTTTACGGGGCGGGCGTGGTTATCAACCTCGAACGAAGGATTGACAACCATGAAACGCATCATTCTCGCTTCCGTTTCGATTGCGACTCTCGCGATCGCCGCTCCCGCTTTCGCACAGAGCAATACGTCCAACGTCCAGCAGCCCGGGAGCGAGTCCCAGGCCTATGTGACTCAGAGCGGGTCCAATGGCGGGTCGACCGTCACGCAGAACGGCCAGGACAGCTATGCGAGCGTTACCCAGGGCATGGGCAACAACAACCAGTCGACCGTCAACCAGGATGGCGCTGACATGGGATCCCCGACCGATAGTGCCACTCCGGACTCGCCCTACAGCCAGGAACTCAGCAATATCGCTGAGGTGACGCAGAACGGCGAAAACGGCACCTCCGTCGTTAACCAGACGGGCAACAACCGCGCTGCGGTCTATCAGGCATACGCTCCGGGCGGCAATCAGCGCGCCCGGATCGATCAGGTCTCGGTGGGCAATTACACCGAGAACTATGCTTCTGTTGTCCAGCGCGGCAACAACGTCGAGGGCAATGTAAACCAGTCCGGCAACAACAACCGCGGCGAAATCAGCCAGTCGGACGACGGTTCCACGCCGTTCACGGCGAATGATGTGGCGAACATCATTCAGGAGGGCAGCGGCAATACTGCGACGACCCGGCAGGACGAGGCGACCAACTCGAACTCGTTCACGCAGCAGCGCGGCAATGGCAACGAAGCCTACGTCACTCAGACGGGAGACAGCCAGATTTCGACTGTCTATCAGCTCGACAACGACAGCAATCTTGCCACGGTCGGCCAGAGCGGCAACAACAACAATTCGTACGTTGAGCAGCGCGGCTACAACAACGAGGCGACCGTGGATCAGAGCGGTAGCTACAACCTGTCGCAGATCCTTCAGCCGGGCAACGACAACCTTGCGGACGTCACCCAGAGCGACTCCAGCAACGAGTCCTACGTGACGCAGGGTGGCAACAACAATTCGGCCACCGTCGACCAGAGCACGTTCAACAACCGTTCGGATATCAATCAGAGCGGCAACATGAACATCGCGAGCGTCACCCAGTGAACGCCTGCACCCTGAACTAGACTATCGGCCGGCGCTTCCCAGCGGGGCGCCGGCCACCTTCTTGCAAGGAACTGCCATGAGCATTCGCATCGTCCTCGCAACAGCCGCCGCGCTGGCGATGATCGGCGCAACGCCGGCGATGGCCAACAACAACGGCAGCAACAGCAACAGCAACGGGAAGACGCCCCCCGGCGATCCGTGCGGCAACGGGCCGGGCGTGGGCACCGGCAATCCGTGTAACGGCAACAACGGCAATGCCGGCCTCAACGGCAACGCCAAGCGGTCCACCAGCACGCCGATCGATCTCGATATCGATCCGTTGCCGGGCCACGGCGCCTACATTACCCAGATCGGCGACTATAACGAGGCTTCCGTGCGCCAGACCAACTCGCGCTCGCTCGCGATCGTCCATGAACATGGCGACCATAACGACGCTGCGGTCACCCAGACGGGGGTCGATCGCGACTTTGCGAAAGTGGCCCAGCTCGGTGACGACAACGACGCGACCGTGCGGCAATCGGGGCTGGGTTCCAACGTCGCGTGGATCGGCCAAGGTGGCCACGGCAATGCGGCGAAGCTGACCCAAAAGTCGGACGGCGGCGAGAATGGCGCCATCCTTGCGCAGGTCGGCGCCGAGAACCATATATCGCTCACGCAGGACGGCGGCGACAACCAGGCGGTGTTGAAGCAGGTCGGCACCGGTAACGCGATGATCGCGAGCCAGACCGGCGACAACAATCAGCTCGTCTGGACCCAGATCGGGGACAACCTGTCGCATACGGCCGTAACGCAGACGGGTGGCCAGGCGATGCAGATCACGCAGAGCAAATGGTGAACGGCAGCGATCGCAACGGCGTAGCGCGCCGCTGAACGAGAGAGGATTCGTGATGGACGTGGATCGGGTGCCGCAGGGATTTCGCGCACTCGCCTGCGCAGTGGCGCTTGCGGCCACTGCTCTTGGAATGTCCGCTTTCGCCCAGACGACGCCGCACGGTGACGTTTCCGGCTCGACTCATGCGACCTCAGCGCGCGATACCGTGGTCCAGCAGATTGGCGCGACGGATGCCGCATCGCCGGCCCGGGTCGATCAGCAGGCGCTGGCCGACGCGGCTTCTGCGCCACCCCCCGAGCAGGTTGTCGGCGATGACCCCTCCGGAAGCGCTGTGTCGCAGCTCGCCTCACCTGGAACGGCGCCCGGTGGGGTCGACCAGCTCACCGATGCGGGCAAGACGGCGACTGCCGGGCGACAGCTCTCCAATGGCGCACGCTCGGCGACTGCCGCGGCACCGCTTTCGACGCCCGCGCAAGGGAAGCCGGAGGGGGTGGTCCGCCTCGAGGGTAAGGATCGCTGCGATCCCAACAGCCCCCAAGCGAAGACCCCCGCATGCGCGCACGCGATCGAAACGCGCGCGGCCGAGTTCACCCGCCCGCCTCCGACCGAGCTGACGCCCGAGCAACGCCTGCTCATCCGGCAGAATGAAGCGGCGAACGCTCCGTCCACCCGACGAGCGCTCAAACGGATCGGCAAGAATGACGTCGATGCTGACGATCTCGGCGCGCAGAGCGTCGCCTCGATCGTGCTCACGCCGCCCGAAGCGCCGACGCCCCCGACCCCCGATCCGACGCAGGACGTCAGTCCCGGCGTGTCCACCGACGTGATCGTCGAGACGATCATCCAGGCGCTGCAACACTGACATCGAAAGGCACGTACCATGGCCGATCTGTTCCATCTGTCGATCGCCGCCGCCGCGATGGCGGCGGGCATCGCGGCTCCCGCCGGATCGGGCACCCAACAGGCCGCCGGCCCGGTGGAGCTGGTGACCGAGCCGACCGAAACGGGCGTCGACATCCGTGTCATCGGCCAGAGCGACGTTGCGGCCGATGTCCGCTACACGCTCGAGGTTCAGGCCGGATCGGGCAACCGCTCGACCCAGAGCGGCAACGCGCACCTGCTGCCCGGCGCGGACGCCGTGACGCTCATCACGCTCCGCGTCGGCGCGAGCGGCCGACCCGGCTGGACGGCAACGCTCCGCGTGCGCACCGCGGACGGCGCCTCCTACACCGTGACCCGCGGCGGCTGACCCGCCGCCCCGGCGCGCGCCGCACCGGATCGCTGGCATCGCGAGCGCCAGATGCGCGTTGAACGGCGCCGATCTCTTCCCTAGAGCTTGCGCAGGCGCCGGTCCTCGGGAAAAGAACAATCGTGCCAGCGATTCCAACGTCGACATGATCGGGCTGAAAGGCTTCCTCGCCGTGCTCGCCTTGTGCGGCGTGCCCGCGGCTGCGCGCGCCCAGAGCGTCGAGGAGCTACAGGGGCTCTCGATCGAGCAGCTCGCCGACATCGAGGTCATCTCGGCCTCGAAGCGCGCGGAGCCGCTGGCCCAGGTCCCGGCGAGCATCTACGTCATCACCGCCGACGACATCCGCCGTTCGCCCGGCTCCTCGCTGCCCGAGCTGCTGCGCCAGGCGCCCAATCTCCAGGTCGAGCAGCTCGATGCCCGGCAATGGACGATCAGCGCGCGCGGCTTCAACGGCTACGAGACGTCGAACAAGCTGCTCGCGCTGATCGACGGGCGCAGCATCTACACGACATTGCTGTCGAGCGTGTTCTGGGAGCTTCATTCGCCGCTCAAGGAGGATCTCCAGCAGATCGAGGTGGTGAGCGGGCCCGGCGGCACGCTTTACGGGCCGAACGCGGTGAACGGCGTCATCAACATCACCACCAAGCCGGCCGGCGATACGCTGGGCGGCCTCGTCCGCGGCACGCTGGCGGCCAACGAGATCACCGCGGGCGCGCGCTACGGCTTCGGGCTCGGCGACGGCGCGGTCCGGCTTTACGGCACCTATGTCGATCGCGATGGCGTGCCTGCGCGGTCGGGCGCGGATTTCGACGATGGCTATAGCGGCTTCCAGGGCGGATTTCGCGCGGACTTCGGATCGAACGAATCGGCGTTCACGCTCCAGGGCGACCTGTTCAAGACCGATACGCGGCTGATCGAGGGCGAGGGCGACAAGGGCGGCAACGTGCTCGGCCGCTGGACACGCCAGCTCACGCCCTCGTCCTCGCTCCAGGTCCAGGCCTATTACGACAAGTTCGTCCGCCGCTTCATCACCGTCGACGATCGGTTGGAGACGATCGACGCCAGCGGACAGTACAATCTCGCGACAGGTCGCCACACGCTCGTCGCCGGCGCGGGGCTGCGCACCACCAACGACTATTTCTTCAACGGCCTCGCCCCGATCACGCTCGAGCCCGCGAGCAAGCGGCTGTGGATCGGCAATGCCTTCGCTCAGGATCGGTTCGCGATCACGCCTCGGCTGGCGGTGACGGCGGGCGTGAAGCTGGAGGAATCGTCGTTCAGCGGCCTGGAGGTCCTCCCCAACCTGCGGCTGGCATGGCAGCTCGATGACGACGCACTCGTGTGGGCCGCGGTATCGCGGGCGGTCCGCACCCCCGCGCGCATCGACCGCGATCTCCAGTTTCCGCCGGTGCTGGCGACCTCACCGGGCTTCGAATCCGAGAAGCTGACCGCGATCGAAGCGGGCTATCGCGGCCAGCCGACCGCGTCGACATCGGTATCGGTCGCCGTCTTCTACAATTTCTACGACGATCTCCGCACGACCGAGCTCGCCCCCGGCGGCGCCTTGCCGATCCGGCTGATGAACGGGCTCAAGGGGCGGAATTGGGGAATCGAGGCATGGGCGACGCAGCAGGTCCTGTCGTGGTGGCGCGTGCAGCTCGGCATCTCCACGCTCGGCCGCGATTTCTCGGCCGAGCCCGGCCATGTCGATCTTACCGGCGGCGAATCGGCGGGCAACGATCCCGACTACAAGGCCGTGTTCCGCTCGCAGATGACCTTCGGGGCGGTGGACGTCGATGCCGGGCTGCGCGCGATCGACGACCTCCCCGACCCCGCCGTGCCCGCCTATGTGGAGGCGGAGGCCCGGATCGGCTGGCACGTCGCGCCGCAATGGGAGCTGTTCGTCGCCGGCACGAACCTGCTCCACGAGACCCACGCCGAAAGCGGCGACCCGCAGCGCGCGCAGCTTGCCGAACGCAGCGTCGCCGCGGGCGCGCGGATCAGCTTCTGACAGGGCCGTCGTCGCCCGCCGGTGCAACACAGCGGCGCACTCGTTGGTTACGCACCGACGCACCTTCTTCGATGAACGAGGCCGAATGACGCTGCCCCAGATCCTCTCGGTCGCCACGCTCGCGGGGATGATGGCGATGTTCGTCTGGGGGAAGTTCCGATACGATGTCGTCGCGATCCTGGCGTTGCTCGCGTCGCTCGCGCTCGGCATCGTGTCCCCTGAAAAGGCGTTCACCGGCTTTTCGGACGAGCTCGTCATTATCGTCGGTTCGGCGCTCGTGCTGTCGGGCGCGGTGCAGCGCTCGGGCGCGGTCGAAACCGCGCTCGATTTCGTTTCGCGCTACGTGTCGCGGGTGCGCTCGCAGCTTCTGGTGCTCACCGCCTCGGTCGGCTTCGCCTCGGCGCTCGTCAAGAATGTCGGCGCGCTCGCGATGCTGATGCCGGCCGCGTTCCAGATGGCGAAGAAGAACGACGCATCGCCGTCGGTCTTCCTGATGCCGATGTCGTTCGCGGCGCTGCTCGGCGGGCTGATGACGCTGGTCGGCACCTCGCCCAACATCATCGTCAGCCGCGTGCGCGAGGAGATGATCGGCGAGCCCTTCCACATGTTCGATTACACGCCGGTGGGGCTCGGGCTGCTCCTGATGGGCCTCGTCTTCCTGCGTTTCGGCTATCGACTGCTGCCGCGCGACCGCCGTGCCGCGCCGACGATGGGCGAGGCGATGGACGTGCGGGGCTATGTCACCGAGGCGACCCTCGCCGAGGGGTCGCCGGCGATCGACGAGACGGTCGCCGGATTCATCGATCGCCACGATCATGAGGTGACGATCACCAGCATCCTTCGCGCAGGAATGCGCAGCATGCCGCTCGCCGACACCAGATTGCGCGAGCGCGACACGTTGATCCTGGGCGGCGAGCCCGATGTGCTCGAGCGCGTCATCTCGGGCGACAAACTCGAGCTCGCCGGGCACGCTCGCGAGGGGCCCGACGACAAGAAGGGCGACGAGATCGGCGTCATCGAGGCCGTCATCAACATCGATTCACCGTTGATCGGCCAGTCCGCCGGGCGGCTGCGGCTTCAGGAGCGCTACGGCGTCAACCTGATCGCGGTGTCGCGCCGCGGCGAGCGGCTGGTCAAGAGTCTCGGCAACACCGTGCTGCGCGCAGGCGACGTGATCGTGCTTCAGGGTGCGCTCGACGAATTGCCTGAGAAGCTGCGCGACCTCGGCTGCCTGCCGCTTGCCGAGCGGGCGCTCAAGCTCGGCAGCTCGCGCAAGGGGCTGCTCGCGATCGTGATCCTCGCGGTCGCGATGGCGGCGACGGCCGGCGGGCTGGTGCCGGTGGCGGTCGCGTTCTTCGCCGCAGCGGGGCTGGTGATCGCGACCGGCGCGCTGCCCGTGCGCGAAGCGTATGAGCATGTCGAATGGCCGATCCTCATCATGCTCGGCGCGCTTATTCCGGTGAGCGATTCGCTGCGCACCACGGGCGCGTCGAACCTGATCGCCGCGTGGCTCTCCGAGCTTGCGCAGGGGATGCCGCCCTGGGGCGCGCTCGCGCTGATCCTCACCGCGGCGATGGCGGTGACGCCCTTCCTCAACAACGCCGCGACCGTGCTGGTGATGGCGCCGATCGCGGCGGTGTTCGCCAAGGAGCTCGGCTATCGCCCCGACGCTTTCCTGATGGCGACCGCAGTCGGCGCGGGATGCGACTTCCTCACCCCCATCGGCCACCAGTGCAACACCCTCGTGTGGGGGCCGGGCGGGTACAAATTCCAGGATTATGCCCGGCTCGGTGCGCCGCTGTCGCTGATGGTGATCCTCGCCGGCGTGCCGCTGATCCTGTTCTTCTGGCCGGTACGGTAGGGGGTTAGTCTTCCTCCGAAGCGATGGGCTCGCTCCCGGGGTCCTTGTGGATACGACCGGCGGCGCGATCGTCATGGCCGCTGTTGGAGCTGAGGAAACCCAGCGCCATCAGCCCCGCGCCGACCAGCACCGAAAAGAACACACCGAGCGTGGTCGCGATGATCGTGGTCGGGGTGAGCGGGCCCATCCACGACAGATAATAGAGCGCGCCGATCACCATCAGCACGCCGGCCGCGATCGTGTAGGTCAGCAGCTTTTTGAAGCTGGCTCGTGCAGCCTGCTCGCGCGCGTCACGCGCAGCTTCGATCCTCATCGTTCGTCTCCATGCCGGATAGCGCCGGCGGCACATCGTAGAAATCGACCTGCATCCGTATCGCGCCCAGCGGCGTCACGCGATGCGGCTGCTCGGGCAGCAGCAGGCCCGGGCGACCGGGCGTGACGACCCGCTCGTCCGTCCCGTCGCCGAACTCGAGCCGCAGCGCGCCTTCGAGCACGCGGATCACGCCCCACACGCCCGACTTGGTGCTGTGCTCGCGCCGCAGCCCGTCGGGCAGGCTGTCGGCGTCGAACACCGGGGTAGAGCGATAGGGGCGCAATTCCATGTCAGCCGTGCAGCGGCAGCGCGGCCGCGTGCGGCGGATAGGGTGTATGCGCCCGATCGGTCACGCCGGCGCCCGCGAGCGTATCGGCGAAGCCGTGGTTGACATCGCGATGGTGCGCCTCGTCCTGCCGCACGACTTCCACCACGTCGCGCAAGGTCGCATCGTTCGGAAGCTGCCAGTAATCACGCGCAATCCTGGGCGCGGGCACATTGACGGAACGACCTTCGTCGATTTCCTTCAGGTAGAGCGTATAGCTCAGCACCGCCTCCTCCTCGAAATAGCCGACGACGCGGTGCGCGGTCCTGGCCGAGACGAGGTAGAGGAGAAAGAAGCCGACATAGAAGACCCACTGCACAGCCAGGATCACCAGCCGCTCGAACGCCGTGGGCTTGGCGACCTCGATGAAGGTCATCAGGTGCATCCGCTCGTTCTCGGCCTCCTCCATCAGCGTCCGGATCCAGCCCTGGTCGCCGCACATCCGGCGCAGGCATTTGAGGTGCGTGATCGTCGCGCCGACCATGCCGGGAACCGCGGCGACGGTTTCGAGCACGATCGCGCGATGGCCGTAGCGCTTGGCGAAGAAGGTGTCGGCACAGAAGCGCAGCATTTTGGTGAAGCCATAGGCGAAGCGGTCCGAAAAGCCCTTGGGCGCGTGGTGCGCGGGCACGTGCGCCGCGCGCTCGGCGGCGAGCGCCGCGTCATCGACCTGGAGGATATAGTTGCTCATCGTACGTCCCTCTTCATGCAGGGGTGTTGGTCGGGGCTGGCCGCGCGGGCGCTGCGCCGGGAAGGCGGAACCAGAGCGCAAGCTTGAGGCTCTCGGCGATGCGCGCCGCCTTGAACTGGAGCGCGGCGGCCTGTTCGGGCGCCAGCATCGCGTCGGTGGTCTCGGCCCAAAGCTCGAGCCAGCGGTCGAACATAGCGGGCGTCAGCCGCTTGAGATGCTTGAGATGCGCGGCCATCGGGCTGCCCTTGTAGCGGCCGGTGGTGAGCATCACCGACGACCAGAAGGCGACGAGCTTGTCGAGATGCTCGTCCCAATCGTGGATCGCGTCGTTGAACACCGGGCCGATCAGCGCGTCCTCGCGCACGCGCGCGTAAAAGGCAGGCACGACGCGCTCCAGATCGGTTTCGCCCACGAGACTGGTAATCGGCATGACAGCGACTCATATTGATGTATATAGAAGGCATGTATTCTGAGTCGGTTAAAGATGCAAGCGGAATACATCTTAAATTCGTTCGCTATCGGAGTGAGCCGTGCGCCTGACCCGCTATTCTGATTACGCGATGCGCGTGCTGCTCCATCTCGGCGCCGAGCCCGAGCGGATGGCCTCGATCGCCTCGATCGCCGGGGCCTATGGCATTTCGCGCAACCACCTGATGAAGGTTGTCCACGATCTCGGGAAAGCGGGGTTCGTGGACAGCGTGCGCGGGCGCTCGGGCGGCATCCGGCTGGCGCGCGCGCCCGAACAGATCAATCTGGGCGAGGTGCTGCGCCACACCGAAGAGGGCTTCGACCTCGTCGATTGCGCCAACTGCATCATCGCGCCGGCCTGCGGGCTGACCGCGGTGGTCAACGAGGCGCTGGCGGCGTTTCTCGCCGTGTTCGACCGCTATTCGCTCGCGGACATCCTCGGCCGCAAGACGGCGCTGCTCGCGATCTTCGAGGCAAGCGTTGCGGGCGACTCGGCGGTTTCCTCCGCGGTCTGAAGCCCGGTCTTCGTGGCGTCGCTTATTGCCTATACGGCGCGCCCGCGCGGATGCAGCGTGCCCTGCGACAAGGGAGAGACAGGATGCCGCAATTCGTCATCGAACGCGACATGCCCGGTGTCGGCGCGCTCGGCGCCGATCAACTGAAGGGCGCCTCGCAGGGGTCGTGCAGCGTGCTTCGGCAGCTCGGCCCCGATATCCAGTGGGTCCACAGCTATGTCACCGACGACAAGATCTACTGCATCTATCGCGCGCCGAGCGAGGACCTGATCCGCAGGCATGCCGAAGATGCGGGCCTGCCCGCCGATTCGATCGCGCGGGTGCGCGCGACGATCGATCCGACGACCGCCGAATAGCAGCGGGTGCAGGCGACGCGACCTCTCAGGCCAGCTCCCCGATCACCGATTTGACCTCCATGAACTCGGCGAGGCCGTATTTGCCGTATTCGCGGCCGTTGCCCGATTGCTTGTAGCCGCCGAAGGGGAGGCCGGGATCGGGGTTGCCGGCGTTGACGTAAACCATGCCCGCGCGAAGCCGCGGGACGAACGCCTTCGCCTTGGCAGGGTCGCCCGAGATCACCGCCGAGAGGCCGTATTTGGTATCGTTGGCGATGCGAATCGCATCTTCGTCATTGTCATAGGGAATGATCGTGACCACGGGGCCGAAGATTTCCTCGCGCGCGATCGTCATGTCGTTGCGCACGTTCGAAAAGAGCGTCGGCTTGACGAAATAGCCCTCCTCGACGCCGTCGGGGCGGCCCGGTCCGCCGATTTCGAGCGTTGCGCCTTCCTCCATTCCCTTGCGGATCAGATCCTGAATCTTTTCCCACTGCGCCTTGTTGACGACCGGACCGATATGGCGGCCCTCCTCCATCGGATCGCCCGTCTGCGTCGCCTGCATCACCTGTCTGGCGATCCCCACGGCTTCATCGTGCTGGCTCTTGTGGACAAGCATCCGCGTCGGCGCGATGCAGCTTTGCCCCGAATTGACGAGCACCCCCATCAGCCCCGCCGGCACCGCCTTGTCGAGCGGCGCGCCCTCGAGGATGATGTTGGGCGATTTGCCGCCGAGCTCCTGGTGGACGCGCTTGACCGTGTCGGCCGCGTTCTTCGCGACCTGAATCCCTGCGCGCGTCGAGCCGGTGAAGCTCACCATATCGATGCCGGGATGCTGCGCCAGCGCGGTGCCGACCCCCGGCCCGTCGCCCTGGACGAGGTTGAACACGCCCGCGGGCACGCCCGCCTTGTCCATCACCTCGGCGAAGATCGCCGCCGATCCGGGCGCCTCTTCCGAGGGTTTGAGGATCATCGCATTGCCCGCTGCGAGCGCGGGGGCGACCTTGGCGAGGATCTGGTTCATCGGCCAGTTCCACGGCGTGATGAGCGCGACCACGCCGATCGGCTCGTGGACGACCTTGTTGGCGCCGACCTGTTCCTCGAACGCAAACTCCTTCAGCGCCTTGGTCGCCGCCATCAGGTGTCCGACGCCCGAACCGACCTGCGCGGTCTTCGCCACCGCGATCGGGCAGCCCATTTCGGTCGCGATTTGCCGGGCGATGTCGTTCGCGCGGTTCTTGTACTCCGCGGTGATCGCCTCGAGCAGCGCGACGCGCTCGTCGACGCTGGTTTGCGAGAAGCGCTCGAACGCCCGGCGCGCGGCCGCGACCGCCCTGTCGACATCGGCCGCGGAGCCCAGCGTGATCTCGGTGCAGGGGGCCTCGGTCGCGGGGTTGATGACTTCGGCGCGCGTGCCGCCGTCGCTATCCACCCATGCGCCGTCGATATAGTGCTTGAGATAGCTCCGCATCCTCGCCTCCAACTCTTCGAACATCGGGTATGTGGGGGCGACCATGCGACCGAAGGCGATCGGGCGCAAGCCGCGTCCTGCGGTATGTCAGGCGTTCAATAGGCGACGCGCGTCACCGGGATGCCGTGTCGGGCGAGATCGGCCTGAACGCTGTCCGAACCCGCAAGATGCCCCGCGCCGACCGCAATGAAGACGGTGCCCGGCTTGGCCATGCGCGCGTCGATCCAGTCGGCCCAGCGGGCATTTCGTTCGGTGAGGAGCACCCGCTGGAGCTCGGGCGAATCCTCGAAACCCTCGTTCATCAGCTCGGCGAGCCCCTTGTCGTCGCCGTTGGACCAATCGGCGACCATCTCGGCGAACGTCGTCGCCGCCTCGTCGGTTTCCTCGACCGTGCTGCGGAGCATTGCAATCTGCGCGTCCGGCGACAGGCCATCGAGATAGCTGAACTGCTGTTCGACCGTCTCGAGCCCGACGACCGGTTTGCCGGCGGCCTCGGCCGCGGTCGTCAGCACCTTTTCGGGGCCGTTATCGGGCTGGTAGCCGAGCTTGGTGAGCGACACCATCGTCAGCGTCATCGCCGCGAGCCACGGGTCCATCCGATCGAACGCCGTCGCCGGCATTCCGTAGCGTGCCATCGTTTGGGCATAGGCCGCGCGCGCGTCGGCGGGCAGCTTTTCGGTCAGGGTCGGGCCATCGGGCGAGGTGCCCTTTGCGAGGATCATCGCCTGGATCGCCGCCTGATCGTCGGGTTGGACGATTTCCATCACCACCTGGCCGGAACTGTCGAACGCCGTCTTCACCGCCGCGTCGAACCACGACATGCCGGGCTTGAGCACATGCACCGTGCCGAACAGATAGATCGTCGTATCGTCGTCCTTCGCGACCCAGAGCGCAGGGTCGGCGTCGGTCGTGGCCGCGATCGTCGTATCGTCGGCCGCGTTCTGGCCGCACGCGGCGGCGGGCAGCAGCGCGAGTCCGGCGGCGGCGGCGAGCCGGGGAAGCTTCATGCAGGTCTCTCCGTTGTGAACGCTTGTGCTTAGGCAGCGCCGCGCATGCGGTCCAGTGGTCTGCTTGATTCCACGCCGGGCTTCCGGCAAGGCACCGGCCGACCCTATCGCACTGCAACAGGCCCTTTGGTGACCGAGCCGCTCAGCTTCCAGCGCATGATCCTGACGCTCCACGATTACTGGAGCGATCGCGGCTGCCTGATCCTCCAGCCCTATGACATGGAGATGGGCGCGGGCACCTTCCACACCGCGACCACCCTGCGCGCGCTTGGCCCCGATCCCTGGAACGCCGCCTTCGTGCAGCCCTGCCGTCGCCCCACCGACGGGCGTTATGGAGAAAATCCCAACCGGCTCCAGCATTATTACCAATATCAGGTCATCCTCAAACCCAGCCCCGCCGATCTCCAGGACCTCTATCTGGGCTCGCTGGCGGCGATCGGGATCGATTTCACCGTCCACGACATCCGCTTCGTCGAGGACGATTGGGAAAGCCCGACGCTCGGCGCCTGGGGGCTCGGCTGGGAGGTGTGGTGCGACGGGATGGAGGTGACGCAGTTCACCTATTTCCAGCAGATGGGCGGGTTCGACTGCAAGCCCGTCGCGGGCGAGCTCACCTACGGGCTCGAGCGGCTGGCGATGTACATCCAGAACAAGGACAGCGTGTACGATCTCGCGTTCAACGACGAGGGCGTCACCTATGGCGATGTCTTCCTCGAGAACGAGCGCGAAATGTCCGAATGGAATTTCGAGGTGGCGGATACCGACACGCTGTTCGACGCCTTCCGCAAGCACGAGGCCGAATGCGAGCGTTCGATCGCCCGCAACCTGCCCATCCCCGCCTACGAGCAGGCGATCAAGGCGAGCCACGTCTTCAACCTTTTGAACGCGCGCGGCGTGATCTCGGTCGCCGAGCGCCAGGCCCATATCGGCCGCGTCCGCGACCTCGCCAAGGGGAGCTGCGAGGCGTGGATGGCAAAGAACGGGTGGAGCGCGTGACTGAGCTTCCGACCTGCGGTTTAGGAAACCGCCGTTCTACCCATCGCGCCTCCCCGGCGAAGGCCGGGGTCCAGCATCGGGCCGCTCGCAACTGGGCCCCGGCCTTCGCCGGGGAAGTGAAAAATGGCTGATTTCCTCCTCGAGCTGCGCTCCGAAGAAATCCCCGCGCGGATGCAGGCGCGCGCGCGCGCCGATCTGGAGCGGCTGTTCGTCGCCGAGCTCACGCAGGCAGGGCTCAAGGCCGGCGCGATCACCACCTTCGCCACCCCGCGCCGCCTCGCGCTGATCGCGCGCGATCTGCCCAGCGAAACCGCAGCGACGGCCGAGGAAACCAAGGGCCCGCGCACCTCGGCTCCGCCCCAGGCGCTCGAAGGATTTCTCCGCAAAACCGGCCTTCGCCAGGACCAGCTCGAAGATCGCGACGGCATCTGGTTCGCCGTAGTCAACAAGCCCGGCCGCAACACCGCCGAGGTGCTCGCCGAGGCGATCCCCGCGATCGTCCGCGCCTTCCCCTGGCCCAAGTCGATGCGCTGGGGCGCCGCCTCGGCCTCGACCGAAAGCCTCCGCTGGGTCCGCCCGCTGCAAGGCATCGTTGCGCTGCTCGGCGAGGAGGTGGTCTCCTTCGAAATCGCCGGCGTGGAAAGCTCCGCGGCGACACTCGGCCACCGCTTCCACCATCCGGGCGCGATCACGATCGGCTCGGCCGCCGATTACGTCGAGAAGCTCCGCGCCTGCCACGTTCTCGTCGATCAGGATGAACGCGCCGCGATCATCCGCGACGGCGCCGCGAGGCTCGCGGCCGAGGCAGGCCTCGACCTGATCGAAGACGAGGGGCTGGTCGCCGAAAATGCCGGCCTCACCGAATGGCCCGCCCCCCTCCTCGGCCGCTTCGACGAGGCATTCCTGAGTGTCCCCCCCGAGGTGATCCAGCTCACCGCCCGCGTGAACCAGAAATATTTCGTCTGCCGTGCCCCCCTCCCGCCTGCGGGAGGGGCTGGGGGAGGGCATGTCGATGTCTCCGATGGCGCTGACAAGCCCTCCCCTAACCCCTCCCGCAAGCGGGAGGGGAATTTGGCCAACGCCTTCATCTGCACCGCCAACATCGCCGCGGCGGACGGCGGCGCGAGGATCGTCGAGGGCAACCGCAAGGTCCTCGCCGCGCGGCTGGCGGACGCCAAGTTCTTCTACGAAACCGACCTCAAGACCCCGCTCGACGTGCAGGCGGAGAAGCTGGCCGGAATCGTCTTCCACCAAAAGCTCGGCAGGCTGGCCGACAAGGTGGAGCGCGTCGCCAAGCTGGCGCGATGGTTGGTGGAGGAGGGGATCGTAACGGAAAAGCCCCTCCCCTTCAGGGGAGGGGTTGGGGGTGGGGGAGTGCCGCAGGCGCTGCCGATCGAGGATAGCCCCCACCCCAACCCCTCCCCGGAAGGGGAGGGGCTAGAAGAGCTCGCCGCCCTAGCCGAGCGCGCCGCC
>CAMLGC010000014.1 GCA_946479505.1 uncultured Sphingomonadaceae bacterium
GAGGGCGATCCGGCGCTGATCGCCAACGCGACGCAGGAGATCATCCGCTGGCAGACCCCGCTCGCGCACATGCGCCGCACCGCGACGCAGGATTACGAGCTGGAAGGCCACACGATCCGCGAGGGCGATAAGCTCGCGCTCTGGTACATCTCGGCCAATCGCGACGAGAGCGTGTTCGAGGATGCCGACCGGATCATCGTCGATCGTCCCAACGCGCGGCGGCACCTGGCGTTCGGGCACGGCATCCACCGCTGCGTCGGCGCGCGGCTGGCCGAGCTCCAGATCTCGACCCTGATGGAGGAAATGGCCAAGCGCCGGATGCGGGTGAACGTCGTTGGCGAACCGACGCGGGTGTCGGCGTGCTTCGTCCATGGCTACCGCAAGCTGCCGGTAGAGATCAGCAGATACTAACCGCCATGCCGGACGTGTTCCGGCATCCACCTTTCAACGATCGACGACAGGTGCATGTGGAGGAGTGGACCCCGGAACGAGTCCGGGGTGACGGGTGGGGCATCCTGAAATCGCCCGCACGCGTACCTATATCGGATGCAGACGCAAACGAGAGGAACCCATGCACGACCGCCGCACCTTCCTGACCATGACCGGCCTCGGCGCGCTCGGCGCCGCGCTCGCCTCGTGCGGGGACGGGGCTCAGGCCGCCGAGCGTTTCCCCGTCACCAGAACCGACGCCCAATGGAAGAAGCAGCTCGGCGACCGGGCCTATGCGGTGCTGCGCCACGAAGCCACCGAGCGGCCCTTTTCGAGCCCGCTCGACGACGAGCACCGCGCCGGCATCTTCGCCTGCAAGGGCTGCGACAACGCGCTCTATTCGTCGAAGACCAAGTTCGACAGCGGCACCGGCTGGCCGAGCTTCTGGGCGCCGCTATCCCATGCGATCGGCACGAGCACCGATCACAAGATGCTGATGGCGCGCACCGAGGTCCATTGCGCGCGCTGCGGCGGGCATCTGGGGCACGTCTTCAACGACGGGCCCGAGCCGACCGGCAAGCGCTATTGCATGAACGGCGTGGCGATGGTGTTCCACCCGGCCAAGGCGTAGAACCGCCCGTCACTTGCGCGGGCCACAGGCCCCGCGGCAATCCAGGGCAGGAGCGCCTCCGGATTGCTTCGCTCCGCTCGCAAGGACGAAGGATTCAGAACTTCTGGACCGCCGCCAGCGCGACCATGTTCGCCGCGCGCGCTTTCGAGCCCGCGATCACCACCGGTGCATCGAGCGTGTCATCATCCGCGGGCGCGCCGGCGTAGATGAAGCCCTTGGTCGGATAGACGGTGGTGCCGAGATCGCCGATCGGGCCGTACCAGACCTTGACCTCGCTCCAGTCGTTGTTCGGGGACACGTCGACCGCGCGGACGCCGGTCTCGACGCGGCCGGGGCGCGACCAGTTGGCGTGGGTGAGCCGGATCTCGCGATCGCTCACCACCTCGGAAACCATCGCGACATGGCCTAGCCGCATCTTGCCGTGGGATGCGAAGGCAAGCACCGCGCCTTCCCTGGGCTCATGGCCACGCTCGTAGCGGCCCTTGGCCTGGCTCCACCAGGTGTTGGCGTTGCCGTGAATGTTGATTCCGGAAATCTTGCGCGCATAGGGCACGCATTGCCAGAAGTGTGCGAAGGCGGGCGTCGCCGTCATCAGGCTGCACGCTGCTACCAGCGCAAATCGCGCTGCAAACCCACGAAAATTCATGCGACCCCCCGGTCCCCGGTTCATCTTGCGCAGCCTGCTAAGCAGGTCGCGAGCGCGACGAAAACCCCTGCTTTAAGTTAGTGGGAACCTTTTCCGACGAAACGTGTTGCGGCGCCGGTGACCGGAGGTTCAAACCTTATTTAGTTGCTTCGGCGTCGTCCCATCCCACGATCTTGTCGACCGTTCCGACCGTCAGCGGGTGGTAGCCGGGCCGCGCTTCGGCGTAGATTCGCTTCGCCAATACCGGGCCCCAGCCCTCCTGCTTCATCAGCTCGGCGAAGAGCGGCGCGACGAACTTGCGACGACCCTGGCTCGTGAGGAACTGCTCGGCCGAGCCTTCCGCGGGCGCATAATGATTGGCGATCGCGAGCTCGAGCCACGCAAAGCGGATTTCGCTGTTGCCCGTGCTCGACCAGTGAAACGCCTCGTCGAGCGCGGCGAGCCTGTCGTTGCCGATATCGCGCGGAAGCTGGTTGATGAAGCGCAGGATTTCCTGCGTCGAGACATTGCGCGGCGCGAGGCCGACGTCGCCCGTCCGCGCGAACGCCGCCGCGGCCTTGTCGATCGGCACGAATGCGTCGGAGGTCACATGGACGGCGTTCGCCGGCAGGCCGGGCTCGTACACCCATTGGTGCAGGCCAATCTCCCTGGCCATCGCGGGATCGGTGATGAGGTGGGCGGTGAGATCCTCGAGGAAACCCGCGCTCGTCTGCGGTTCGAAGGCGTGGCGGCCGAAATAGGCCTCGAGATACGCATCCCACTTCTCGCGCCCGACCGCCTTTTCGATCGTGCGCAGGAAGGTAGAGCCCTTGTCGTAGGCGATCAGCCCCATCACCGTGTCGGGATCGACGTCGGACGTCAGATCGAGGTGAAGCTGCGTCATCGGCGAATCGGACCCGCCGGCTTCCTCGATCGCCTGTTGGAGCTCGGTCCACAGCAGGTCGGCCTCCATCGCGGCGCGCTGCGGCCCATAGACCTTCTCGATGATCCGGTTCTCGGCATAGGTGGTGAAGCCCTCGTTGAGCCAGAAATCGGCCCAGGTGGCGTTGGTCACCAGATTGCCCGACCAGCTATGCGCGAGCTCGTGCGCGATCACGCTCACCAGGCTCTTGTCGCCCGCGACGATCGTCGGCGTCGCGAAGGTGAGCGTCGGGTTCTCCATGCCGCCATAGGGGAAGCTCGGCGGCAGCACGAGCACGTCGTAGCGGCCCCAGCGGTAGGGGCCGTAGAGCTCCTCGGCGGCGTCCATGAACTTGCCGAGATCGGCGAACTCTGCCGCGGCCTTCTCGACCATCGCCGGCTCCGACCACACGCCCATCTTGTCGCCGATCGCCTTGAAGCGCAGGTCGCCGATCGCGAGCGCGATCAGATAGGGCGCGACCGGCTTGTCCATCTCGAAGGTGAAGGCGCGGCGATTGCCCGGTGCGATCTCGCCCAGCGTCGATTGCGTCGCACCGCTCATCACCGCCGTCAGCCCCTCGGGTACGGTGATCCGCGCTTCCCAGGTCTGGCGGATGCCGGGCGAATCCTGCGTCGGAATCCACGTCCGGTTGAGGATCGCCTCGCCTTGCGTGAACAGATACGGCTTCTTCTTGCCGAGCGTCTGCTCGGGCGCGAGCCATTGCAGCGCCTTGGCATCGGGCGCGCTTTCGTAGGTGATCGCGATTCGCCGGGCGCCGTTCAATTGCACCGTCAGCGGCGCACCGTGGACGGGGTCGTTCTTGCCGACCGTGTAGGGCAGCGCGGTTCCCTTCGCGTCGGTGATCGATTTGAGCACGAGGCCGTTGTCGTCGAGCACGATCTTCTGCGCGTCGTTTCCCGCGGCGATGTCGAGCGTGGCGGTGCCGGCGAGCACGTGCCGATCGAAATCGGCGGCGAGGTCGAGCGCGACATGCGTCACCCGCGCTTCGAGCGGGTTGGCATAGCTGTTGACGTCCTTCGCCTCGGGCGTGGTGAGGATCTGCGGCACCGGCGCGTCTCCTGGCGTCTGCGTCGCGGCGTCGTCGGAGGCATGACAGGCTGCGAGCAGGGCGGCGGCGAGGAAGGCGAGGGAACGCAGGCGCATGGGGATCCTGACACGGTTTCGAGAGCAATCCCTCGCGAGCCTAGCCGCAACCGCGTGCGCAATCAAAGCGGGGGGAACCGTTACGCCCGCGCGTTCGTAGTCTCGGCACGGAATGTACCCGGCGTCGCACCCCCCGCAACCGGAGGAACGCCTTGCCCCCCGACACCATTGCCGATCGCCCCCGCGCGTACGTCACCATCGCGCGCCACCCGATCCACAATCTGCTCGTGCCCGTGCCGATCGTCTGTTTCACCGGCGCCCTCGTCACCGATATCGTCTATTCGCAGACCGCCGACATGCAATGGACAAATTTTTCGGCATGGCTGCTGCTCGTCGGGATCGTGTTCGGGGTGCTCGCCGCGATTGCGGGGCTGATCGATTTCGCCACCAGCCGCGGCATCCGCCACCAGGGCCCGGCCTGGCCGCACGCGATCGGCAACGGAATCGTGCTCGTACTCGCCTTGTTCAACAACTTCGTCCACAGCCACGATGCGTGGACATCGGTGGTGCCGACCGGACTGATCCTGTCGGCGATCACCGTCGCGGTGATGATCGTCACCGCGGCGCTCGGGCTCGTGATCGCCGGCCGCGAGCGGGTGGAGGGCGTACGATGACCCGCGCTCCGCTCCTCGCCGCCGCCGCCGCGGCGCTCGCGCTTTCCGCGTGCAACGGCAACGAATCGTTCGACCGGAGCACGCAGATCGGCCCCGATCCCGCGCTTCCCGAAGCCGAGCAATATCTCCTCCCGCCGATGCACGTCGCCGAGGCGGTCGGCTGGCAGAAGGGCGAGACCCCCACCGTCGCCAAGGGACTGGCGATCCAGGCGATCGCGACCGGCCTGAAGCACCCGCGCGAGCTTGCCGTACTCCCCAATGGCGACATCCTCGTCGTCGAGACCAACGGCCCCGGCACCGAGCCGATCGAGCGCCCCAAGGACCTCATCATGGGCTGGGTGCAGAGCTTCGCCGGCGGGGGCGCGAAGGGCGGCAACCGCCTCACGATCCTGCGCGACACCGACGGCGACGGCATGCCCGACCAGCACGGCGTCTTCCTCGACGGCCTCAATTCACCGTTCGGCGTCGTGCTGGTCGGCAGCAATCTCTACGTCGCCAATACCGACGCGATCGTGCGCTATCCGTACACGCCTGGCCAGGTGAAGATCACTGCGCCCGGCACCAAGCTCACCGATCTGCCCGGCGGGCCGATCGACCATCACTGGACCAAGAGCCTGACCGCGAGCCCCGACGGCAACCGGCTCTATGTCGGCGTCGGATCGAACAGCAACATCACCGAAAACGGGATGGACGCCGAGCGCGGACGCGCGGCGATCTGGGAGGTCGACCGCACGACCGGCGCGCACCGAATCTTCGCGAGCGGGCTGCGCAATCCCAACGGCCTCAATTTCTATCCGGGCACCAACACGTTGTGGACCGTCGTCAACGAGCGGGACGAGATCGGGCCCAACCTCGTTCCCGACTATCTCACCTCGGTGAAGCCTGGCGCCTTCTACGGCTGGCCGTGGAGCTATTGGGGCCAGCATGTCGATCCGCGCGTGCGCCCGCAGCGGCCCGACATGGTCGCGAAGGCGATTGCGCCCGATTATTCGCTCAGCAGCCACGTCGCGCCGTTGGGGCTCGCTTTCTATACGGGCGGCGGCAGTCTGCCGCCGGTGTTCGCGGGCGGCGCCTTCATCGGCGAGCATGGAAGCTGGGACCGCTATCGCTTCAACGGCTACCGCGTCAGCTTCGTCCCCTTCGCCAACGGGCGGCCGAGCGGGAAGGCGCACATCATCGTCAACGGCTTCCTCAACGACGATGGCGAGGCGCGCGGCCGCCCGGTCGGGGTCGCGATCGACAAGACCGGCGCGCTGCTGATCGCGGACGATCTGGGCAACACCGTGTGGCGGGTGACGCGAGCGCGGTAATCCCCGGCTCCGAGAGAGGCGTCTATTTTCCCAGCCAAGCCTCTCGGAACGCCTGCTGCTCCGTCGTCAGCGGCGTGCCGATCGCTTCGTTGCGCACGATCTCGAGCGTCGGATCGGCCGCGACCGCGACGGTGGCCGTGTGCTCGCCGGCGCGGTTCTTGAAGACGATCGGCACCGCCTCTCCGGGCTTGTGTGCGCCGAGCGCCGTCTTCCAGTCCTCCTGGCTTGTCACGGATGCTCCGCCAAGGCTGACGATCGTGTCGCCGCGATCGAGCCCGGCCTTGTAGAGCGGCGTTTCGGGTCCCGGAATCCCGGCGAGCGTCAGCTTTCCGTCCTCGCCCTCGAACCGCACCGCGCCCAGCCATGGTTTGGCCGCGTCTGCCGCCCGCAGCGTCAGCCCCGCGGGCGCGAGCAGCGGCCCGAAATCGGGAAGCCCGCTCGCGCGCACGCTGTTCGCGAAGAAGCGCTGGGCGAAGGCGGGATCCTTGGTAAGCTCGGCGAGCCCCGCCTCCAGGTCGGCGGGCGTGTACGGCTTGGCGGGCGCGTAATCCGCCTGCGCCTTGCCGTTGCGCGCCCACATGTGGCGCATATACGCATCGAGGCTCGAGCCGTAGCGCTCGCGCAGCGTCAGATCGAGCGCGAGTCCGACGATCGCGCCATAGGGGTAGTAGGAGGTGAAGACGTTGCCGTTGACCGGATCGATCGCGGTCGCGGCGTCGACGAAGGGCGCGCGCAGGCTCATCTCCTGCGGCGATCCGTAATGCCGCCCCGGCGCATTGACGATGTAGCTCAGCGTGCCGCCGAGCACCTTCAGATACTCGTCCATGCTGCCCACGCCCGCGCGGCGGATCATCAGCGGCCCGTAATATTGGGTGAAGCCTTCGGCGAACCACAAAGACGGCGTCGCGTTGGCGCGGGTGAAGTCGAACGGCTCGATCCCGTCGGGGCGCAGCCGCTCGACGTTCCAGGCATGGGTGAATTCGTGGGATAGCGTGTCGATCTGCGCAAAGTCCGCCGCCTTCAGCGAGCGCGGTTGGCTGATCATCGTCGAGTTGCGATGCTCCATGCCGTCGCCGCTGATCTGGGGCATATAGTCGGCGATGAAGGTGTAGGTGCCGAAATCGAGAGGAGGCGGCCCGCCGAACAATGCGAAATGCTGCGCAATCACCTTCTTCGTCATCTCGGCGAAGCGATCGACGGCGGCGGCGTCGTCCTCGCTGTGGACGGCGAGGCGGATCGTGTAGTTGGTGCCCGGCACCGGCCAGGTGCGCATCGCGAAGTCCGAAATCTCGGTCGGGCTGTCCATGAAATACTGCAAATTGGGCGCCCAGAAGGTGTCGGGCGTTCCTTGCGCGGGCGGAAGCTGGGTCGCGATCTTCCAGTCGGGATCGATCGGGTGGAAGGTCACGCGGATCGGCCGGTCGCCATAGCCGGTCGCCCACATGAAGGTCGCGGGCATGTTGAGGTGCGCGTGCGTCAGGTCGATCTGCGCATAGGTGCCGTCGCCGCGATCGCCGTAGAGCGTGTAGGTGAGCGTCACCGTGCCGTCGTGATTGGGCACCGTCCAGCTATACGGATCGTCGCGCGTGATCGACAGCGGCTTTCCCGCGCCATCGACCGCCGAGACCGAATAGACGTTCTTGGCGAACTCATGCAGCGCGTACCGTCCCGGCGACGACCGCGCCATGCGGAACTCGACCGGCCCGGGCTTCAGATCGCGATAGGTGACGCTGATCCGCGCCTCGTGATGGATCGCGTTGTCGAAGCGCACGTCGTAGGAGACGGGGGCGTTCGGACCGGGATCATGCGCCTGCGGCTGCGCCTGTGCGGTGCCCGCCACCAGCGCGAGTGCCGTGGCTGTCAAAAGATGCCGGTGCATGCGTCCTCCCCGTATGTGCTCGTTTTCGAGCGTCGGTCATAGGCGAGGGGCTTGCTCAGGGTCCAGTGAGTCGGCGGACCTCACGACGCCGCGTGCGGCGCGCCGTCTTCTTCTGCGCCGGCCGCCATTCGCGCGAGGCGGGCCTCGTGCTCGGCGCGGCCGAAGGGAAAGCGCGCGAACAGCGCTGCTGCGGTGAGCCCCAGCACCACATAGACACTCGCATAGATCAGCGTCAGCCGGTCGATCGTCGGCACGGGCACCTGGCCCGGATGCGCCTCCTGCGGGAAGGCCGCGAGCGAGAGGATCAGCCCGGCGACGAAGATGCCGACCCCCGAGGTGCATTTCTGGACGAAGAACGAGCCCGCGAAGAACACGCCTTCCGAGCGGCGGCCGGTGCGCGCCTCCGATTCCTCGACCACGTCGGCCATCATCGACGCGCCGAGGACGAACGACGAGACGCTGCACGAGGTGTGGAGCACGATCAGCCCGAACAGCACCGGCACCAGAACGGGCGATCCGACCTCGGGAAAGAGCCCTGCGAAGCGCAGCCAATAGGGCGCCGTCAGGAACACGACGTTGCCGAGCACCAGCCAGACCGCGGCCTTGGGCTTGCTCGTCCGCCGCCCGATCAGTGGGGCGATCACGAAGGCGCAGATCACGCCGGTGAACAGCGCGAACGGCAGCAGCGCGAAGGTCGTGCCCGAAAACTGCCAGACGAAGCTGTAGAGATAGTTGGAAAGCGCGTAGCCGACGCCCTGGTTGGTATAGACGCACACCCCGGCGAGGATCAGCACGAGGAAGGCGCGGTTCTTCATCGTCTGCGCGAGCTCGCGGAAATGCTCGCCGATCGACAGTTTGCCCTCGATCTTCGGCCGGGGCAGCCGCTCGACCTCGCGATGCGTTCCGAGCGCGGAAACGAGGATCGCGATCAGCATCAGCACCGCCGCGACGAGCGCCATTGCGTGATAGCCGCCGGCGCGCAGCAGGCCGTTCTGATAGCCGGGCCGCGGCGTCAGGAACACCTGATAGGCGAGCAGCAGCATCGTCAGCCCGCCCGCCCAGCCGAGCAGGTATCGCCACGCGGTAATCCGCGTGCGCTCGTCGTAATCGGAGGTGAGTTCGGGGGTCAGCGCCTGCGAAGGCACTTCGTAGCAAGAGACCGCCGATCGCACGAGCACGGCGGTCGCGAACAGCCACACATAGGTCCAGCCCTCGGACAGTTCGGGCGGGTTCCACAGCAGCAGCCAGCCGATCGCGATCGGCAGCGCCGAGGCGTACATCCACGGATGCCGCCGGCCCCATTTGCTGCGGGTCCGGTCCGAAAGCGCCCCCACCGCCGGATCGACGAACGCGTCGAACACGAGCGCGAGCATGATGATGAAGCCGACCGTGCTCGGCGAGACGCCCACCACCTGATTGTAATAGAGCAGCAGGAAGGTGCCGAAGCCCGAATCCTTGATGCCATAAGCTGCGGCGCCGAAGGCGTAGGCGAAGGCGGTCGAGTTCGAAACGCGCCGATCGGGCGGAGTGGCTGCCGTCACCGGGCGAATGCCTCGAGCGCGGCGAGCATCGAGGGCGTCTCGGGGTCCCAGCTATGCCGCGGCCCGATCGTCAGCCCGCCGTCGACGAGCAGCGACGTGCCCGTGATGAAGCTCGCATCGTCGCTCGCGAGGAAGGCGACCGCGGCGGCGATGTCTTCCGCGGCGCCGGTGCGCTGGATCGGCTGCGCCTTGGCGGCGCCCGCGGCGATCATCGCATTGGCCTGGACCTGCGCCTCGCCGCCGATGCCGAGCGACGACGTGAAGATGTTGGTCGCGATGAAGCCGGGGACGACCGCGTTGACGCGGATGCGGTCCCTGGCGAGATCGGCCGCGGCCATCTTCGTGAGGTGGAGCACGCCCGCCTTCGCGGTCGAATAGGCGGTCGGCGCATAGCCGCTGCCGAGCGCCGACACGCTCGAGGTGTTGACGATCGCGCCGCCGCCGCTTCTCGCCATCAGCGGCGCGGCGTAGCGGATGCCGAGCGCGACCGAGCGCAGCAGCAGCGCCTGCGTGCGGTCCCATTCCTCGGGCGCGATCTCGCCGATCGGCTCGCGCGCGCCGCCCGCGCCGGCATTGTTGAACAATATGTCGAGCCCGCCCGCGCTGTCGGAGGCCGCCATCAGCGCCTCGATCTCGTCGGCTTTCGTGACATCGGTACGCCGGAAGCCGATCCGCCCGCCCGATCCGTCGGCCAGCGCCGCGCCGCCTGCCTCGTCGATGTCGCCGACCAGCACCTCGGCGCCCTCGTCGGCGAGCCGAAGCGCGGTCGCGCGGCCGATTCCCGATGCGCCGCCGGTCACGACCGCACGCTTGCCCGCAAAGCGCATCCCGCTCTCCATTATCGTTTTACAGGTAGCATAACGGGGGCAGGGGAAGCGTCAATCGGCGGATTTGAATATAGGGTAGGGCGCTGCGCTTGCTTCGACAGTGTCAAAAACGTAATCGTCGTTCCATCCACTCTTCCCCGGCGAAGGCCGGGGCCCAGCATCGGAACGCTCGCAATTGGACCCCGGCCTCCGCCGGGGAAGACAAGAGCGGAGGAGACGAATGCCGCTCGACCCCGAAACCTTCGACGCGCTGATCGACACCGTCCGCCGGTTCGTTGCCGAGCGGCTGCGGCCATTGGAGGCGCAGGTCGAAGCCGAGGATATGGTGCCTGAAGCCGTCATCGAGAAGATGCGCGAGCTCGGCCTGTTCGGCCTCTCGATCGACGAGCGCTATGGCGGCCTCGGCCTCACGATGAGCGAGGAAGCGCGCGTCGCAATCGAGCTCGGCCGCACCACCCCCGCCTTCCGCTCGGCCTTCGGGACCAATGTGGGGATCGGCAGCCAGGGGCTCGTGCTCGCGGGCACCGAGGCGCAGAAGGCCGAATGGCTCCCGCGCATCGCCTCCGGGGAAATCGTCACGAGCTTCGCGCTCACCGAACCTGACGTGGGCAGTGATTCGGGCGCGGTGAAGACTCGCGCGGTTCGACAGGGCGATACCTACCGGCTCACCGGCACCAAGCGCTTCATCACCAATGCTGACAAGGCGCAGCTCTTCACCGTGATGGCGCGCACCGGAGATGAGCCGGGCGGCCGCGGCGTCTCGGCCTTCCTCGTGCCGCGCGATCTGCCCGGCGTCTCGATCGGCGAGCCAGAAAGGAAGATGGGCCAGAAGGGCGCGCGCGTTTGCGACGTGATCCTCGACGACGTGCCCGTGCCCGCCGCCAACCGGCTCGGTGCAGAGGGCGAGGGGTTCCGGATCGCGATGCGCGTCCTCGATCGGGGCCGCTTGCACATCGCCGCGGTGTGCGTCGGGGTGGCGGAGCGGCTGATCGCCGATTGCGTCGCCTATGCCGCCGAGCGCAAGCAGTTCGGCAAGCCGATCGCCGAGCACCAGCTCATCCAGGCGATGATCGCCGATTCGAAGACCGACACGCTTGCCGCGCGTGCGCTGGTGCTCGACACGGCGGCGAAGAAGGACGCGGGGGCGGACGTGGTGCTCGAATCGGCTGCGACCAAGTATTTTGCGTCGGAAATGGTCGGCCGCGTCGCCGATCGCGCGGTGCAGGTGTTCGGCGGCGCGGGCTATATCGCCGATTACGGCATCGAGCGGCTCTATCGCGACGTGCGGCTGTTCCGCATCTATGAAGGGACGAGCCAGATCCAGCAGCTCATCATCGCGAGAGAGACGATGAAAAGGGGTGGGTGATCTACTCCCCCTCCCGCACGCGGGAGGGGGCCGGGGGGGTGGGCTCCCGGCATACAACAATTGGTCCGCTCGCGGTGAGCGGGGGCCCACCCCCGGCCCCTCCCGCAAGCGGGAGGGGAGTATAAGACATGAACACCATCAACCTGTTCCGCCTCGACGGCCGCGTTGCGCTCGTCACCGGCGGCTCGCGCGGCATCGGCAGGATGATCGCGGCGGGCTTCATCGCGCAGGGGGCGAAAGTCTATATCTCCTCGCGCAAGGCCGCTGCGTGCCAGCAAACCGCGGACGAACTGGGCGACGCCTGCATTCCCCTGCCGCAGGACATCTCCACCGTCTCCGGCTGCAAGGCGCTCGCGGCGCAATTGGCCGAGCGCGAGCCCAGGCTCGACATCCTCGTCAACAATGCCGGCGCCGCCTGGGGCGAGCCGTTCGAGAAGTTTCCGGAAAAGGGCTGGGACAAGGTGATGGACTTGAACGTCAAGTCACCCTTCTTCCTGACGCAGGCGCTCCACGACCTGCTTAGGGCCGCCGCGTCGCCCGAGCGCCCCGCAAAGGTCATCAACATCACCTCGATCGACGGCATGCGGCTCAATCCTTGGGAGACCTACAGCTACCACGCCTCCAAATCGGCGCTGATCTACCTGACGAAGCGCATGGCCGCGCGGCTGGTGAAGGACGCGATCAACGTCACCTCGATCGCCCCCGGCGCGTTCGCGAGCGAGATGAACCGCGCCGCGCGCGATCACGGCGATGCCGTCGCCAAGGGCATACCCGCCGGCCGGATCGGCGTCGACGAGGACATGGCGGGCGCTGCGATCTACCTCGCGAGCCGCGCCGGCGACTATGTGATCGGCGAGACGATCGCGGTCGATGGCGGCCTCGTCAACGCCGCGCCGGGATCGAGCATCGACGCGTAATTACCGCTACCGCCGGCGCCCGCG
Organism: uncultured Sphingomonadaceae bacterium; assembly: GCA_946479505.1. Next base: position 12,250 of record CAMLGC010000014.1, read on the forward strand.
GCGGTCGTATCCGTCCGCCATCGCGCGCACCGTGAGGAGCTCGGCGCGGGTGAGGATGCCGTCGCGGTCGCGATCGAACCGATCGAAGATCGTGCCGATCCGCGCGGTGAGCTCGGCCAGCGTGACGCGATTGTCGTGGTCGGCATCGGTCTCGAACGGGCTCGGCAGCGCGCTCGCGTCGCCCAGCCAGCGCGTTGCCCAGTCCGAATAGCCGATATAGCCGATCGAGCCGGCATTCGCGGTGTCGACGCTCGCGAAGCTCCGCGCGATGCACGCCCGCGCCTCGTCGCGCGTGGTGCGCGCATCGCCATCGGCATCGCACGCGGCGAGCATCATCGCGACCGGCTCGACGAGCATCGTCTGCACCGGCGGCTGCCCGATCGGGCGGATATATTGGCCGGTTGTTGCAGGAACATTCTGCGCCGCGGCAGGCGCGGCGAGCATCAGCAGCGCGAGCGGCAAGCGCATGTCAGCTCTCCGGAAGCAGCAACGACGCGTCGCCATAGCTGTAGAAGCGATAGTCCGTTTCGATAGCATGCGCATAGGCGGCCTGCATCCGGTCCAGCCCCATCAGCGCCGAGACCAGCATGAACAGCGTCGAGCGCGGCAGGTGAAAATTGGTCATCAGCCCGTCGATCCCGCGAAAACGGTAGCCGGGCGTGATGAAGATCGCGGTGTCGCCCTCGAACGCGCGGATCACGCCGTCCTCGCCAGCGGCGCTTTCGATGAGACGCAGGCTGGTGGTGCCGACTGCGATCACCCGGTTTCCGGCGGCGCGCACGGCGTTGAGGCGATGGGCGGTGGCGGCGTCGATCCGGCCCCATTCGGCGTGCATATTATGTGCGTCGGTGTCGTCGGCCTTCACCGGCAGGAAGGTCCCCGCGCCGACGTGGAGCGTGAGCGTGGCATGCTCGATCCCCGCTTGGTCGAGCGCTGCGATCAGCCCGGGCGTGAAGTGGAGCGCCGCGGTCGGGGCCGCCACCGCGCCCGCTTCCTGCGCGAACATCGTCTGATAGTCTTCGGCGTCGAGCGCGTCGGTCGCGCGCTTGCCCGCGATATAGGGCGGCAGCGGCATCCGGCCGGCGCGTGTCAGCAGCAGCTCGACCGGCTCGTCGCCCGCGAAGGTGAGCGCGAAGCTGCCGTCCTCCGCGCGATCCGAGGCGATGGCGGATACGCTCGCGCCGAACGCCACCGTGTCGCCCTCGCGCAGACGTTTGGCGTTTCGGATGAAGGCGCGCCAGCGACGCGGCCCTTCGCGCTTGTGCAGCGTTGCGCCGATCGCCGCGTCGCCGCGCCGCCCTTCGAGCTGGGCGGGGATCACGCGCGTATCGTTGAAGACGAGCAGGTCGCCCGCGCGCAGGGCGGCAGGCAGGTCATGGACGTGGAGGTCGTGTGTCGCGGGCCCGTCGAGCACGAGCATTCGGGCCGAATCGCGCGGACGCGCCGGCCGCAGCGCGATCCGTTCGGGCGGCAGCTCGAAATCGAACAGGTCGACCTTCATCGGGCCGACGCCTCGCTCATTCGCCGGCCGGCGCGGGCTCCGGCGTCGGCTGGGATTCCGGCGTGGTGCCGGGGAGCACGGTTGGCGCCGTCGTTGCCGCAGGCGCGGGCGGCGTCGGCGAATAGGGCGGCGGATTGTCGGCGGCGATATAGGCGTGGAGGATCAGGCTCGGATCGGCCGGGGGCTCGCCGCGGTGGAGCGCGTCGACATATTCCATGCCGTCGATCACGCGGCCGAACACCGTATATTCCTTGTCGAGCTGGAGCTTGGGCGCGAACATGATGAAGAACTGGCTGTTGGCGGTGTTCTCCGCCGCCTCTTTGGCCGCGGCGTCGGCGTCCTGCGGCGCGCTCTGGCGCGCGGCGGCGACCGCGCCGCGGACGTGCGGCAGATAGCTGAACTCGGCCGCCAGGTCGGGAAGGTCCGATCCGCCGGTGCCGTCGCCCTTGGGATCGCCCGACTGCGCCATGAAGCCGTCGATCACGCGGTGGAAGGTGAGCCCGTCGTAGAAATGCTGCCGCGTCAGCGTCTTGACGCGCTCGACCGTCTTGGGCGCGACATCGGGGCGCAGCCAGATCGTGACCCGCCCGCCGGTCGACAGGTCGAGCAGCCACAGATTCTCGGGATCGCTGGGCGAGGCGGGCGGTGCGCGGCCGGGCACCTCGATATCGATCACCTGCGCCGTCGCCGGCAACGCAAAGACCGCGCCCACGAGCGCGATGAGGCTGAAGAGGAAACGCATGCACACCCCGCGGGAACTTCTGGTGGAGGAGCGCTTAGAACAAATCGCCGCTTGCGCCAAACTGAATGGCTCAGCTCCCCTTGTGCCCCAACTCCTCGACGCGCGCGACCACCTCGGCCTTCACTGCGGGCGTCACGAACTTGCCGATCTCGCCGCCGAACAGCGCGATCTCCTTCACCAGCCGGCTCGCGATCGGCTGGAGCGCGACGTCGGCCATCAGGAAGACCGTCTCGATCCGGTTGTTGAGCGCCTGGTTCATTCCCGCCATCTGATATTCGTACTCGAAATCGGCGACCGCGCGCAGGCCGCGGACGATGACGCTCGCGCTCTCACGCGTCGCGAAGTCCATTAGCAGCGAATCGAAACTGACGACGGCGATCTCGCCCGGAATGCCCTTCACCTCTCGGCGCACCATCTTCATCCGCTCGTCGACCGAGAACATCGGGTTTTTCGACGGGTTGGTGGTGACGCCGATCACGAGCCGATCGACCAGCTTGGCCCCGCGCCGGATGATATCCATGTGGCCCAGGGTGATCGGATCGAAGGTGCCGGGATAGACGCCGGTGCGGCTGGTCATGATCGATCCCCTAATGATCGCGATCGAGCGCGTAGCGAGCGATGTCGCGCAGCAGATCGGCCTCTGTTCCATAGCCTCGGAGGTGATCGATCGCCTGATCGACCAGCATCGTCGCCTGCGCGCGCGCGCGATCGAGCCCGAGCAGCGTCAGGAAGGTCTCCTTGCCCGCATCGCCGTCCTTGCGCAGCCTTTTGCCGGCCAGCGCCTCGTCGCCGGTCTCATCCAGGATATCATCGGCGATCTGAAACGCGAGGCCGAGGTCATGGGCGTATCCGCGCAGGGGAGTGCGCCCCTCATGCGGCACATGGCCCAGGATCATTCCCGCCTCGATAGCCGCGCCGATCAGCGCGCCCGTCTTCATCGCCTGAAGCCGCGTGACGGTGGCGAGGTCGAAGCTCGCCTTGGCCGCCTCGAGATCCATCATCTGCCCGCCCGCCATGCCCGACGGGCCCGCGGCGCGCGCGATCTCGAGCACCAGCTCGCTGCGCAGGAAGGGATCGGGGTGCGTCTCGGGATCGGCAAGCAGCTCGAAGGCGAGCGCGTGCAGGCTGTCGCCCGCGAGCACCGCGGCCGCTTCGTCGAACGCCTTGTGAACGGTGGGCTTGCCGCGGCGCACGTCGTCGTCGTCCATCGCCGGCAGGTCGTCGTGGATTAGCGAATAGACGTGGATGCACTCGATCGCGAGCCCCGTGCGCAACGCGCGGGTACGATCGACGCCGAACAGCGACGCGGTGGCGAGCACCAGCAGCGGCCGCATCCTTTTGCCTCCGCCGATCGTCGCGTGGCGCATCGCGCGGTAGAGATCGGCGCGCGGATCGTCGGGAATCGGAAGCAGCGTTTCGAAGCCGGTGTCGATCTCCTCGGCGATGGCCATCATGGCCGATCGCAGCGCGAGGGATGCCTGCGCCATCGCGCGCGGCTCAGCCGGCATCGAAGGGCTGGGTGCCCGCCGGCCGTCCCTCGGCATCGAGCCGGATCGCCTCGATCCGCGCCTGTGCCGCATCGAGGCGGTCGGCGCAGCGGCGGCGGAGCTTGTTGCCGCGCTCGTAGAGGTCGATCGCGTCCTGCAAGGGCGTCTCGCCGCTTTCGAGGCGGGAAACGATCGCCTCCAGCTCGCGCAGCGCTTCCTCGAAGCTCAGATCCTCGATCGGTCGGTCGGCAGTCATGGACGTGCTATGCGGCAGGGGGGCGAGGGGGGTCAAGGATACGCGCGGGCCGCATCGCGTTGGATGGGCGAGACCGAGGAGCATCTGGCGATGAAGAGCATCAATCCCGCGACGGGCGAGACGATCGCGACCTATGCCGAACTGAGCGGCGGCGACATCGAGGCGCGGCTCGTCAAGGCCGAGGCGGCGTTCCGCGACTGGCGTCTCAGCGATCACGAGACGCGCACCGATCTGCTCGCGCGGATCGCCGATGCCTTCGAGGCTGACAAGCACCGCCTCGGCGAGATCGCGACGCACGAGATGGGCAAGACGCTCGCCAGCGCGATCGCGGAGGTCGAGAAATGCGCCTCCGCCTTCCGCCACTATGCCGAGCACGGGCCGGCGATGCTCGAGGATCGCACCTTCGAGGTCTCGACCGGTACCGCCACCGCGCGCTGGCTCCCGCTCGGCCCGGTGCTCGCGGTGATGCCGTGGAACTTCCCCTATTGGCAGGTCGTGCGCTTCCTCGCGCCGACGATCATGGCCGGGAATGTCGGGCTGTTGAAGCACGCCTCCAACGTCCAGGGCGTCGCCGAGGCGATGGCCGAAGCGCTTGCCAGGGCGGGCGCGCCCGAGGGGCTTTTCCAGAACCTCGCGGTCCCAAGCAGCAAGGTGGCGGCGATCATCGCCGACCCTCGCGTCGCCGCGGTGACGCTGACGGGGAGCGAGGGCGCGGGCAGCGCGGTCGCGGCCGAGGCGGGCAAGGCGCTCAAGAAGGTCGTGCTCGAACTGGGCGGCTCCGACCCGTTCATCGTCATGCCCTCCGCTGACATTGACAAGGCCGCCGATGTCGCCGTCAAGGCACGCATCCAGAATACCGGCCAATCGTGCATCTGCGCCAAGCGCATGATCGTCCATGCGGCTGTGTACGACGCCTTCATGGGCCGCTTCGTCGCGGGGATGAAGGCGGTAAAGGCGGGCGACCCAATGGACGCCGCCACCGATATGGGTCCGCTTTCGAGCGAGGAGCAGCGCCAAACCGTGCTCGACCAGCTCGGTCGCATGCAGGCCTCGGGGGCGAAGCTCCTGTTCGGCGGCAAGGCGCTGCCCGGGCCGGGCGCCTACATGTCCGCCGGCGTGCTCGTCGATGTGCCGCTAGAGAGCGATGTCGCGCAGGAAGAGCTGTTCGGCCCGGTCGCGATGGTCTTCAAGGCCGCCGACATCGACGCGGCGATCGCCTTGGCGAACGATGTCCCCTTCGGCTTGGGCTCAAGCGTCTGGACCAACGACGAGCCGGAGAAAGCGCGCTTCATCCGCGACATCGAGGCGGGCATGACCGCGATCAATCAGCTCCTCGCCAGCGCCCCGGCTGCCCCCTTCGGCGGCGTCAAGCGCTCGGGCCACGGGCGAGAGCTCGGCCCCTACGGGCTGCACGAGTTCATGAATTTGAAGACGGTGGTGGAATAATCAGCCGCTGCCCGATCGCAGCAGGTCGATCGTCCGGTGCTCGAAGCCGTGCGGGTCCTGTGCCGCGCCTTCGAGCATCGCGCGATCGAGCCTCAGCGCGACGCGGCCGTCGGCGAGCATCACCCCTTGGTCGCACGCCGTTACCAGCGTGCCGAGGTCGTGGAGCGCGGTGAAGAGCGTCCGACCCTCGCCGACCATCGCGCGCAGCGCCTGCTTGAGGTCGAACGCGGCGACCGGATCGAGCCAGTTGAACGGCTCGTCGAGGATCACCAGCCGCTGCCCTTGCGCGAAGGCGAGCGCGATCGCGATGCGCTGGCGCATCCCCGCCGAACAGTCTCCGACCCACCGGCCGAGCAGCGCGTCGATCCCGAGCGCCGCGCCGACCGGCCCGAGCCGCTGCCCGACCTCGGCGAGATCGTCGCCGACCAGCTCGAGCAGCTCGCGGACGCGCAGGCTTTCGGGCAGCGTATCGGCGGGCGGCGCGAAGCCGAAGTGTCGTGCGCGAGCGGCGCGGTCGGATGTGAGGTCGTCCCCATCGACCAGGCAACGCCCGCTCGTGATCGGCAGGCGCCCGGCAATCGCGCGAAGCAGGCTGGTCTTTCCCGATCCGTTGGCGCCGATCAGCCCGAACCAGATGCCCCGGTCGACGGCGAGATCGACCCCGCGCACGGCGAGCGTGCTTCCTCGGCGCACCGATAGCCGTTCGACGGAAAGCGCGCTCATGCGATGATCCACGTCCGCCCGGCGGCGCGCCGGTCGAAATGCCATAAGGCGAGGGCCGCGAGGAACGGCAGCAGTACCGGCACAGCAACCGCGACGAACGCCAGCAACGCGGCAAGCCCGGTCAGGATCGGGTCCGCAACGCGCCGCGCGTGCAGTCGATAAACGAGCACGCGCAAGGCGAGCAGCAGCAGTGCGGCGAGTCCGATGAGCACGATCACGCCACCCGCCAGCGGCGAAACGGCAAGAGCGCATCCGAACGCCCCAAGGCCGATAAACGGCACGACGGCGTGCGCGTGGCGCCAAATCGTCCGCCACGTCCCGAAACCGGCAATCGCCATGAAACGCACGACGGCATCGTTCACCGGCGTGAGCGCCAGCGCGAGCGCGACCGCCCCGATCGCCGTCGCTGCGAGGGTCGCTGTCTCGGAGAACGATCGCGAGAGGAGCGCGAGCGCGACGACGAGCAGCACGGCCGCCGCCGCGCCCGCCGGCCGCCGCTGCACCCGTGAGCGCACAGCGCGCAGCATATCGGGCGTCGAGCCGCGGCGTCCTCCGTCGTTGGGGACGAGCGCCTCGGCGCCTCGGGCCGCCAGCGCGCCGGCAACATAGCCGCCGACGGCGAAGGGGAGCAGCGGCAGGCGAACGACCGCCGCCATCGCCACGACCGACCCGGCACCCGCCAAATGCCCGGCATATCGATACCGCCGTGCCGAACGCGCGCTCAACGCCTCGGCGGCAAGCGGTCCTTCGGCGGCGTGAAAAGCAAGCCGCCCGCCGATCGCGCGCCCGCAGGCAACCCCGACAAGCGCACCGCCGCCGAACATTGTCCAGCGCGCCACCTCGGGCAGGCGGTCGAACATCCATGATCGGGCTGCGAGCAGCACGATCGTCGCCCCCACGATCGCAATCGCCCGATCCTGCCACCGGGCGAACGTCGCAGCGAGGATGCTCGATGTAATACGAGCATCATAGCGGACGAGCCGCATGGTCAGTCGCCGTCCCCCATCACCTCCGCCACCAGATCCTTCCGGCTGAGCTTGCCCACCATTGTCTTGGGCAGGCTCAATCGCACGACTACCTCGTCGACGCGCTCGTGCTTGCCGAGCTGAGGATTGAGCCAGGCGGCGAGCGCCTCGCCAGTGTCGCTCGCGCCATCAGCAAGCGTCACATAGGCGCGCGGGTGCTCGCCGCGATAGGGGTCGGGCAGGCCGATCACGAGCGCTTCCTTTACCGCGGGATGGCGATAGAGCACCGCCTCGATCTGGCTCGGGAACACCTTGAACCCGCCCACCGCGATCATGTCCTTCAGTCGGTCGACGACGCGGATGAAGCCGTCCGCGTCGATCGTCCCGACATCGCCGGTGCGCAGCCAGCGCGTGCCCTCGGCGTCGGTCACGAACACGCGGCCATCCGCGTCCGGTCGGTTCCAATAGCCGCGCATGATCTGCGGCCCCGCCGCGACGATCTCGCCGGGATCGCCCTCTGCCGGCGCGCGCGTGGGATCGTCCTTGTCGACCAGCATCACGCGCGTGCCCGGGATCGGCTGACCGATGCTGCCGGGCCTGCCCTCGCTCTCGTAAGGATTGCACGAGACCACGCCCGAGCTTTCGGAAAGGCCGTAGCCTTCGACCAACGTCGCGTCGGTCGCTGCCTCGAAGCGCACCTTCAATTCTGCCGGAAGCGGCGCGCCGCCCGAGATGCACACTCTGAGGTGCGAAAAGTCGGTCCGCGAAAGCTTGGGATCGTCGAGCAGCGCCTGATACATGGTCGGCACCCCCGGGAGCGCGGTCGCGTCGGTGCGTGTGATCGTGGCGAGCACCTGCCCGGCGTGGAAGCGCGGCAGCAGCACCATGCAGCCGCGGTTCGCGACGGTGCGGTTGAGGACGCAGGTGTTGGCGAAGACGTGGAACAACGGCAGCACGCCGACGATCCGGTCATCCGCATGTGGGCGCGGATCGAGCGCCGCCACCTGCCGCGCGTTCGCCGAGAGGTTCTGGTGGCTGAGCATCGCGCCCTTGGGGGTGCCCGTGGTGCCGCCGGTATATTGGAGCAGCGCGATGTCGTGCTCGGGGTCGATCTCGGGTTTCGCGCAGGCCCCGTCATTGGCGATCAGTGCGGAGAAGGCCATGATCCGCGCATTGTGCGGCCGCTTCGCCACCTCCTTTCCTCGGAACAGGCGGTAGAAGAGCGATTTGGCCGCCGGCAGCGCGCCCGCGACCGAGCCCACCACCAGCCGCTCGAGCGCGGACTTGTCGAGCACCTCGATCGCGGTCGGCAGCAGCGCGGTCGCCGATAGCGTGAAGAGCAGCCGCGTCCCCGAATCCGCGACCTGATGCGCGAGCTCGTCGGCGGTGTAGAGCGGTGAGAAATTGACCACCGTCGCGCCGAGCTTGAGGATGCCGTAATAGGCGGCGACATAATGCGGCACGTTGGGCAGATAGAGCCCGATCCGGTCGCCGGGCCCATAGCCGAGCGCCGCGAGGCCGCACGCGACGCGGTTCGCGCCGTCCAGCGTCTCGGCGTAGGAATAGCTGCGTCCCAGAAAGTCGATCAGCGGCCGCTCGCGGGCCTCGGCACACGCTTCCTCGAACAGGTCGACCATCGAAAGCGGCGGGAAGCGCGTGTCCCAGGGCGTTGGATGACGATAGGCGGTGCGCCAGACGGCCTCAGGGTCGCTCATTTACAAGGGTGTAAGCAAGCGCCGGCGGGGGTGCAAGTCAGCGCGCTTCGAGATGCTCGATCGTCCAGGTGAAGAGCAATGCGCCGGCCTTGGCGCCGAGATCGATCGCCGCGCGCACTTCGATCCCGCTGTGCTGCGCGGGCGTGCTCGTGCTGAGCTCGATGCGCGGCGCATGCTGCACGCCGAGGACGAGCAGCAGCATCACGATGACGGCCAATCCGATCCGGCGCTCGCGCATACGCTCCTCCAGCCGGCATCGCTAGCAAAAGCGCGCGATTCCGGCAAGCAAAACCAAGCGCGCGCTCAGGCGGCGAAGGCGATCGAATAGGCGGATCGGGCGCGGTCGCGGCCGCCGGTCTTGGCGTCGAGCAGCGCGCGGTCGGCGGAGCGGTAGAGCCGCTTCCAGTCGGGCTCGGTCAGAAGCGGCCCGGCGCAGCCGCCGATGCTCGCGGTGATGGTGAGATCGAACGGCATGCGCTCGGCGCGGAGCCGCGCCAGCAGGTGCTCGGGCTCAAGCCCCGTACCCGTCTGCGCGACGACGGCGAACTCCTCGCCGCCGATCCGCGCGACGAGCGCACCCTCGGGGACGGCCGCGCGCAGCACGCGCGCGAACCGGCACAGCACCTCGTCACCGCCGTCATGGCCGATCGTATCGTTGACGTGCTTGAAGTGATCGATGTCGGCGAGCAGCAGCGTCTGCTCGCCCGCACGGCCGATCGCCTCGCGCAGGAAGGCGCGGCGGTTGAGCAGCCCGGTCAGCGGATCGGTGTCGGCGAGCGTCCGGGTGGCGACCTCCTGACGGATCGCCGCGTCGCGCTCGCGACTCAGGAGACGAATGCGATAGGCGATGGCGACGCTCGAGAGCAGCGCCTCGATGGTCATCGCCGCGATCGTCGAATTGTCGATCCAGAAGCTCCACGCGACGAGGTCGAGGTTGTTCGCGACGCGCAGCCCGGCGAGCACGATCGGCGCCGCCCAGGCGAGCGCGAACAGCCATAGATAATTGCTCTTCAGCCGCCACGCCCGCCACATGACGGGGATGGTCAGCAGCAGCAGCCCGACGTAGGCGAGCGCGTAGAGCCGATCCAGCACCGCGATCCGCCAGGGCGCGAATGCGGCGAACAATACCGCCGTGCCGAGCAGGCCCGCGATCGTGGCCTTGCATGCGCGAACCAGCCAGCGCGCGAAGATGCGCTCCTCGAAGAAGCTGCGCGCGAACGCCACCGCTGCTGCGGCCGAAATCGCGAGCAGCAGATAATTGATGCGCAACCGGTCGTTGTTGAGGATATCGGGAAACGCCCAGGCGAGCGCGCCCGACGACGAGAAGGCGTACGCGAGCAGCGCCGCCACCATCGCGCAATAGGCGAGCTGGAACCGGTGCCGAAGCGCTCCCCAGAGCGCAAGGTTATAGACGAGCAAGGCGACGCACAGGCCGGCAAAACCGGCATAGACCGCCGCCATGGTCACGTTCGCGCGCGCGGCGTCGGCGCCGGTGGCGATGCGCGGGCCGACGAGGATGCCGCGCAGATTGGCTGCGCCCTCGACGTGCCAGAGCAGCCGGACGAGCGGTGCGCTTTCCCGCATGGAAACGGTCTCAGCAATGATCGCGCCGATCTGGAGATTGCGGGTCGCGCCGTGGCCGTCGGTGACGATCCGGTCGAGCGCGCCATCGGCGTGGAGCGCGTAGAGCGTGACGCGGTCCTGCCAAAGGCTTCCGATGCGTACCTCGACGGCATGCGGACCGGCGACGTCGACCGGCTCGGACAGCACCCAGAAATCGCCCGAGCCCCAGTCGGTCTGGTGGCCGCCGCACGCGAATCGCGCGGGCGTGGCGAACAATATCCGCGCGTTCATTCCCGGCCGGGCGCGCGCGATGCAGACGTCGAGCGGCCCGCTTGCTCCGCCGGCCTGCGCATGCGCGACGCCGATGCCCAGCACGAGCACGACCGCGGTCAGCACCCCCAGCAGCGCACGCGTGAAACGACCCCCTGTCATGGCCGAAAGCGTAACGGCAGAAGGCGAACGGAGCGTAAACGATAATGCGGCCGACGGCGTCGATCAGCAGCCGATCTTGCCCTTCAAGAGCCCGCCGAGGCTCGGTCTGCAATTGCGCTTCTTTTCGGGTTGCTGCTCGGAACGCGACTCGCCGTCATCGCGCGCGGCGGCGCCCATCATCTCGCTCATTCCCGGCATGCCGAGCATCATGCTCGTGTTCGAGCGATAGCGCACCCGCGCGGTCCATTCGGGATTCCACGGCGTCTTCGCGTTCGCCGGGCGCGGTGGATAGGCGAAGTCGAGCTCGGGGCCGTAGGCGAAGAGCTGCGCCATCATCATCTGCCCGGCCGCTGCCTTCGCCTCGGCGGGCACCGTGCAGCGCGTCTGGCTCGCGGGCATCACGATCTTCTCGCCGATCAGCCGCGTGACCGTCGCGGGCGAGAGCCAGTCGGTGAGCCCGCCGCCGAATTCCTGCCGCCCGGCCGAGGTCCACCAAACCATGTCGCCGCCGCTGTCCTCGCCCATGCCCTGTGCGCCCATCACCCAAGCGTAATAGCCGGTCGCCGCATCGACCGGCTGCCAGCTCAGATCGACCGAGTCGTCGGCACCGCGACTGGAGGCGGCGCGGATTCCCGGCATGAAATCCTGCGCGACCGCGAACTTCATCTCGGGGCTATAATTGCCGGCGACGCGGTGATCGCCGATCAGCGAGGCGCCCTCGGGCACGGTGTTCTTCTTCGCCTTGTCGTTGGGCCATTCGCCGAAGGTGCGGCTGTTCGACGCCATCGGGCCGGTATCGGCGGGCACGGCGGCGGAAAAGAGGTGCGGCGGCATCTGCCCCGCGGCGAGCTTGGAAAAGTCGATCACGACCGGCTGCCCCGGCCCGGCATGCGCTCCGCATCCCCAGAAGAGCAGCAGCCGGCCCTTGGGACGTCGGAAATTCTCCGGCATGTCGCGATCGGCGCTCATCGTGGTGGGGGCCGCGCGCGGCGTTTCGAGCGGCACCGCCTCGCCGAGCCGCATTCCGGCGGGCATGAAATGGTTCGCCGCCGGCGTGCCGGTTGCGGCTTCGGGCGATCCCAGCCGCAGCGTCAGCGTGTGCATCACGCCGCCGCCGCGACCTGTCAGCATCGCCATGGGATTGCCCCCGCCCATGAACCCGCTCGTCGTTGCCACATCCATGACGTAGCGCGCCTTGGGTGCTGCGGCGGGGCTGGCGACCAGGCCGGCAAGCCCGACACCTCCCGCCGTCAGCACCACGCCCCCGATCAACAATGCCCGGCCGCGACGCGCCATGCCCCTTCTCCCCGAGAGCAAAGGCGCGAGACTATCACGCTGGCGGATCGGGAAATTGTACGAACGCGACAGGCAAATTCGCGGTGCCGGACGGGCTTCATCGTACGATTGCGCCGCTGCATTTCAGGAACGGGGAGGGCAAATCGAGGCGAAGACAGCGCTCCGCCCCGATCCGCTACTTTGCTTTGACGGTCTCTGCCTTCTTGCCGCCGCCCTTTTTGCGCGGTTTTTTGGGCGCGGCGGGGGTGAGCTGGAAGGCGAGCGCCCCATCCTTGACGCTCACGTCCACCTCGCCGCCATGGACAAGCTTGCCGAACAGCAATTCCTCGGCGAGCGGCTGCTTGACCTTCTCCTGGATCAGCCGGCCCATCGGGCGCGCGCCGTACATCTTGTCGTAGCCGCGCTCGGTGAGCCACGCCTTGGACGCATCGTCGAGATTGATGTGGACGTTGCGGTCGGCGAGCTGGAGCTCGAGCTGGAGGATGAATTTCTCCACCACGCGCGCGACCACCTCCGGCGGCAGATAGCCGAACGGCACGATCGCATCGAGGCGGTTGCGGAACTCGGGCGTGAACATCTTCTTCACCGCCTCCTCGTCCTCGCCCTCGCGGCTGGAGACGCCGAAGCCCAAAGCCTCGCGCGCCATGTCGGCGGCGCCCGCATTGGTGGTCATGATGAGGATCACGTTGCGGAAATCGACCGTCTTGCCGTGGTGATCGGTGAGCTTGCCGTTATCCATCACCTGCAACAGGATATTGAACAGGTCCGGATGCGCCTTTTCGATCTCGTCCAAGAGCAGCACCGAATGCGGCTGCTGGTCGACCGCGTCGGTCAGGAGCCCGCCCTGGTCGTAGCCGACATAGCCCGGAGGCGCGCCGATCAACCGCGACACGCTATGCCGCTCCATATATTCGCTCATGTCGAAGCGCTGGAGCGGGATGCCCATGATGCTCGCGAGCTGGCGCGCGACCTCGGTCTTGCCGACGCCGGTGGGGCCGGTGAACAGATAATTGCCGATCGGCTTGTCGGGGTCGCGCAGCCCGGCGCGGGCGAGCTTGATCGCCGACGATAGCTTCTCGATCGCCGCGTTCTGACCGAAAACGACGCGCTTCAGATCGGTGTCGAGCGTAGCGAGCGCTGCGGTATCGTCGGCTGAAACCGACTTCGGCGGAATGCGGGCCATCGTCGCGATCACCGCCTCGATTTCCTTCGGCGTGATCGTCTTGCGACGCTTCGATGGGGGCACGAGCATCTGCATCGCGCCGACCTCGTCGATCACGTCGATCGCCTTGTCGGGCAGCTTCCGGTCATTGATGTAGCGCGCCGACAGCTCAACCGCCGACTTGATCGCATCGGGGGTGTACTTGACCGAATGATGCTCCTCGAACGCGCTGCGCAGCCCGGCGAGGATCTTGATCGTGTCCTCGACCGTGGGCTCGTTGACGTCGATCTTCTGGAAGCGCCGGAGCAGCGCCCGGTCCTTCTCGAAATGGTTGCGGAATTCCTTGTAGGTGGTGGAGCCGATGCAGCGGATCGCGCCGCTCGACAGCGCCGGCTTCAACAGGTTCGACGCATCCATCGCGCCGCCCGACGTGGCGCCCGCGCCGATCACGGTGTGGATCTCGTCGATGAAGAGCACCGCGTGCGGCAGCTTCTCGAGCTCATTGACGACGGCCTTCAGCCGCTCCTCGAAATCGCCGCGATAGCGCGTGCCCGCGAGCAGCGCCCCCATGTCGAGCGAATAGATCACCGCTTCCTTGAGCACGTCCGGGACCTCGCCCTCGATGATCTTGCGCGCCAGCCCCTCGGCGATCGCGGTCTTGCCGACGCCGGGATCGCCCACATAGAGGGGGTTGTTCTTCGATCGGCGGCACAGGATCTGGATCGTGCGGTCGACCTCGGCGCTCCGCCCGATCAGCGGATCGACCTTGCCGTTCTCGGCCTTCTCGTTGAGGTTGACCGTGAACTGCTTGAGCGCGCTTTCGCTCTTGTTCTTGTCGCCTTTGGCGGGCTTCTCCTCGTCGGCGCCCTTGGGGCTCGTCGCCTCGGAGGGTGCGCCGCCCTTGCCGACGCCGTGGCTGATGAAGCTCACCGCGTCGAGCCGGCTCATGTCCTGCTGCTGGAGGAAATAGACCGCGTAGCTCTCGCGCTCCGAAAACAGCGCGACGAGCACGTTGGCGCCGGTCACTTCGTCGCGGCCCGACGACTGGACGTGCAGGATGGCGCGCTGGACGACTCGCTGGAAGCCGCTGGTCGGCGAGGGGTCGGTCGCAGCATCGACCTTCAGCGCCTCCAATTCGGTGTCGAGATAATGGGTGACGGTGGCCTTGAGGTCACCGAGATCGACGTTGCACGCGCCCATCACCTTCGACGCATGCTCGTCATCGACGAGCGCGAGCAGCAGATGCTCGAGCGTCGCATATTCGTGGCGGCGCGAGCTCGCGGCTTCGAGCGCCTTGTGCAGCGTGGTTTCGAGCGCAGGGGCGAAAGACGGCATTGCGATACTCCTCAGGGCCGCAAGGACACGCGGCCCGTTCCACCAATGTCGGAAGGGAAGGGCCCCGCATCAAGCGCCGGCCATCCGCACCATCGTGTCGGCGAGCCTGCCGGCGCGAAGGAGCGGTTTGCGCTCATCGCTTGAATAAGGCGTCGGCGCTTGCGCGCTGGTTAACGGCGCGGTCGCGGTGCCGCCGCACCCGCACGATTTCTTGCTCGAGCGCCGCGACCCGGGCATCGAGCTCCGCGACCGACAGCGGATCGAGGTCCTGACGCGCGAGCTGAACGACCGGATCGTCGCGCCGGAGCGGGAGATTCTCGTCGGAATCCATATCGCCGAGCGTTGACCGATGCGGCTGCGATGTCAATAACGCGCGGCGGGGAGGGGACCCGTTATGATGACGCTGCCCGACACGATGACGGCGATCGATCCGCAGGCGCCGGGCGGGCCGGAGGTGCTCGCCCCTGTGAGGCGGCCCGTGCCGCGGCCCGGCGAAGGCGAGGTGCTGATCCGCGTCGCGGCCGCCGGGGTCAATCGGCCCGACATCCTCCAGCGCAGGGGCGCCTATCCCCCGCCGCCGGGCGCGCCCTCGATTCCCGGTCTCGAAATCGCCGGCGAGGTGGTCGCGCTGGGCGAGGGCGTCGGATCCGAACTGCTCGGTCAGCCGATGTGCGCGCTGATCGCGGGCGGGGGCTATGCCGAATACGCCCTCGCACCCGCCGGCCAGTGCCTGCCCGTCCCGCACGCGCTCACCATGATCGAGGCGGCTGCTGTCCCTGAGACGCTCTTCACCGTCTGGACCAACCTGTTCGAGCGGGCCTATGCGGTCGAGGGCGACACCGTGCTGGTCCACGGTGGAACGAGCGGGATCGGCACGATGGCGATCAAGCTCGCCAGGCTGTTCGGCCTCACCATCATCGTCACGGCAGGGTCCAATACCAAATGCGCGAAGGCGCGCGCGATCGGCGCACATCATGCGATCAACTACAAGACCGAAGATTTCGTCGAGCGCGTGAGGGAGATCACCGGAGACAGAGGCGTCGACGCGGTGCTCGACATGGTCGGCGGGGATTATGTGCCGCGCAATCTCCGATGCCTCGCCGAGGACGGCCGCCATGTCTCGATCGCGGTCCAGCGCGGGGCGGAGGCGACGATTCCCGTCGCCCAGGTGATGCGCCGCCGGCTGACGCTCACCGGCTCGACGCTCCGCCCGCGCGACACGGCGTTCAAGAGCCTGGTGGCAGACGAGCTCGCCCGCACCGTCTGGCCGCACGTCGAAGCGGGGCGACTGAAACCCGAGATCGACAGCACCTTCCCGCTTGCAAAAGCGGCGGACGCGCACCGCCACATGGAATCGGGCGAGCATATCGGCAAGATCGTGCTGACGGTGGACGAATAGCGTCGATGGGAAAGCTGATCCTCCACGAAGACCCCGCCTCGGGCAATTGCTACAAGATCGACCTCACCGCCGCGCTGCTCGGCATCCGCATGGAGCGCGTCGAGTACGACATCATGAAGGGCGAGACGCGCACGCCCGAATTCATCGCGCACATCAACCCCGTCGGCCGCATCCCCGTGCTCCAGGTCGGGCAGCGCTTCCTGCCGGAGAGCAACGCCGCCTGCTGTTATCTCGCCGACGGCTCATCGCTCATCCCCGCCGATCGCTTCGACCGGGCGGACATGCTCCACTGGCTGTTCTTCGAGCAATATCACCACGAACCCAATATCGCGACGATCCGCTTCTGGCTGACGATGGTCGGCATCGACGCGCTCAGCGAACTCCAGCGCAGTCAGATTCCCGGCAAGCGGCTCGCGGGCGACGCGGCGCTCCAGCAGATGGAGGATCACCTTTCGCTCCGCGACTGGTTCGTCGGCGACGTCGTCAGCCTCGCCGATATCGCGCTGTTCGCCTACACCCACGTCGCCGACGAGGGCGGGTTCGATCTGGCGCTCTATCCGCACGTCCTCGCATGGATCGCGCGCGTGCGCGCGCTTCCCAAATTCGTGCCGATGCGAGGCCTGTGATCGTTTGAAAATGCGCCGAGTGCGCATTTTACCGGAAGCGCCCGGGGTTCCGACGATGCGCAGCATCGTTGGAATGCGCTGGAGGGTGGCGCCGCGATTTGAACAAACGCGCGAAAACCTTGCCAGCCTGCGTGCCGCGCATTAGATCGGGCGCATGGCACGGCCGCTCCGCGAGGGGCGGCCCTTATTGTTTGTAAGAAGGATTTCATCGTGGCCCAGCCGCTCATGCCGCACGCGACCGCTTCGTGGCTGGTCGACAATACCGCGCTCAGCTTCGAGCAGATCGCGGAATTTTGCGGCCTCCACATCCTCGAGGTGCAGGCGATCGCCGACGATACCGCGGCGAGCAAGCTCACCGGGCGCGATCCCGTGCGTGCGCACGAGCTCACCCAGCAGGAGATCGACAAAGGCCAGGCCGACCCCAACTATCGCCTCCAGATGTCGAAGGGCCCCGATCAGGTGCGCCGCACCAAGGGGCCGCGCTACACCCCGGTTTCCAAGCGCCAGGACAAGCCCGACGGCATCGCCTGGATCATCCGCAACCATCCCGAGATGTCCGACGGCCAGATCGGGACGCTGATCGGCACCACGCGCTCGACCATCCAGGCGATCCGCGAGCGCAGCCATTGGAACATCGCCAACATCACGCCGAAGGATCCGGTGACGGTAGGGCTTTGCTCGCAGCGCGAGCTCGACGCGGCGGTCGCCAAGGCGGGCAAGGCGGCCGGGCTCGAGGCGCCGGTCGACAACCGGCTCGCGGGCGATCGCGAGGCGCTCATCAGCGAACTGCGCGCCGAACGCGAACAGGCCGCGCGCGACGCAGAGAATGCCGCATCGGGCGAGGGCGAGCCCGATAACGGTCTCGGATTCGTCGATCCGTTCAAGCGCTGAACTGACATAAGATCGTCCTTGCCGGACGTGTTCCGGCATCCGCGGGAATGCTCTTTTTCGGAAGACGGAAGCACTTCGGTCTGAACGCCCGACGTTGTAGGCTCTCGCCCGCCAAACGGCGATTCGGGAGTCCGCCCATGTCCGATCTCCGCCAGCGCGCGATTGATCTCTACGACGCCTACACGCACGACCACCGCGACCGCCGGACGCTGCTCAAGCAGATGGCGGCGCTTGCGGGCTCGGTCGCCGCCGCCGAGGCGTTGATCGCGGGCATTGCCGCGGCGCCCGCCGCGGCTGCCGTCACCGATCCCGCGGACCCACGGCTGCATGTCGAGATGATCGAAGGCGTCGAGGCGGGAAAGCCCGCTGCCGCCTATCGTGTCGTGCCGAAGGAGGCGCCCGCCAAGCTCGGCACCGTCCTCCTCATCCACGAAAATCGCGGCCTCAACCCGCACATCAAGGATGTCGCGCGCCGGCTCGCGCTCGAGGGCTTCCGCGTGATCGCACCCGATCTGCTCGCGCCGCAGGGCGGAACGCCGACCGACGAAGACAAGGCGCGCGAGTTGATCGGCAGCGCCGATCCCGATCTCGTTCTCGCGCAGCTCCAGGGCATGATCGCAAAAGCCAAGGCCGATCCGCAATCGAGCGGCAAGGCAGGCGCGGTCGGCTTCTGCTGGGGCGGGGGCACGGTCGATCGGCTCGCGGTCGCGGCGGGCGATGCGCTCGATGCGGCGGTCGCCTATTACGGCCCGGCGCCTGCACCCGAAACCGCCGTGCAGGTGAAGGCGCCGCTGCTGCTCCATTATGCCGGGCTCGACACCCGCGTCGCCGCGACCGCCCAGCCGTGGGTCGCCGCGCTCAACGCCGCGGGCAAGGACGTGACCGCCTACACCTATCCGGGCGTCAACCACGCCTTCAACAACGACACCTCGGCCGAACGCTACGATGCGGCCGCGGCGAAGCTCGCTTGGGGCCGCACGGTCGATTTCCTGCATGCGCATCTTGACGCGGGCGCCTGATAGTTCTCATTATGTTCTCATAACGACTCGGGAGAAGAGCAATGGCGAGCGACCTGGTTTTCTACACCAACCCGCAATCGCGCGGCCGCATCATCCGCTGGATGCTCGAGGAGGTAGGCGCCCCCTACGAGACCGAAGTGATGGACTACGCCTCGACGATGAAGGGCGCCGACTATCTCGCGATCAACCCGATGGGGAAGGTTCCCGCAATCCGCCATAACGGCCACGTCGTCACCGAATGCGCCGCGATCTGCGCCTATCTCGCCGACGCATTCCCCGATGCAGGCCTCGCCCCGCCGACCGTCGACCGCGCGGACTATTACCGCTGGCTGTTCTTCGCCGCCGGGCCGGTCGAGCAGGCGGTCACCAACAAGGCGGCCAGCTTCACGCCCTCGCCAGAGCAGGGCCGCATGTTCGGCTATGGCAGCTACGAGCTCACCGTCGACACGCTCGAACGCGCGGTGTCGCGCAGCGATTATATCGCGGGCGACCGCTTCACCGCCGCCGACGTCTATGTCGGCTCGCAGGTCGGCTGGGGCGTCCAGTTCGGCACGCTCCCCAGGCGCGAGGCGTTCACCGCCTATGTCGCGCGGTTGACTGCGCGAGATGCCTATATCCGCGCCAATCAAAAGGACGACGCGCTGGCAAACGAGCCTGCTTGAAAATACCTCCGTCAGTCCGGCACGAGGGTTATTACGGATGCCACCCCGCCGGAAGCGTCCGCGCGGGCACCCGCACCGTCACCGTCTCGCCGATGTCGCGCGCCGATCGCGCCAGCATCACCTTGTAGGTGCCGCCCGCGATCTTCCACCCGCGGTCGTCCCACACCGCAAGCAGCCGCGGATCGACCGTCAGCCGCACCTCGGCGGTCGCGCCCGGCGCCAAATCGACCTTCTTCCATCCCGCGAGCCGCTTGGGCGCTTCCCAGCCACCCGCCACCGGCGACACATAGAGCTGCGCGACATCCATCCCGTCGCGGTCGCCCGTGTTGCGCACGCGGAAGCTGGCGGTGATCGTCCCGTCTTCGGCGGTGGCGCGCAGCCCCTCCTGCGCGAAGCTGGTATAGCTCAGCCCGTGGCCGAACGCGTAACGCGGCGTCAGCCCCTTGGCGTCGTACCATTTGTATCCGACGGTCGCGCCCTCGGTGAGCCGAACGTCGGGCGTGATCTCGCCTGGCCGCACGAGCTGGTCGAGGCTCGCGGGGAAGGTCGCGGGCAGGTGGCCCGACGGGTTCACCGTGCCGAACAGCACGTTGGCGATCGCGGTGCCGCCCTCGGTTCCCGGATACCAGGCCTCCAGCGCAGCCCCGACCTGCTCCGCCCACGGCATCAGCACCGGCCCGCCGGTTTCGAGCACGACCACCGTCCTGGAGTTCGCAGCCGCGACCGCCGCGATCAGCGCATCCTGATTGTCGGGCAGCGTCAGGGGCACGTCGAACGATTCGCCCGTCCATTGCGTCGCGAACACGATCGCCACATCCGCCGCGTTCGCGGCAGCCGCCGCCGCGGCGGGATCGCTGCCGTCGACGAACGTCACGCGTGCGTTCGGCGCCTGCCTCCGGATCGCGTCGAGCGGTGCCGACGGATAGTACATCACCGGCCCCGGCCAGCTCGTCGGGTCGATCCCGGGCACCGCATTGCCCTCGCGCGGATAGACGAGTGACGATCCGCCACCCGCGAGCACGCCCTTGTCGGCATGCCCGCCGATCACCGCGATCGACCCGATCGGCGGCGACAGCGGCAGGAGCGCGCCTTCGTTGCGCAGCAGCACGATTCCCTGCTCGGCATCGGCGCGCGTCACCTTGGCGTGCGCGGCAAGATCGATCGGCCCCGGCGTGACGGGATGATCGACCGCCCCGCTCGCGAACAGCGCGTAGAGGATGCGCCGCGCCATCGTGTCGAGCCGCGCCTCGGGCACCGTCCCGCTCTCGATCGCGGCCTTCAGCGGAGCGCCGAAATAGGGCGCATCGTCGAACGGAAATCCCGAATCCTGGTCGAGCCCGGCCTTGGCCGCAGCGACGGTCGAATGGGTCGCGCCCCAGTCCGACATTACATAGCCCTTGAACCCCCAATCGCGCCGCAGCACGTCGGTGAGCAGGTAGGGACTCTCGCAGGCGTGCGTGCCGTTGACGAGGTTGTACGAGCACATCACCGAATGCGGATCGCCCGTCTCCATCGCGATCTCGAACGCGAGCAGGTCGGACATCCGCGCGCCCGCATCGTCGATCACGACGTTGCCCGTGCCGCGCCCCGTCTCGTGATCGTTGAGCGCGTAGTGCTTGAGCGTCGAGACGATGTGGTTGGACTGGATCCCGGCGATCTCGCTCCCCACCATCACACCGGCGAGCAGCGGGTCCTCGCCGCCATATTCGAAGTTCCGCCCGTTGCGCGGGTCGCGCATCAGATTGACCCCGCCGGCGAGCATCACGTTGAACCCGCTCGCGCGCGCCTCGGCACCGATCATCGCGCCGCCCGCCTGCGCGAGCTCGGGGTTCCAGGTCGCCGTGGTGGCGAGGCCCGAGGGAAGCGCCGTGCGCCCCCGCTTTTCCTTGGCGCCGCCCTGGCTCGCGACGCCGATGCCGGCGTCGGTCTCCCATTGCGGCGGGATGCCGAGCCGCGCGATGCCCGGCACATAGCCCGCCGAGCCCTCGCGCGATTCGGCCGGGTGTTGGTAATTCTCGGACGGGGAATCGCTGGCGAAATAGCCGAAGACGAGGGTGAGCTTCTCGTCGCGCGTCATCGCGTCCACCGCCAGCGCCGCACGCTCCTCGGGCGCGCGCGCGGGATCGAGCCACGGCCGCGCCGCCGTCTCGGCCGACGCCGGCGGCGGCGTCGCGGTGCAGCCGCCGATGGCGGCTCCGGCGAGCAGCAGCGCGACCAGCCCGCCGCGTCCGAGCGTCACCGGGCTCATCCTTCCATGTCCTCGAGCTCGCGCCCGCGAGTCTCGTGGACCATCGCCTTCACGAAGAAGAACGAGACGAACGCCGCCGCGGCGTAGAAGCCGTAGGTGACGGGCAGGCCGACATTGTCCGCGAGCCACAGGAAGCTCACCGAGATGAGGAAGTTCGCGAACCATTGCGCGAACCCCGATACCGCGAGCCCCGATCCGCGGATCTGGTTGGGGAACATCTCGCCGAGCATCACCCACATCACCGGGCCCCAGCTCGCGTTGAAGAAGATCACGTAGAGGTTGGCCGCGATCAGCGCGATTGTGCCGTTGGTGTCCGACAGTTCGAGCGTGCCGTTGACCAGCGCGCCGCTCGCGAAGCACACCGCGACGATCGCCAGCGTCACCGCCATTCCCGCCGACCCGACCAGCAGCAACGGCTTGCGCCCGATCCGGTCGACCGTGAACACGGTGAACAGGCAGGCGAGGATCGAGAGCGAGCCCGACAGGATGTTGATGAGCAGAGCGTCGTTTTCGGAAAAGCCGACCGACTGCCACAGCACCGCGCCGTAATAGAAGACGATGTTGATCCCGACGAACTGCTGGAACACCGCGAGCCCGATGCCCGTCCACACGATCTTGCGAATCCTGCCCGTCTCCGGGCTTATGAGGTCTGACAGCCGCGGGCGGTGATGGTCGGCGGCAAGGCTGCGGCGGATCTCGGAAATGCGCCGCGTCGCTTCATCCCCTCCGAACAGCCGCGTGAACACGCCCTCGGCCTCGACGATGCGATCCTTCATCACCAGGAAGCGCGGGCTTTCGGGAATGAGGAGCAGCGTGACCAGGTAGATCGCCGCGGGGATCACCTGCATCCAGAACATCCAGCGCCATGCCGGATAGCCGAGCCACAGCTCGCTCGTGGACGACCCCGCGAAATGCGCGAGCAGGTAATTGGCGACGAACGCCCCGGTCAGCCCGGAGATAATCATGATCTGCTGCACCGACGAGAGCCGCCCGCGGACATGCGCGGGCACCACCTCGCTGATATAGACCGGCGCAAGCACGCTCGCCGCGCCGACCCCAAGCCCGCCGATGATCCGCGCGATGATGAACACCACCGCCGATCCGGCGGCGCCGGCAGCGAGCGCGGAGATGATGAAGAGCACGGCCGCGATCCGCATCACGTTGCGCCGCCCGATCGAATCGGCGAGCCTTCCGGCGAGGAACGCGCCCACCGCGCACCCGATCAGGATCGCGCCGACGGTGACGCCGGTGCCGAGCGAGGACAGGTTGAACGCGCTTTCCAGCCCCTCGGTCGTCCCGTTGATGACGCCCGAATCGTATCCGAACATGAACCCGCCGATCGTGGCGACCGCCACGATGAGCGCGATCAGCGCACCGTTGATGCGCTGCACTTGCCCTTCGATCATCCCCGTCTCTCCCTTGGTCGTCCGATTCCCGCGGATCGCCATTGCTTCATGTTAGCGGTAGCATCGGCGGGCGCGAGCATTTTCTTTCGCTGCCCTCTTCAGCCGCTGCCGCGCCGCGATACAGCGCAGCTCGGCGGGCCCGCCGAATCGCGCACCACGAATTCGAAATCGAGCACGCGCTCGTTGGCGCGCGCGCCGCCGCGATGGTCGCCCAGCGTTGCGAGCAGCAGGTCGAGGGCGGCCGCGGCCATCGCGGCGATCGGCTGGCGAATCGTGGTGAGCTCGGGCCAGATCGAGGTCGCGAGCGCGGTATCGTCGAAACCGACGATGCTGATGTCGTGCGGCACCTCCAGCCCGCTGCGGTGCGCGACCGAGACCGCGGCGGCGGCCATGTCGTCGTTGCTCGCGAAGATCGCGGTCGGCCGATCGGCCCGCGCGATCAGCCGCTGCGCCGCGACCAACCCCGATTTGTAGCTGAAATAGCCCTGCTCGACCGGCGCCGCCTCCGGATCGAGCCCGGCCTCGGCAAGCGCGTCCAGAAAGCCGCGATGCCGCTCGGCGCTTGCCATGTGCCCCGGATGGCCGCGGATATGGCCGATCGCGCGATGACCGAGCTCGATCAGGTGGCGCGTGATCGTCTTGCCTGCCGCATAATCGTCGATCCGCACGTTGAGCGCGTCCGCCGGAGCGAGCCCGCGCGCAACCGTGACCACGGGAATGCCCGCCGCGGCGAGTTCGGCATGGACCGGATCGTATTCGGAAACCGGCGGCGGCAAGATCACGCCCTCGACGCGCGTGTTGGCGAAGCGCCGGGTGGCCTCGGCCTGCGCGTCGGCGCTGTCGCCCTCGCACACCTCGATGACGAGATGGCAGCCCGCGCGCCGCGCGCCATCGAGCGCGCCCACCAGGAATTGCGTGAGATAGGCGTCTGACGGGTTGGCGTAGAACAGCCCGATATGCGTGGCGGACCCGGCAGCGAGCGAGCGCGCGGCGGTATTGGGCGAATAGTTGAGCTGCTCGATCGCCTCGAGCACGCGCCGCCGTGTGCTGTCACGCACATTGGGCGCGCCGTTGACGACGCGCGAGACGGTCATCGACGACACGCCCGCGGTGCTCGCCACGTCGAGGATCGTCGCCGTCCCCCGGCTCCTACGGCTCGATTTCGGCACGCCCCCTCCTGTAACCTGCGTTTAGCGCCACCCCATCGGCAAAGGCAATCACGGGTGCGCGTCCAGCCAGGCCGAGACCCAGACGAGCGGCGCGTTCCAGTTGATCGCGACCTCGTTCATCGAAAAGGCGCGCCAGTCGTCGGCCCAGCATTTCTGTGGCGCACAGTCGGCCATCGCCGCTCCGATCTCGTCGGCCCTGCGCGAGCTCGAATTGGGACCGCCCGAAAGCACGCCCGGCGGGACCGGCGGCAGTTCGGGGTCGAGCTCGTGCAGCCAGAAACGGTGGTGCGGCTGCGCCATCGGCCGCGCGCCGAACCCCGACACGAACGACCGGTCCAGCGGGTTGCGGCCGAGGATATAGTCCATCGCGTCGATCACGCCGTCGCGGTAGCGCGGCTCGCCGCTGATGTCGGCGGCGAGGCCGAGCAGCACCGCGCGGTTGAGCAGGTTCGAGTTCGATCCCCAGGGATAGGCCGGCGGATCGTAGGGGATGCGATACCCCACGTCCGTCTCGTCGGCGAGGAAGCTATCCGCCGCCGCGACGATGCTCGCGCGCAGCCGCGCCTTGTCGGTGTCGGCAAACGCATTGGGCAACGTCGCGAGCGAGATCGTGCCGAGCGTCGCCGTGGTCGGCCACCCGAACTCGCCCGCTTTCGCTGTGTCGAAGAACGGGCTTCGGGCGATCGCGGTGCGGTATGCCGCGTCGCCCGTGGTCACGAACAACTCGGCGGCCGCCCAATAGAATTCGTCGGCAAAGCTGCGGTCGCCATAGCCGCCGCTGCCGGTGAACGCTGCGATCGAATAGAGGTCGGGATGCGCGACCGCGGCCGCATAGGCGCGCGTCGCGGCGGTGAGGCAGCGGTCGGCAAAGGCGGGATCGATGCTCCGCCAGATGCGCGCGCACTGCGCGGCGGTCGCGGCGAGGTTGAGCGTCGCCCCGGTGCTCGGCGGGAAGAGCTGGCGTTTCTCGGGATCGTCCTGCGGCGGCATCGGCAGCCCGGTCCAATGCTCGTCCGCGACCTTGTGGAACGCCATCCCCGACACATCGACCCTCTCGAAATCGAGCCCGGGCTCAGCCCGCGATACGCCGACCGGCAGCGCCATCCGCGTCCCCTCGGGCGCCTGCATCGAGAGCAGGAACTCCATCTCCCAGCGCGCCTCGTCGAGCAGGTCGCTCACGCCGTTCCCCGCCTCGGGCAACGCCGCGCTGCCGTCGGGGAAGGGCCGGGCATTCCAGCTCTGCCCCTGTTCGTAGAGGTCGAGCAGCGTCCACAGCGCGATCCCGCCGTTGACGACGTACTTCCCCTGGTCGCCCGCATCGTACCAGCCGCCGGTCACGTCGTAGGTGTCCACGCAGCCCGGCCAGTCGTTGCCCTTCTCGTCGGTGCCCGAAACGCAGGTGACGATCTCGTGCGGATGCCCGGCCGGCCGCGCCCAGCGCGCGCCGCCCGCATAGGCAGCCTCGATTCGATCGCCCGCGCGCGACTGGTAGAAATAATTGAGCGCCGCCTTCTTGACCGGCGCGTACAGCCCCGGCGCAATTGCGAACGCCCGGCTATCGCGCTCGCCGACGTGCAGCCGGAAGCCCTCGCCCGTGCCCGCAAAGCCGCTGAAGTCGATCAGGTGCAGATGCTCGCCCGACGCCGCGTCGTCGCCGACCACGATCGTCTTTCCCGATGCGACCACGCGTCCGCCAGCATCGGTCAGCGTCCAGCCGAGCGGCGCGTTCGCACGCTCGGGCAATACCGCGCGCTTCACCCCGTCAGGAAGCAGCCCGACCTGGTTGAGCCGGATCGGGGAGGATGGCACGGGCGATGCGCATGCGGCGCTCATTCCGGTAAACGCAAAAGCCAGGAGAGCGGCTCGGGCGGGTTTCGACAGCCCAGTGCTCCCGCGAAGGCGGGAGCCCAGGTCGAATGCCAGCCTGGACCCCCGCTTTCGCGGGGGAACAGCAGCGCGTGAACCTAGCCCTATCGGCTCAATCCGCAGCATAGGCATAAATCCCCCAGGTCGCGCCGACGAACCCGCCGGCGACATCGGTGCTCAAAACCGTCCCGTCGACGTCGCCCGCGAGCGTGCGCCAGTTGCCGGGCGTGGTCGCATAGGCGAAGTCGTAATGACCGCCGCGCGCCGTGATCCTGAGATCGACGGGCGCGCCCGGCGGGGCGCCAAGCGGCGTCTCGGCCACGATCGTTCCCGTCTTGGGATCGTCGGCGCCGGCTCGGCGATCGAGCCGGATCAGCGGTTTCCCGCCCGCCTGTTCGATCCCAAGGAAGAACCAATAATCGTCGTTTTGAAACGCCGCGAGGCCCGCGCGATCGCCGTCCTCCTCGGGCACGAAGCGCACCCGCGTGGTGATGCTCGCGTTCAGATGCTGCTGGCGCCGCGCGAGGAACGAAGGGTTGCCGTTGTCGCCAAGGCCGACGGGGCGCGCATCGAGCATCGCGCCGCCGCCCAACCGATACCAACGCGCTTGCGGATTGCGCAGCATCATCCAGCCGAGCGGAAGCGTCGCGGCCGCGAAGCTCTCGTGCAGCCGCATCGGCCCGGTCGTCGGGATAGATGCCGAGCCCGCGGGAAGGTCCGGCCGCGCGTGGGCATAGGGCACGCGCTCGCCCGGCGCGGTGATCCGCGGCCAGCCGTCCTTCCACGTCACCGGCAGCAGGAAGGTCTCGCGTCCGGTGTTGAAGTTGTGGCCATCATAGGGGCGCACGCCAAGGAAGGTCGCCCACCAGCCGTTTCCGGTATCGACGAACCCCGCATGCCCCGTCGAAGTGATCGGGAAGGGGCGATCCGCGGCCAAATCGCGCTGCGTGAGGATCGGATTGCCCGGATACGGCAGATACGGCCCCGTCACCTTGTCGGCACGGAACACCACCTCGGAATGGTTATCGGCCGTGCCGCCCTCGGCCGCGATCAGATAATAATGGCCGTCCTTCCTGAAGAGGTGCGGCCCTTCGATCCAGACGGGGTTCGCGGACGGATCGGCGCCGCCATCGACCAGCACCGTACGCTCGCCGACCAGCGCCTTCCCGTCCGAATCGAAACGCTGGAGCCAGATCGCGCGATGCCCGTCATAACGCGGCGGCTCGGGCGGCACGTCGTTGTTGACCAGCCACGCGCCGCCGTCATCGTCGAAGAAGAGTGATGGATCGATTCCCCCCGCGTCCGGCAGCCATACGGGATCGGACCACGGCCCCGCGGGGTCGGTCGCGGTGATTACGAAATTGCCGCCGCAATCGACGCAGGTGTTGACGATCCAGAACAGGCCATCGGCATAAGTTATCGACGGCGCGTAGAGCCCGCGCGACATGCCGAGCCTGCCGAAATCGACCATGTCGGGCCGGTCGATCGCGTTGCCGATCTGCGTCCAGTGGACGAGGTCGGTGCTCCGGAACACCGGCAGCCCCGGAAAATAGGCGAAGGTCGAGTTGACCAGATAATAAGCGTCGCCCGCGCGCGTGATGCTGGGATCGGGGTAGAAGCCCGCGAGGATCGGATTGCGATAGTCGCTCGGCCCGATCGAGACGCCGGGCGGCAGCGGATCGTCGCCGGCATAATCGACCCAGTCGAAGGTCGCAGTGCGCGTCTCCGGCGCGGCGCCCAGCAATGCGAGCGCTCCCACTGCCAGCCCGAGCGCTTGGCCGATCCCCGACCTTCCCCGCATCCTGCTCCCCGTCCTGCTTGTGCTACCGCTAACACGAGGCGCGGGGGTTTGCCAGCGCGCTAGAGCCCGGCCGCAATCTGCTTGAGCGTCGCGCGCATCCGGGCGAGCAGCGCCGGATCGGGATCGGGCCCGAGCACGCCCTTGGCATGCGGCGGCAGGTGCGCGACCGGGTCGCCGCCGAGCGCGAAGACATAACGGTCGAAGACGTGCCGCCACACCGCGCGCTGCTCTTCGGGCAGATGCCGGATCGCGAACAGGCAGTGCATCAGCGCGTCGTACGGATTGCCCAGTCCCTCGGGCGCCTCGTTCCACCAGTAATTGACGAAGATGTTGAACGGGTCGAGCGAATCGACGCCGTGCCACCAATGGAAGGGGATGTAGATCGCGTCGCCGGGGTTCAGCGTCGCGCTTTCCGCCACCTCCATCGCGCTGGCGAAATCAGGATAATGCTCGAGATCGGGGTGGGCGAGGTGGACCATGCTCACCGGCGTCCCTGCGGGCGTGAGCTCGAGCGGGCCGGGATAGAGATTCGCCATCTGCTCGGGCGGAAACAGCGTGAACCGCCGCCGTCCGGCGACCACCACGCCGATATTCTCCTTGAGGTCGTAATGCGGCGCCACCTGGATCGCATTGCCGATCCAGATGCGTGGGGCCGCGGCCATCGGCAGCAGATCGGTGGTGTTCGCCTCGGCGAAGCCCGGGAGCAATTCGGGGAGCACCTCGGATTGCACCGCCATCGCGTGCGGCGCCGGGTCGGCCCGGTCGCGCAGCAGCCGGCCGAGCACGTCGCCCAACGGCGCGCGCCCGCGTCCGAAATTGAGCGCGCGCATGTCGTCGCGATAGAAGAAGCGCCCCTTGATCTCCGGCGCGCCGATGATCGCCACGATCTCGCGCGCCGGCCGAAAGCCGAGCAGATAGTCGACCACCGCCTCGTCCGATCGCCGCGCCGCGGCGACCGCCGGCCACCCCGCCCCGAGTCCGCGCAGCACCGCGGGCTTCCCCAGCGGACGGACCTCGCCCAGGAACCGCTCGCGATCGACGCCACCATACTCGGCGATCGGGCGAGGCGCGGGAAGGGCGCTCACGACGCGCGGGCGAGCGGCAGCTCGGCGAGGCTGCCTTCGCCGCGCAGGAAATCCTGCTGGGTCGGCATCGCCGCCGCGGTGCGCGCCACCACCTCGCGCATGTGCGCCAGCCGCGCCAGCGTTTCCGCATCGGGAAGGAGGTCGGCCGCGGGATGATAGCCCTCGGGCTCGATCCCCTGGCCCATCATCACCGACAGCCAGCTCGTCTCGGTGAACAGCTCGTTATGCTCGCGGAAGATGCGGCCGTTGGCGGCGAACATGTCGAGCTTGGCCTTGAGTCCCTCGGGTGGGTCGAGCGTGCGGCAAGTGTCCCAGAACGCGGTGTCGTTGCGCTCGGTCGCCTTGTAATGGAGCACGATGAAATCGCGAATATCGACATATTCGCGCAGCGTCTGCTCGTTGTAGCGCGCAATCGCATGTCGGTCGGGGCGCCGCGTCGGAAACAGCGTCATCAGCCGGGCGATCCCCGACTGGACGAGGTGGATGCTCGTCGATTCGAGCGGCTCGAGGAACCCGCTCGCCAGCCCCAGCGCGACGACGTTGCCCACCCATGCGGACTTGCGGTGCCCCGCGAGGAAGCGCAGCGGGCGCGGGTCGCCCAGCGGCGCGGCGTCGAGGTTCGCGAGCAACGTCGCCGCCGCCTCGTCGTCGGAGATATGCGCGCTCGAATAGACATAGCCGTTGCCGGTGCGGTGCTGGAGCGGGATGCGCCACTGCCAGCCCGCGGGCCGCGCGGTCGATCGGGTGAGCGGCTGCCAGTCGTCGGTGCGCTCGCTCGCCACCGCGACCGCGCGGTCGCACGGCAGCCATTTGCTCCAGTCCTCGAACCCCGCCTTCATCACCTGCTCGATCAGCAGCCCGCGAAATCCGGAGCAATCGATGAACAGGTCGCCCTCGATGCGCGCGCCGCTCGCGAGCGTCACCGCCTCGACGAGCCCGCTCTCGCCGTTCTGCGAGACATCGACGATGCGGCCCTCGGTGCGCGTGACCCCGCCGGCTTCGGCGAGGCGCCGCAGGAAGCGCGCGTAGAGGCTCGCGTCGAACTGGAAGGCGTAGGCAAGCTTGGAGAGCGGCGACTTGGGCTGGTCGGGCCGCGGGTGCAGGAACTTGCCGGTGCGACCCGCGACGACCGAGATCGCATAATCGTCGAGCGGGTGCCGATCGCCGAGCGCGCGACCCTTGAGCCAATGATGGTGGAATTCGATCCCCATCATGTCGAGCCCGTAGAAGCCGAACGGGTGGATATAGCGATGCCCCGGCCGCACCCAGTCGACGAACTCGATCCCGACCTTGTAGGTCGCGTTGGTGGCGCGGACGAATTCGGCCTCGTCGATCCCGAGCAGCGCGTTGAACAGCACGAGCTGCGGGATCGTCGCCTCGCCGACGCCGACCGTCCCGATCTCCTCCGATTCGACGAGCTCGATCGACAGGTCGGGCATGTGGCCGAGCACGCGCGCGATCGCGGCGGCGGCCATCCAGCCGGCGGTGCCGCCGCCGACGATGACGACGCGGCGGATGCGATCGTCGATCACGACGCGGCCGCCATGCGCGGCATCGGCGGTTCGGCCGCGCAGCAGCGCGCGATGAACTCGGCCTGGGTGGGCAGCCGCAGCGCCGCCTCGTCATAGTCGCGCCGCATCTGCTCCATCGCCTCGTCGACGCGGGCGTCGTCGAGCGCGTCGGCGATCGGGTCGTAGCCGTCGGGCCAGATGCCCTGGCCGAACATCACCGAAACCCAGCTCGGGGTCGCGAACAGCTCCATATTGTCGCGGAAGACGCGGCCCTTCTCGCGGAACAGCGCGATCTTGCGCGCCAGGCTGTCGGGCACTTCCATCGTCCGGCAATAGTCCCAGAAGGGTGAATCGTCGCGGCGCGTGGCGCTGTAGTGGAGGATCACGAAGTCGCGGATGTCCTCGGCCAGGTCCTTCATCGCGCGATTGTATTCGTCGCGCTCGACGCTCGTGCAGCGTTTGTCGGGGAAGAGCGCGATCAGCTTGGCGATGCCCGCCTGGACGAGATGGATGCTCGTCGATTCGAGCGGCTCGACGAAGCCGCTCGACAGGCCGAGCGTGACGACGTTGCGGTTCCACGCCAGCCGCCGCCGGCCGGTGGTGAAGGGAAGCGTGCGCGGGTCGGTCAGCGGCGCGGCTTCGAGGTTCGTCATCAGCGTATCGCGCGCCGTGTCGTCGTCCAGGTACGCGCTCGAATAGACGAAGCCGTTGCCCATCCGGTGCTGGAGCGGGATCCGCCACTGCCACCCGCGCGTGTGCGCCGTCGCGCGCGTGAACGGATCGAGCGGGCCGACATTCTCGGTCGCGACCGTCACCGCGCGATCGCACGGCAGCCAGCGCGACCAATCGTCGTATCCGGTCTTCAGCGCCTGTTCGATCAGCAGCCCGCGAAACCCCGAGCAATCGAGGAACAGGTCGCCCTCGATTCGGGCGCCGTCGTCGAGCGTCACCGCCTCGACGAAGCCGTCCTCGCCGCGCAGGCCCACGTCGACAACCTTGCCCTCGACGCGCACCGCGCCGCCGCGCTCGGCATAGGCGCGCAGATATCGGGCGTAGAGCGTCGCGTCGAACTGATAGGCGTAGAAGAGCTCGCCGAGCGGCGGCTGCGCCTTGCCCGAGGGACGGGCGAACCGTCCATGGCGGATCGCGGCGGCGCTCATCGACCAGGCGCTGATGTCGGGCATCGGCCGCTGCGCCCGCGCGCGCAGGTAGAGCTGGTGGAACGACACGCCGTGGATTTCGTGCCCGTGATGCCCGAACGGATGCAGATAGCGCTCGCCGATCGCGCCCCAGTCGACGAACTCGATTCCCGCCTTGAACGTGCCCTGCGTCGCCTTCAGGAACTCGTTCTCGTTGATCCCGAGCATCTTGTTGAAGTTGAGGATCGGCGGGATCGTCGCCTCGCCGACGCCGATCGTGCCGATCGCGTCCGATTCGATGAGCGTGATCGTGGTGCGGCCGTTGTTGAGAAAGCGCGAGAAGGCCGCCGCCGCCATCCAGCCCGCGGTGCCGCCGCCGACGATCACGAGCCGCTCGATCGGTGCCCGCTCGCCGGTCATGCCGAAACGCGCTTTGCTGCTCGAATCCGCCCGCCCAAACCCATGATCGCCTCTCCCGCCCGACGCGCGCATTGTAGAGACCGGGCCGGCAGCGTCAAAGGCGAAGATAGCGGTACATCGGATCGCGCGGGCGCTACCATCACTTGTGCCGGAACCCGCGATCGAAGCCGCAGCGGGGTCGAACGTGGCACTTTTGCCACAATTGATGGCCCAATTCCAAAACCATCTTGCGTATCTTGCGAGCTTGCCGGTCTTGGGTTACGCAGACTAGACGAATAAGGCGCGACACACTCTGTTAGCGCTATCAGGTGGGAGGGGATGATGGGGCGTTTCCACGATTCGCGCGGATCGACTCGGTTCGGGTTTGTGAGCGCTACCGGGCGGGCGCTGCGCTGCGGCGCGTCGGTGCTCGCGCTGGGCGGCGCGATGCTGGCGGTGCCGGCATGGGCGCAGGACACGCCGGCGGCGCAGAGCGATACGACCGACGATCAGGACACGCTGCCCGAGACGCAGGACATCGTCGTTACCGGTATTCGCGAGAGCCTCGCCAACTCGCAGTCGATCAAGCGCAACGCCGACACGATCGTCGACGCGATCACCGCGTCCGATATCGGCGCGCTGCCGGATCGCTCGGTGACCGAGGCGCTTCAGCGCGTCCCCGGCGTTTCGATCAACCGCTTCGCGGGCAGCAACGATCCCGATCACTTTTCGGTCGAAGGCTCGGGCGTCGTCGTCCGCGGCCTCAGCTTCGTCCGCTCGGAATTCAACGGCCGCGACACCTTCTCGACCGGCGTCTATGGCCAGGCGATCAACTTCTCCGACGTCCCCTCCGAGCTGCTCGGGTCGGTCGAGGTTTATAAGAACTCGACCGCCGAGATGATCGAAGGCGGGCTTTCGGGCACGGTCAATCTCAACACGCGCAAGCCCTTCGATCAGGACGGCTTCCTGTTCAGCTTCGACGTCGAGGCCAATTACGGCGACATGGCGAAGAAATTCTCGCCGACCGTCTCGGCGCTCGTCAGCAACACCTGGGATACGGGCATCGGCCGGATCGGCCTGCTCGGCGACTATTCCTATTCGCAGCTCTACAGCCGCGCCGATGGCCTCCAGATCACCAACTTCCAGACGCGCGACAACAGCATCACGACCGCGGCCAACACCAGCAGCACGGGCATCTGTCGTAATCCGCTGCCCTCCAACACCGACGACAGCACGCTGCCGCCGGCGTGGAACGCCACGACGGCCACGCCGCCGTGCGGCACCGCCGGAACCGCCGGCGCCGACGGGTTCGCGGACTTTTCGCCGCTTCAATATGCGCCGCTCGGCGGCCAGTTCCGCACGCAGGATTTCGATCGCCAGCGCACCGGCATCGCCGTCGCCGGCCAGTGGGAGAGCCTCGATCGCCGCGCGCTGCTCACCGCGCAGTTCCTGCGCACCGACGCCTATCAGCGCTGGGGCGAGCACACCTTCGAGAGCGCGCCCGATCTTTCCGAATACAACACCTATCCCGCCGGGTGCCTGCAGAACGGCAACGGACCGAACGGCACAACCCGTGCCGAATGCCCGGTCGGCAGCTTCGACAATTATCAATATGACGAGAACGGCGTCTTCGAGAGCGGTCTCATCACGCTGCCGGGCAATGGCTGGCGTAGCGCCGACAGCGGCTCCGCGACGACCACGGTTCCCACCGGCGGCATTCAGCAGTCGATGTCGCGCCGCGAGGTCGAGGACGAGAACGTCGTCGAGGATTACGGCCTCAACTTCAAGTTCAGCCCCACCGATCGGTGGCAGTTCAATGTCGATGGGCAGTACGTCCATGCCGAACATGATACGCTCGACGTCAGCGTGTTCGGATCGACCTTCGCCGACCAGGAAATCGACCTGACCGGCGATCTTCCGAGTGTTATCGCGCACAAGCCGCTCACGCTGTCAGCCGCCTGGGCCGCGCCCAACCCCGATATGGCGGCGGCGAGCGACGAGGAATATTTCCGCAATCCGGCCTTCTCGTTCTGGCGCGCGGCGATGGATCACATCGAACACAGCGTCGGCAACGAATATGCGTTCCGCGGCGACACCCAGTATAATTTCGACGACGGCTCGTTTCTGAAGCACGTCAAGGTCGGCGCGCGCTACGCCGATCGCGATCAGAAGATTCGCTATTCGGCCTATAACTGGGGCGCCATCAGCGAAGTATGGTCGGGCGCCCCGGTGACGTTCGCGCAGGCGGGCGAAAATTCCGAATTCTACGAATTCCCCGATTTCTTCCGCGGGCAAACGCCCGGGCCGGTCGGTGGCCATTATTACAGCGGCAATCTGATCGAAGCCTATCCGGGCGCATCGGAATATTTCAAGCACCTCAACGACATCTGGCACAACCAGAACGGCGCGACCGCCAGCAACCGCTGGGTTCCGGCGCACGAGCGCCCCGGCGTGGTCGAAGGCACCGATTTCCTGCCGTCCGAAATCCAGACGGTGAGCGAGCGCAACGTCGAAGCCTATACGATGGTGAGCTTCGGCAACGACGATCGGTCGAGCGGGCTGCGGCTGTCGGGAAATGTCGGCGTCCGCTATGTCGACACCAAGCTCGTCTCCACCGGCGCGTTCGCGATCCCGACCGCGACCCAGCTCGGCGCCGTCGATCCGTTCGACGTGCGCTGCGCGATCAAGCCACCGCCCACCAACGCGCCGCCGGGAACCCCGTCGAGCCGACCGGGCGGCATCTGCAACCTCGGCCCCGCGGCTTATGCGGAACTTCAGCAGTTCGCGGGCGACGGCAGCTCGCAGGTGTCGAGCGCAACCAACAACTACCACTATTTCCTGCCGAGCCTGAACCTCAAGCTGGGCGTGACCGAGGATCTCATCTTCCGGTTCGCGGCATCGCGGGCGCTTGCGCGGCCGTCGCTCGCCGACACGCGCAACTATTTCCAGGCAAGTTTCGACGGGAATACCTACCAGCTCCAGACGACGCGGGGGAATCCGTATCTGAAGCCGGCGCTGTCGGATCAGTTCGATCTCACCGCGGAATGGTATTTTGCGCGCGTCGGATCGCTGACGGTCGACGGTTTCTACAAGGAAATCAAAAACTTCTTCTACCAGGCCGTGGTGCCGCTCACGCTCACCAACAACGGCATCACCGAAAGCTTCGCTGCGCGCGGACCCGCCAATTTCGACGGCAAGGGCAAGGTGAAGGGCTTCGAGGTCGCCTATCAGCAGACCTACGATTTCCTGCCGGGTTTCCTGAGCGGATTGGGGGCGAGCGCAAGCTATACCTATATCGAAAGCGAAGGTCTGCCCAATTCGCGGCTCAACGGCGGCAATCCGGTGACCAACTCACCGATCGGCGTCAACGATCGCCTGCCGCTCGAGCAACTCTCGAAACACAACGTCAACGTCCAGGTCTTCTACGAGAAGGGGCCGCTCTCGCTGCGCGCCGCATATAATTGGCGCTCGCGCTTCCTGCTCACCTCGTCGGACGTGATCTTCCCCTATTATCCGATCTTCAACGAGCCCACGGGACAGCTCGACGCCTCGGCGTTCGTCACCGTGACGAAGGGCATCAAGGTCGGCGTCCAGGGGGTGAACCTCACCAACGAGATCACCAAGACCTCGCAGATGTTTACGCTCGACGGGCTGAGGGGGCCGCGATCCTATTTCATGAACGATCGCCGCTTCTCGTTCATCATCCGCGGGAGTCTCTAGCGTTTCTGGGGGACCTTCGGGTCGCAAAGGAGGGCGTCTTCCCGAAAGGGGAGGCGCCCTCAATTCGTCTCGCGCGGGCGTTTGTGTCCTACAGGGGTCTCTTGCGCTAAGGCATCGCGTCGGCCGGGCCGGTTGGCGCCCAGTGATGGGGGCCAGCAGAGCCCCCAGGCAGATCGGCCGAAGTTGACTCACCCATGCCCCGCCGGGGACGCAGCTCTTTGAAATTCGGGATTTACGGGAAGCACTGCCCCCTCGGGAAAGTCAATTTGGTCAACTTTGGGTAAGCCGCGCCGCGGCGTCAGGCGCGTGCAGGGGCCGCTACGAATGCGGCCGCGATCGCCTCGCGCATCGGCTTGGCGCGGAACTTGGCGTCATAGGGGCACGAACGCCGCTTCTGCCCGTCGTCGCGCGGGTCGAAGCCCTGCAACCAGCTATATTTGTCGCACATCCCCCAGACGAGCACATCTTTGAGCTGCGGATAGTCGAACATGATGTCGAGATAGGCGCGCGTATAGGCGGCGCCCCGCGCGTCGCGAGACGCCGCATCCGCGGGCACCGCGTTGTCGCGCACGTCGAGCTCGGTGATGAGCAGCCGGTAGCCCATGCCCGTCACCTCGTCGAGGAAGGCGCGCCAGTCGTGCTCCTGCCGCCCGACCGTCGCGGCGACATCGGCGTCGTTGGTGGTGAGATGCGATTGCACGCCCAGCGCATCGACCGGCACGCCGCGATTGCGGAAACCCTCGAGCAGCCGCAGCACGCCATCGCGGTGCGTCGCCTTCCCGCCCCAATCCATATAATCGTTATAGACGAGCTCGGCCGTCGGCGCCTCGGCACGGGCGGTGTGGAATGCGAGGTCGGCCGAATGCGGCCCGCCGCCCATCGCCGTCGACAGCGCGATCTCGTTCAGCTCGCCCGTCTTGGGATCGACGACCTCGTTGACGACATCCCAGCTTGTGATGCGGTCGCCGTAATGGCGCATCACCGTCTCGATATGCGTGGTCAGCAGGCGCTCGGCCTCGGCCGCCGGATCGGCGCCGAAATCATACGATTCCTCCCACGCGGGCATCCGCTCCGGGCGGTGCCACAGCAGCGTATGGCCGCGCACCGGCATGTTATGTGCTTCGGCATAGGCGAGCATTGCGTCGGCGTGCTCGAAGGCGAAGGTGTCGGGATCGGGCCGAAGCGCCTGCCATTTGAGCTCGTTCTCGGGCACCAGGATGCCGCAGTCGCGCTCGAGCAAGGCCGCGTAATCGGGATTGGCGAAGCTCCCCGCATCGGCGCCGGGCAAGCTCCACGCGAACGCCGATCCAAACCGCATCCCGCGCGCGCCCGCAACCTCCTGGACCGATGCTACGCCGGCCGTGGGAGTCGGCGAAGGGGTGGGCGATGGGCCGGGAGACGGCGTCAGCGTCGGGCTCGCCTGCGACGGTCCGCCGCCGCAGGCCGCGAGGCCGAGTCCCGCCAACAGCGACAATCCTTCGCGGCGCGTAAGTCCCTCGGCCATGATCGCTCTCCCTAGTTCCAGCCGGCATCCACCCAATAGGCATGCGCGGTGCACATGCGCGCATCGTCCGAGGCGAGAAACAGCGCCATCGCGGCGACGTCGGCGGGCTGGATGCGCCCGTCGAGGCATTGCGCGGCGACGATCTCGGCCTCTCCATCGGGCGTGTACCATTGCATCTGGCGCGGTGTCTGGACGTTGCCCGGCACGATCGTGTTGACGCGGATGTTGTCGCGGCCGAGCTCGCGCGCGAGGCTGCGCGTCAACCCCTCGATCGCCGCCTTGGCCGTCTGGTAGAGCGCGATGTCGGGGAGCCCGAGATGCCACGAGATCGATCCGAAATTGAGGATCACACCTCCGCCGCGCGCCTTCATTCCCGACCATACCGCCTGGGCTGCAAAGAACTGGTGCTTGAGGTTCACCGCCATGCGATCGTCCCAGTAATCGGGAGTCACTTCGTCGATCCGGTGGCGGTCGTCGTTGGCGGCGTTGTTGATGAGCACGTCGATCCCGCCGAACTCGGTCTCCACCTTGCCGATCGCCGACTTGAAGCCGGCAAGGTCGGTGATGTCGCAATGGATGAACTGCGGCGCGTGGCGCGCGTTCGGCGCCAGCCGCTCGGCGAGCGCGGTCGAAGCGGCGTCGGCAATGTCGACGAAGGCGACGCGCGCGCCCTGCGCGACGAACGCCTCGACCAGCCCCGCGCCGATTCCCGATCCGCCGCCGCTGATGAACACGCGCTTGTCGGAAAGGCTCGGATACCGCGCTACCTGATCGGCGTTTATGTTCGTGGCCCCGGTTTCTTGCAGCATTCAGCGGATCCTTGAAATCGAAAGAGAGGGAAGCAAATGGATCATCCTGCGCGGCCCTGGAGCAGCCCGCGGGCCGCGAGGTTCGCGAACAGCGCGCCGATTCCCATCGACCAGGGCGCCGCATCCCTGGAGGTGACGACGCGGTTGACGAGCGTGCCGAGCCGGGCACTCGAAATCGTCACCCGGTCGCCGACCTTGTGGGTGAAGCCGCGGCCGGGCTCGTCGCGATCCTGCGTCGGCGCGAACAGCGTGCCGAGGAAGAGCACGAACCCGTCGGGATAGTCATGCTCGCTCAGCGACTGGCGGATCAGCTCCTCGGGATCGCGGCTGATCTGGTCCATCGAGCTGTGCCCGGTAAGCACATAGCCGTCCTCGCCCTCGATCCTCAGATCGAGCTCGACCGTGCGAACGTCGTCCATGCCGAAACGGTCGTCGAACAGCCGGATGAACGGCCCCAGCGTGCATGAGGCGTTATTGTCCTTCGCCTTGCCGAGCAGCAGCGCCGAGCGGCCTTCGAAATCGCGCAGGTTGACGTCGTTGCCGAGCGCCGCGCCAAGCGCCCGGCCGTCGGGCGCGACGAGCAACACCACCTCGGGCTCCGGATTGTTCCAGGTCGAATCCGATCGGACGCCGATCTCGGCGCCCCAGCCGACGGTCGAGAGCACGGGCGATTTGGTGAAGATCTCGGCATCGGGTCCGATCGCGACCTCGAGATATTGCGACCACATCCCATCATCGATCAGCGCCTGTTTCAGCGCCGCTGCCTCTGGGCTGCCGGGAACGACCGAACGAATGCTGCCGCCGACCCGGTGTTCGAGACGGCCGCGGACGTGGGCGGCCTTGGCGGCATCGCCGCGCGCGCGCTCCTCGATCACGCGCTCGAGCGCCGAGACCGCGAAGGTGACCCCCGATGCCTTGACGCATTGCAGGTCGATCGGGCTCAGCAGGCGCGGGGTTGCGGTCGTCGAGAGGCCGAGCGCGTCGAGCGGGCCTAACTCTTCGCCCGCGCAGTCCGGCGCGCCCGCCGCAGCGAAGCTGGCCACGGTCGGGTGTGCGGCGGTGATGTCCGCCACGTTTCCGTTGCGAATCACGACGACGCAGGGGCCCTCGCCACGATCGATCCGGCCGACGAACCGCCCGTCGCGCCAATCGTTCGGAAGCGCTTCCATCCCGAACCTCGTCCCGTTCATCTTCATCCCACCTTGATAGCGCTACCAATATGCCCCAGCGCGGCTGTGTCAAGCACGTGCGCGCCGTTCATGTGACGAAAGCCCTCCTCATTGGCAAACGGTTTCAAGCAGCGTCGGGAGGCCGGGCGCGGGCGGCAGGTCGATTCCCCTGACATGTACGGCGGCCTCGAACGCCGCGGGATGGCCCGCGGTCGCCGGCGCTACCTCACCCGCATAGAAGGGATCGTTCTCCGCGGCGGCGAGCGAGCTGAAGCGCGCGCCTTGGGAGCGGTAATAATCGAGCAGCCGCGGGAGCAACGCATCGCCGATGACTGCCATGATCGCGACGCGGGTTTCCCCTTCGGGTAGCGGCCTGTGGACGGGAAGATCGTTGAAGGTGATCGCGATCTCCGGACCGCCGTCCATAAATGCGTCGATCGGCACCGCCGCCGCCATCGCGGCATAGCCGGCGGGCGAGGGGTGGAGGTGGTCGCCCGAATCATAGGCGGGGAGCAGCCGCTCGGGATGCGCGGGATCGCGCACCGTCTTGTCGAAATCGAACACGCCGTCGAACGCGCCCGAGGTGCGGATCCAGGTGTTGATCGCCTGCCGGTCGGCCTCGTTGGCGGCATCGGCGTGGTAATAGCCGTTGCCGACGAAGGGCGTCAGCGTGCTGCCCCAGATGCGCAGGCCCTGTGCATGGGCGCGCTCGATCACTTGGCGGTAGCCGTCGACGATCCGCCGCACGAGCGCATCATGCTCCGCCTGCGGCACCGGATGATCGACGGTCAGCGTGCCGAGATCGTTGATCCCTTCGAGCAGGATCACGTCGCTCGCGCCGCTGCGCATCGCGGTGTCGCGATCGAACCGTGCGAGCAGGTTCGGACCCAATCCGTCGAGCAGCACGCGGTTGCCGCCGATCCCGGTATTGAGCACCGCGATTGTTGCGTCCGCCTCGAGCAGCCGCGCGGCGAGCGCGTCGGGCCAGCGGTCGTCGCCGTCGGTGGTGGCGCCGTGCCCGTCGGTGATCGAATCGCCGATCGCCACGATCGCGCGGGCGTCCGGCGCGGCGGCGACCTCGATGTCCGAAAGCTGATACCAATGCTCGACGGCGGTTGCGCCGGGCAGGTCGGCCGCGGCCACCTTGTCGCCCTTGGCCGCGAATGAGGTTGCGCGCGATCCGGGATGGCCGGTCTGTCGCGCGGGCGGCTCGGGGAAATGGATGCTGACCGCGACATCAGATCCCGCGGGCGCGTCGAATGCAACCGGGTCCGAATAGGCTTCCGCTCCCGCCGGGATGACGACCGCGCTTTGCCCGCCGAAGGTGAGCGCGGTGTCGGTAGCCGGCACGATTCCCGGTTCGCCGCGTTTCACCGGCCGCGCGATATGTGCCGCATCGATTTGGAGCGGCGCGGTGCCGAATTCGTTCGACAGCCGCACGCGCAGCCGCTCGCCGCCGAGCGAGAGATGCACAATCTGCCGCAGCGTCGCGTCGGTGAGCGCGTCGTCGGGCAATGCGTTGTGCGGCTCGGGCACCTGCTGCGCCGATCCCCACGACGCGACCCAATGCGTCTCCTGCGCCTGCACCGGCGCAGCGATGAGCGCGGCGGCGAGGAGAAGCAGTCTCATGAAACCTCCAGCGCGACCGTCTCGAGATGCTGCGAATCGGGGCCGACCATGATCTCGAACGTTCCCGGCTCGACCACATGGTCCATGTCGAGGTTCCACAAGGCGAAGTCGCGCGGCCCCAGCGTGAAGCTGACGGTCTTGCGCTCGCCGGGCGCCAGCGTCACCCGCTCGAAGCCCTTCAACTCCTTCACCGGCTGCGTCACCGAGCTGACGTTGTCGCGGATGTAGAGCTGCACCACCTCGTCGCCGGGAACCGTGCCGACATTGGCCACGTCGACAGCGACGCTGACCGTCCCGCCCACGCCGATATGCTTCTGCGACAGCCGGGGCGCGCCGATCTCAAAACGCGTGTAGCTCAGCCCATAACCGAACGGAAACAGCGGCGCGGGGTTATCGAACACATAACCGCGGTGCGCGCTGGGTTTGTAATTGTAGAACACCGGCAACTGCCCGACGCTACGCGGAAAGGTGACGGGCAGCTTCCCGCCCGGATTGACCTTGCCGAACAATATGTCCGCCATCGCTGTCCCGCCCTGCTCGCCGCCATACCAACCCTCGATCAGCGCGTTTGCCTCGTTTGCGATGTGAGTGACGGCGAGCGGCCGGCCGTTGGTGAGCACCACCACGAGCGGCTTGCCGAGCGCCTTCAAGGCCTCGAACAGCGCCTTCTGCTGCCCGACGAGCTCGAGGCTGTCGCGATCGCCGAGAT
>CAMLGC010000015.1 GCA_946479505.1 uncultured Sphingomonadaceae bacterium
ACCCCGTCGCGCGCGCACTGCCCGAGCTCGAAATGGTGCTCCCCTAAGGCGGCGGCCCGCCGGTGATTGAGGCGTATGAGCGCTTCGGTGCCGCGCGGTGCGTGCCGGTGTACAACGCGCTCGATCCGACGACGCATTTCCCGGTGCCTCCCGACCCGCGCTTCGCCGCCGATCTCGCGTTTCTCGGCAACCGGCTTCCGGATCGTGAGGCGCGCGTCGGCGAGTTCTTTCTCGAGCCCGCGCGCGCGCTGCCCGAGCGCCATTTTCTGCTCGGCGGCAACGGCTGGAATCCGAACGGCCTGCCCAATAACGTCCGTGCGCTCGGCCATGTCGGCACCGCCGAGCACAATGCCTTCAACTGCACGCCAGCCGCGGTGCTCAACATCGCGCGCAACTCGATGGCCGATGCCGGCTTCTCGCCCGCGACGCGCGTGTTCGAGGCGGCGGGCGCGGCGGCGTGCCTCATCACCGATGCGTGGGAGGGAATCGAACTGTTCCTCGCGCCCGACGAGGAAGTGCTCGTCGCGCGCGACGGCAAGGACGTTGCCGGGCATCTCGCGCGGCTTACTCCAGAGCGCGCGCAGGCGATCGGCGAGGCGGCGAGGCGTCGGGTGCTCGCCGAACACACCTACAGCTTGCGTGCAGAGGAGGTCGATCGCCTATTCCAGACCGAGCACGCGCGCGTGCGGGAGGTGGCATGAAGATCGTGGTCCTCGGGCTCACCCTCTCCTCCTCCTGGGGAAATGGGCACGCGACCACCTATCGCGCGCTCCTCGCCGAGGTCGCGCGGCGCGGGCACGAGGTGCTGTTCCTCGAAGCGGACCGGCCCTGGTACGCCGATCATCGCGACCTTCCGCATCCCGATTTCTGCACGCTGCGCACCTACGACCGCCCGAGCGCTCTCGAACGCTGGCGCACCGAGATCGCGGGCGCTGACGCGGTAATCGTCGGCTCCTACGTCCCCGACGGGGTCGAGGTGGCACGGCTCGCCCAATCCTGGGCAAACGGCGTCACCGCCTTTTACGATATCGACACGCCGGTGACGCTCGCCAAGCTCGCGCGGGGCGATTTCGAATATCTCTCGCCCGACACGATTCCCGGCTTCGACCTCTATCTGTCGTTCACCGGCGGACCGACGCTCGACCGGCTCGAGCGCGTCTATGATGCGCCACGGGCGCGCGCGCTCTATTGCTCAGTTGATACACGCGCCTACCGGCCACTCGACGTGCCCAAGGCATGGGACCTCTCGTATCTCGGCACCTATAGCGACGATCGCCAGCCGACCGTCGAGCGGATGCTGGTCGATGTCGCGCGCGCCTGTCCCGACCGGCGCTTCGCGGTCGTGGGGCCGCAATATCCCGATAGCATCGACTGGCCCGCGAACGTCGAGCGCATCGATCACCTGCCGCCCGCCGAGCATGCGGAATTTTATTCAGCTTCGCGCTTCACGCTTAACGTGACCCGCGCGGACATGATCGCGGCGGGCTGGTCGCCCTCGGTACGTCTGTTCGAGGCGGGCGCCTGCGCGACGCCGATCATCTCGGATGTGTGGGACGGTCTCGCCGACCTGTTCGCGCCCGATCTCGAGATCATCCTGGCGCAGACGACCGCAGACGTCATCGCCGCGCTTGACCGAAATGCGACAGCTATCGGCCGCGCGGCGCGGGTCCGCGTTCTCGAAGAGCATAGTGCCGAGGTCCGCGCCGCCCAGCTCGAAGATTTCCTTCGGGAAGCGGCCCGCCAGCCGGCGCCGCTGATGGTGGCCTCATGACCAGAATGGTCGGAGAAAGGAGAGACGGAGTGATGGACGCGGCGCCCCTTACCCTCGTAGCCGGCGGT
Source organism: uncultured Sphingomonadaceae bacterium (assembly GCA_946479505.1). The sequence goes on from CAMLGC010000015.1 coordinate 1,840, forward strand.
GCCGGCTTCATCGGGTCGCATCTGTGCCGGGCGCTGCTCGAGCGCGGCGATCATGTGGTCTGCCTCGACAACCTCCAGACGGCGCGCGCATCCAACCTGCTCGGCCTCGAAGGCCATGCGCGCTTCGAGTTCATCCAGGCCGATGTGGTCGATCCGCTGCCCGAGGCGGTGCTCGCGAGGACTCCCCGCTTCCGCCGCATCTATAATCTGGCTTGCGCGGCGTCGCCGCCGCAATATCAGGCGGACCCGGAGCATACGATGCTGACCAACGTCGTCGGAACCGATCGGCTGCTGCGGCTTGCCGAGGCTTCCGGCGCGCGCTTTCTGCTCACCTCGACAAGTGAGGTCTATGGCGATCCCGAATGTCATCCGCAGCGCGAGGATTATCGCGGTTGGGTGAGCTGCACCGGCCCGCGCGCCTGCTATGATGAGGGCAAGCGCGCCGCCGAAGCGATGGCGTTCGATTTCGCCCGCCTGGGCCGCGCCGATGTGCGGGTCGCGCGCATCTTCAACACCTACGGCCCCAACATGAATCCAGATGACGGCCGCGTCGTCTCCAATCTCGTCTGTCAGGTGCTGAGCGGCGAGCCGGTGACGATCTATGGCGACGGCAGCCAGACGCGCAGCTTCTGCTACGTCGCCGACATGGTCGAAGCGCTCAGCGGGCTGATGGAATGCGCGCTCGAAGCGCTCGAGCCGGTCAATGTCGGCAATCCGGAGGAGCGCACGATTCGCGAGCTGCTCGACGCGATCCTCGCGCAGGTGCCGCACCCGATCGAGGTGCGCCACCTGCCGCTGCCGGTCGATGACCCGCGCCGTCGGCGCCCGGATATCGGCCGCGCACAGGTGTTGCTCGGGTGGCGGCCGAAAACCGCGCTTGCTGAGGGCCTGCAACAGACGATTGAGTGGTTCCGCCGCGAGCTGGTGGCCAATTCCTATGTGAAGACGCGGGCGGCCCAACCCATCGCTGCCGAGTGAGCGCAAGTGCCGCGAAACCAGCGCCGACGCCGCCATGACCGGTGCGCTCGAAGGTTTATTTGCGCGGTTAGGGAAATCTGGATCATCGACACGCGTTAGAGAGCATGCACGCACCTTCTGCTTAAGAGGGACAGCTCATGCTCAATTTGGTCACGCGCAGGCTCAGCCGCTATGTCGAGCTGACGGACCAGGAATGCCGCTGGCTCGCCGAGCTTGCCGAGCGGAATATTCGCACCGGGCAACAGCGCCGCGACATCGTACGCGAGGGGGAGCAGCCGAGCGCGATCAAGGTGATCCTCGACGGCTGGGCGATCCGCCACAAGATGCTGCCCGACGGGCGCCGCCAGATCATCGCGTTCATGCTGCCAGGCGACATGGCGGCGGTCGGTTCGAGCTTGCTTGCGGCGATCGATCATTCGGTCGGCGCGGCGACGCCGATCACCTATGCCGAGATCCCCCGCGAGGAGCTGGATGCGCTCTGCAAGCGCTCACCCGCAATCGCCCGCGCGTTTCGGATCGATGCCACCATCACCACATCGATCCAACGCGAATGGACCGTCAATCTGGGCCAGCGCACCGCGCGCGAGCGGCTTGCGCACATGATGTGCGAAATCTTCATGCGGCTCGACGCGGTCGGGCTAGCGGAGGGAAACCGCTGCGAGATGCCGCTTACCCAATGCGATCTCGGCGAGGCGTCGGGGATGACGTCGGTCCACGTCAACCGCATCCTCCAGGAACTGCGCCACGAAGGCCTGATCTGTCTCACCCATCGCATCCTGACGATCCCTGATTCCGCGGCGCTGGCGGAGGTCGCGATGTTCACCCCCGCCTACCTGCATCTCGACGAACGCGATGCGAGCCGGGTGATGGCCGCGGGTTGAGCCGTCCGGCGCTCGACTGGGCGCATTTCAGAGGAACAGGAGTGGCGCTCGCCGGTTCGATCTGGATTACCACAAGGAGCGGACACATGGCCGATCAGGACAAGCGCATCGGCGAAGGCGGCGCCAAGGACGAGCGCTCCGCGCTGCACGGCCCCGACGACGATCCGGCCCTACGCCACGAAGACCGGCAGGCCGTCAAGAATCAAGGCAAGGCCACCCCGCAGGACTATCCGGACCGTCACGAGAAGACACCCGCCGATCCCGGCGGAAACGCGCCATGAGCACCACCACCGACGATGCGCCGGCCGTGGTCTCCAAGGACAGCGATGAGCGCCCCGATGCACCGGGCGGATCGGGATCGGCCTCGGCGCACACCGAGACGATCAATCGCCCGCGATCCGAGGTCTATGCCTTCTGGCGCGATTTCACGAACCTTCCCCGCGTGATGGAGAACGTCCGCTCGGTCGAGGTGAAGGACGACCGCACCTCGCACTGGAAGGTCTCCGGCCCCAATGGCCCCTACGAATGGGACGCGGCGATCACCGACGACGAGCCCGACCGGCTCATCGCCTGGCAATCGGATGGAAGCGCCGACGTGGCGCACAGAGGGCGCGTGGAGTTTCGCGACGCGCCGCCGGGGCGCGGCACCTGGGTGACGGCGACGATCGTCTATGCGCCGCCGGGCGGGTTCATCGGCAAGGCGGTCGCCAAGCTGACGCAAAAGGAGCCGGCGATCCAGGCGCGGCGAGACATGCGCCGCCTCAAGCAGTTCCTCGAAACGGGCGAGATCGCCACCTCGTCACCGCCCAACCGCGAGCCCGATTCCTGAGGAGACAAGGCCATGCGTGCGCTCACCTGGCACGGCAAGCACGACGTCCGCGTCGATACGGTGCCCGATCCCGAGATCATCAATCCGCGTGATGCCATCATCGAGATCACCTCGACCGCGATCTGCGGATCGGACCTCCACCTCTACGACGCCTTCATTCCTACGCTCGAGGCGGGCGACATTTTGGGCCATGAATTCATGGGCCGCGTCGTCGACACCGGACCAGGCAGTACGCTGAAGAAGGGGCAGCGCGTGGTGGTGCCGTTCACCATCTCGTGCGGGCAGTGCTTCTTCTGCGAGAAGCAGCAATATGCGGCCTGCGCCAATTCGATTCCGGCGGAAAATGCCGATCTGGGGCAGGAGCTCTACGGCCATCAGATGACGGGGCTGTTCGGCTATTCGCACCTCACCGGCGGCTACCCGGGCGGACAGGCAGAATACGCACGGGTGCCGTTTTCCGACGTCGGGCCGATCGTCGTTCCCGACGGAATGGACGACGATACCGTGCTGTTCCTCTCGGATATCCTGCCGACGGGTTGGATGGCGGCGGAGAATTGCGACATCGAGCCCGGCGATACGGTTGCGGTATGGGGCTGCGGCCCGGTCGGGCTGTTCGCGGTGCAATCGGCGTTCAAGCTCGGCGCGCATCGGGTGATCGCGATCGATCATTTCCCGCACCGGCTCGAGCTCGCGAAAAAGTTCGGTGCGGAGACGATCAATTTCGAGGAAAGCGACACCTACCACGCGCTGATGGAGATGACCGGCGGGATCGGCCCCGACGCCTGCATCGACGCCGTCGGGCTGGAGAGTCACGGCTTCTTCCTCGATAATGTGTGGGACCAAGTGAAGGTCTCCAGCTTCATGGGCACCGATCGCGGGCATGTGCTGCGCCAGGTGATCGTCGCGTGCCGCAAAGGCGGGCGCGTATCGCTGCCCGGCGTCTATGGCGGGTTCGTCGACAAATTCCCGATCGGCGCGCTGATGGAGAAGGGCCTCCAGATCAAGAGCGGGCAGACGCACGTCCAGAAATACATGCCCAAGCTGCTCGAGATGATCGGCGAAGGCGAGCTCGATACGACCTTCCTCATCTCGCACCGCCTGCCGCTGAGCGAGGCGCCGGAAGGGTACAAGATGTTCAAGGACAACCAGAACGAATGCACCAAGGTGGTGCTCAAGCCGGGGCTGGCGCAGGCCGCCTGAGCGACGGGAGAAGATTGATGGCGAACAAACTGGCGATCGTGACCGGCGCCTCCAGCGGCATCGGCAGGGAAATTGCGAAGCTTGCAGCCAAGGACGGCTATGACCTGCTGGTCGCGGCGGACGAGACGGCGATCGACGCCGCGGCGGGCGAGCTGCGCGACCTGGGCGTTTCAGTCGAGCCGGTCGCGGCCGACCTCGCGACCATCGAAGGCAACGACCGGCTGCTCGACGCGGCGGGAGATCGGCGCATCGACGTGCTCGTCGCCAACGCCGGGCGCGGACTGGGCCACGCCTTCATCGATCAGGCGGTGTCCGATTGGCGACGCGTGATCGACACCAACGTCACGGGCACGACCTATCTGCTCCAGAAGGTCGCGCGGGCAATGGTGCGCGAAGGCGGGGGCAAGATCCTCATCACCGGATCGATCGCGGGGCTGATCCCGGGAAGCTACCAGGCCGTGTACAACGCCACCAAGGCGTATCTCGACAGCTTCTCCTACGCGCTGCGCGACGAGCTGGAGGATCAAGAGGTTTCAGTCACGGTGCTGATGCCCGGCCCCACGCAGACCGAGTTCTTCCGCCGCGCCAACATGCTCGACACGCCGGTCGGCGAGGACGAGAAGGCCGATCCCGCCAAGGTCGCCGCCGACGGATGGGAGGCGATGAAGGACGGCAAACCGCACGTCGTCTCGGGCTTCACCAACAAGCTCCAGGCCGCGCTGTCGCACATCACGCCCGACAGCGTGCTCGCCAACATGCACGAGCGGATGGCGAATCCCGCACGGGGCTGACGCGCATGCCAGCCGAACGCCACGTTACCGGCTGGAAGCTCGACCGTTCCGAGCGATTGGCGCTGCTCGACCGCTTCGCGCCCGCGTGGCCCGACGTCATCGCCGATCACGTCACGCTCGATTCCGAAGCCTCCGCCGAGACGCCGCTTCCCGATGCGACCCGAGGCGAGATCGTCGGCGGCATCGACGATGGCGAAGGGCTGCAGGCGATGGTGGTCGCGATACGCGGGGCGACCGCGCGGCCCGACGGCAGCACCTATCACATCACGTGGTCGATCGACCGCGCGCGCGGACGCCGTCCCGTGCAGAGCAACGACGTGCTCGCAAAGCGTGGCTGGCGACCGCTCGACGATGCGGTTCCGATCACGCTGATCCCGGCGCGGTGGCCGCCAGCGTGAGCATCGTCTCGCGCGGTTGCGGAGGCGCTGGAAAGCAGTGAAAGCAGCGGCACGTCCCCCCTGACTTCCCCCTCCCGCACGCCGCGCCCGACGGGCACGGCCGTTGGGCCGGCACGGGTGCCGACGCGCGCATCAACCGAATCAAAGAGCGATGCGGAGCATGGCACGGATGCGAGCCTGTAGGACAGCGGAAAAGAACAAATGCGGAATATTCTGTGTTCGCGCGGGCGACCCCCCTACTTCCCACCTCCGTAGAGCTGTCGCGCGGCGAGGACGAGGAACATGTAGTTGGTGGCGCCGCCGCCCATCACATATTCGGTCTGCTGCCAGAAAAAAGGCCAGCGCTTGAGCTCGGGCAGATCGGGGCGGATGAGCGCGGTGCCCGAAATGACGCCGCCTGGAATATAGCTCCAGTCGGCGCGGTTGACGCCATAGGCGACGGTCGCCGAGTGCGCGCCCACGCCCGAGGCGAACGAGGCGGTGTTGTCGCCGGGATGGACGCCGAGCACGAAATCGAGCGCGTTGACATAGGCGGTCGCAGGCACGAGCGCGGGCCAGCCCTTGTGCAGGAAATACTGCTTCACGCCGAATTCCTGGATCGTCCAGCCCGCGCCCCAGATGTCGGGTTTGTAGGGGACGCCATAAGGCGAATCGGCTTCTGCGCTGGCGGCGAGCGTCGCCTGATAACCGACGACCGCGTCGTGGACGGCGGCGCGAAAGCCCGCGTCGGGCACGCCGGCGATGACGGGCGCGAGCACCCAGCCGGTCTTGTCGATATGCGCGACGATCTCGGGCTGGAGTGCGACCAGGCGGCGCATCAGCACGGGATCGCGGGTGGTCTCGTAGAGCTGGGCGAGCGCGAAGACACGCGCCTCGAGATCGTCGCTGCGGTCGATCGTGTGGGCGAACACGTCTTCGGCGACCGCGAGCGCGTCGGCGGCGCGCTTGGGGCGCACCGTGCGCAGCACGCGCGCGACGGTGGCGAGCTGCGCCGCCACCCGAAGCGCGCGATCGGGATTGTCCTCGGTGAAGACGAGCCGGTCGTCGGCGATCACCGGCACGCCGTTGTTGAACGCGCCGAGCCCGTCGACCGGTTTGCCCGCCACATTGTCGGTGCCGTTCGCGGCCTCGCCGAGCAGCACATATTGATGGAGCGTCGGATCCTGGATGCCGCGATAAAGCCGGCCGAGCGCGTGATAGCCGCCGAGCACCGACAGCAGCCCGTGCTCGATCTGCTGGATCGCGTCGTTGATCCCGTCGGGCTGGTGGATCAGCGTGAGCTTCTTCGCTTCGTCGATCGTCGTCGCGTCGTAATCGAGGCCGAATTGCTCGATGCTCTCGGCGAGCATCCAGATCGTTCCCATCTGCGATTCGATGCGCAGATCATAGTCGCCCGCGTCGTGCCACCCGCCCGCATTCAGCCCGGGCACGTGTTCGAGCGGCTTGAAGCGGGTGAGCGTCGATGGCCCCTGCGCATAGCCGTCAAAATGGGTGAGATTGGCCGGCGCCATCAGCGCATCGTCGATGTGATCGAGCCCGTGCCAGACGCGGAATTTCTCCTCGACGCGCATGTGACACATCTGGACCGGCAGGAAGGTGTCGAGCGTCGGCTGCCACGCATGGCGATCATAGACGTCGGCGGCGATGCGGAAGGGTTGCGATACTTTGCCGCGATAGCCGATCTGATACATTCCGGGGGCGCGCACGTCGGAGAAATCCCACGTCGCATAGCGATAGCGCAGGAAATCGCCCCAATGTTCGGGCGTGCTGCTCGCCACCTCGGTTCGACCGTCCGGCGCGAGGCGGTAGAGCGTGACCTCGCCGCCTTCGGTGTCGGCGGGATCGAGCTCGATCACCGCGCGCTTGGGCTGGGCGGGAGCATAGCCGAGCTGCGAGACCTGGATCACCGGATCACGGACCCAACCGTCGACGACATTGGGCGTCACCACCCATTCGATCGCGCGCATATCCGCGCCCGCGGGGACCGTCTCGCGGACGATGAACCAGCCGTTGTTCTGGTTGCCGCGCCCGTCGAGCAGCGTCAGCGCGCCGGTACGGCTCGCGATGGTCATCCGCTGGCGTTCCGCGCCGGGGGCGACGACGAGCGTGCGCCCCCGCGCGAGCGGCGCGGCGATCGTCTCGCCGGCGGCGTAGGTCGTCATCGGGCCGTTGGCCTGGCGCGGGAAGATGCCCGCCGCGCCAGCCATCAGCCATGCCTTGCCGAACAGATCGCCTGGAAACAGCTCTAGGTTGAAGCCAACCTTGCCGACGAATTCGGGCGGGAGCGGCTGATCCAGATCGACGCGGATTCGGAAGCTGTCGCCCGCCTCGGGGGTGACACTCACCCGATAATCGAGATCGAGATCGGGATAGACGATCGGGTTGAAGCCGGTGCGGTTCTTCGACGGATCGGGGTAGGCGAGGCGCTGGGTGATCGTCTGGTGCGCGCGATCGATGGTGCGCGTCAGCGTCGCGGGCATCGGCGACCATTGGCCGGGCGAGGCTTCGAGCCTGAGATCGCCGTTCGCTGCGACACGCACCCCGTGCTGGACAATGGTGACGCCGGTCTGGTGGCCGTCGGGATAATAGTCGCTGAACACCATCACATTGAGCCCGGGCTCGGCGAAATAGCCGCGCTCGTTGAGGTGGAGATTGGGCGCGTCGGCGCTGGCCCCCATCAGCGCTGCGCCCGCGAGCAATGCGGCGATGATGCGAGCGACCTTCATGCCCCCTCTCCTCCCGTTACTTCTTCAGCAGCGCGTCGGCGGCGTTGACCAGCTCGATGAACGCCGAGCCTTCGGGGATGACATATTCGTTTTCGCCCCAGAAGAACGGCCAATCCTCGTGATTTTCCGGGAAGTCCGGCTTGACGATCAGAACCCCCGGCACGACCCCGCCCGCGATGAAGCTGAAATCGGCGCGGTTGTTGCCGTAGGCGACCTCCTTCGAGCGCGTGCCGACGCCCGAGACGAACGAGATGTCCGAGCCGGGATGGTTGCCGAGCAGAAAAGCGAGGCTGCGGAACACCGCGTCCGGCTTCACGATCCCGGGAAAAGCCTCGTGCAGCGCATAGGCGGTGAGGCCGTATTCGAGCACCGTGCCGCTGCCCGCCCAGCCGCCCGTCGTCACGGGGACGCCATAGGGATTGGCGGCGGCGATCTTCTCGGCCTGAGCGGCCCAGGCGCGCACCGCAGGCTCCATCGCCGCGCGATAGCTGGGCGGCATGTGGGGGATTGCGGCGGTGGCCGTGACGGCGTTGGGGGCGAAATGCTCGGCGATCCTGGGCCAGAGCGCGGTCACCGCCTCGGCGTAGCGGGTATCGCCGGTCGCCTCGAGCAGTTCGACCGCGGCGGCGAAGCTCTCCGCCTCCAGCGGCCCGCCGGTGGTGTTGCCGTGGCGGAAGAGATCGGGCGCGTGGCTCTGCTCCTCGGTCCAGATGCGCGTCGCGATCCCGAGCGCCTTGGCCGCGAGCGGCTCGTCGAAGCCTTCGAGCGCGCGCGCCGCCGCGGCGAGCCCGGCGATCGAACCGTAATTGAGCGCGGAGGACTTGCTGGTGAACGCCCAGCGATCGTCGGGGGTGCCGCTGCGGTTCCCCTCCACCTCGTAGAGCGCGAGCGCGGGATCGTAGATCTTGCCGTCGGTCTTGGAGGCGGCGTCGCCGAGATGGGTGTATTGCCCGACGTCGGGCGCGACGATGCCGTTGATCGCATGGCCCACGGCGTCGAATTGCGCGACGAGCTGGAGCGTGCCGTGGCGGATCTGCTGGAGCAGGTCGGGCGCGCCGTCGGGCACGTGCATTTCGGTGCGGCGGGTCGCCTCGTCGATGCTGGCGGTGTCGCGGGTGAGATGGAACGCCTCCCAGCTCCGCACCATCGAGCGGATGACGGCGTATTGCGATTGCGTGCGGATGTCGAAATCGCCCGCGTCGAACCAGCCGCCGACGTTGAGGCCGGGAATGTGCTCGCCCGCCGAAAAGCGCGTGTCGGTGGTGGGGCCCTGCGCGTAGAGATCGAGATGCTCGTGGTCGGGCGGGGCCTGGCGCGCGTCGTCGCGATGCGCCTCGCCGTGCCAGACGCGGTAGCCCTCGTTGACGAACATGTGATCCATCGCAACGGGGAAATAGACGTCGAGCGTCGGGCGCCAGGCATCGGCGTAGAGCCCCTCGGCGATGCGGAAGGGCGCGGTGCGCGTGTTGCCATAAGCGAGGACGTAGATGCCGGGCGTCCGGATATCGCTGAAATCGAAGCGCAGATAATGGTAGCGCAGGTACTCGCCCCAATCGGCGGCGGCGGCCTGCTTCGCGATTGTCTCGCCCCCTTCGGCGCCGACGCGCAGCAGGCGGGCGGACGGGCGGCGGGTGTCGGCGCGGTCCAGCTCGATCGTTGCGATCTTGGTCTGGGCGGGCGCATAGCCGAGCTGCGAATGGCCGATCGCGGGCGGGCGCAGCCAGCCGGGAACGGCGGTGGCGGCGAGCGTCCAGGTGAGCACCGTGCCGGTCTTGTCGCCGGGCAGCAGCGAGCGCAGCACGAACCAGCCGTTCTGCGCCTGGTTGCGGCCGTCATAGAGCGCGATCGGCACGCCCGCCGACGCGACGCGGACGCGGCGCGCGGGGTCGGCGGGTGCGAGGACGAAGCACTGCGCCTGCGCGGTCGGGAGCGGCTCGGCGCCGGGACCATGGCTGCGGCCGCTCGCGGCGTTGCGCTCGGGCGTCGGCGCCATTGCGCTTGCGGGGTGGAGCGGAAAGAGGCCGGGGCGGCTGCCGGCGAGGAAGGTCTTGTGGAAATACGCGGCGGGGAGGAATTCGAGGTTGAGCCCGGCCTTGCCGACGAGCGCCTCGGGCAAAGCCTTGGGCAGTTCGACGCTGAGCTCGAGCGCATCACCCTTGGGGACAGCGCGGATCAAGTAGCGAAAATCGTGCTCGGGATATTCGAGCGTTGCGGTGATCGCGCCGGTCGCCGGATCGACCTTGCGATCGACCAGCCGACCGATCGGATCCCATTGACCGGGCGTCGGCGAAAGGCGCACGTCGCCATTGGTGGCGATGCGCTCGCCCTGCTGGATCAGCTCGACGCCGCTGATCTTGGCGTCGGCGAAAAGGCCGTCATACCAGTTGCTGAAGACCAGCCAGTTGACCGCGGGCGCGGCGTAAACCCCCGTATCGGTCAGCACGAGCGGGGTTTCGCGCGGGGCCGGCACCTGCTGCGCCAGCGCCGGAACCGCGGTGAACGCCGCGACTGCGAGCGCACCCCATGCCAAAGATCGTGATCGCACGCTTCTCTCCTATCGAGCCCGGTTATCGCCCTAGCGTGGCAGCGCCTTGTCGCCGGTCACGCGAAAGCCGCCCGATGCGCCCGGCGCGCCGGTCCCCGGCTGACCGCCCCCGACCCACAGCCGGTAGTCGGCGGCCGAAACGCGCATCACGCCCTTTTCATCGGCGAAAGCGAGATCGCGCGGATCGAGAACGAAGGTGACGGTCTTCGCCTCGCCAGGGGCGAGATGGACGCGGCTGTAGCCTTTCAAGGAGCGGATCGGCGTGCCCGCACGGCCCGGCACAGCGAGGTAGAGCTGCGCGACCTCGTCGCCTTCGCGCTCGCCGGTGTTGCGGATCGTGGCGGTGACGGTCTGCCCCTCGCCCGCCGCGACGCTCGCCTTGTCGGTCTCCAGGTCGCCATAGGCGAACGTCGTGTAGCTGAGGCCGTGACCGAACGCATATTCGGGCGCGCCATCGAAATAGCGATAGGTGCGGTTCGCCATCGCATAATCGGTAAAGGGCGGGAGCTGGTCGGTCGAGGCGTAGAAGGTGATGGGCAGCCGCCCGCTCGGATTGACCGCGCCCGACAGGACCTCGGCGATCGCTTGCCCGCCTTTCTCGCCCGGATACCAGGCTTCGAGCACGGCGTTGGCTTTCTCGCCATCCTCGCCGAGCGCGACCGCCGAGCCGCTCTGGAGGACGATGACGACGGGCTTGCCGGTCGCTTCGAGCGCGCCGAGGAGTTGGAGCTGCGCGTCGGGAAGCGCGATGCTGGTGCGGTCGCCGCCATCGAAGCCGGGCACCTTGAGCGGCATTTCCTCGCCTTCGAGCCACGCATTGAGCCCGACGAAGGCGACGATCACGTCCGCATCAGCCGGGGTCTTCACCGCCTGATCGCGCAAGCCAGCGAGCGGCGCTTTCCAGGTGAAGGTGATGTCGCCGGTCGCCGCATTGTCGTGGCTGAGCTCGAGCATGAAGCTGCGCGGGCGCATGTCATCGAAGTGGACGGTCATCGGCGTGCGCGTGGCGTCGCGTTCGCTGCACGGGGCGGAGAAATGCTGCTCCGGCGCGCCTTCGATGCGGATCGCGTAGCTCTCGCTTCCGCCTGCGCCGCAGCCGCGCCGGGTTTCGAGCTGGAAGGTGTAAGCGCCCGGTGCGGGCGCAGCGATCGCGCCAGTCCAGCGCACCGAGAAACTCTTCCGATCGACCCCGTTGGCGGGATCGACACCGGCCCAGTTGGTGTCGATCTCGCTGACGGTGCGCGTCGCGACGACGGGGCCGGTGAAATCGGCGCTGTTGTAGAAGCGCGCGGTCAACCCGCCGGGAAAGGCGGTGCGCGGCACGGCCACCGGCACCTGCTCTACGAAGGGCGCGCCCTGGGCGTAGGCGATGCGATCCTTGCCGAACACGGCTCGCATCGCGTCGAGCGGGCGCACGGGCGCAGTGGGCGTGCCATTGTAATTGCCCTCGAGCGCGATCAGCGAGGTCGCGGTCGGGCCGATCACGGCGATCTTCCTGGTCTTGTCGAGCGGGAGCAGGCCGTCGTTCTTGAGCAGCACGATCGATTCGCGGGCAGCGCGCAATGCGAGCGCCCTGTGCGCCTCCGAATGGTTCTCCGAAATCGGAATCGTTGAAAACGGGACCCGCTCTGCGGGATCGAACATGCCCAGCCGGATGCGCGCGGCGAACAGGCGTTCGAGCGCCCGGTCCATCTGGGCTTCGGTAAGATAGCCCTTGGCGACCGCCTCGGGCAGGTCGAGCATCTCGTTCTTGAAATCACAGCCCGTATCGGTGCCCGCCTTGACCGCGAGCGCGGCGCCCTCGGCGTTGGTCTTCGCATTGTGGTGGCCGGTGGTAATGTCGTCGATCGCGCCGCAATCGGACGTGACGAAGCCGTCGAACCCCCAATCGTCGCGCAGGATATCCTGCATCAGCAGCGCGTTGGCGCAGGCGGCAGTACCGTAAACGGCATTGTAGGCGCACATCAAAGACGCGGCGTCACCCTGGACGACGGTGCGACGGAAGGCGGGAAGATAGGTTTCGTAGAGGTCGCGCGGCGACGGGCTGACGTTGAATGCGTGGCGCAACGGCTCGGGGCCGCTGTGGACGGCGTAGTGTTTGGGCGTGGCGATGGCCTTGAGGTAATGCGGGTCGTCGCCCTGAAGGCCGGTGATGAACTGCGTCGCGAGCGTGCCCGTGAGATACGGGTCCTCGCCCAGCGTCTCCTGCCCGCGGCCCCAGCGCGGATCGCGGAAGATGTTGATGTTGGGCGACCAGAAGGTGAGCCCGTAATAGCGATCGTAATTATGCTCGCGCTGCGCCTGGTTGTATTTGGCGCGGCCCTCGGTGGCGATCGTCGCACCCTCGGCGTGTAAAAGATCGCGATCGAAGGTCGCCGCCATGCCGATCGCTTGCGGAAAGACGGTCGCCTCGCCCGCGCGCGCGACGCCGTGAAGCGCCTCGTTCCAGTAATCATAGGGCGGGATGCCGAGCCGCTCGATGGCGGGCGCAGCGTTCTGCATCTGCGCGGCCTTCTCCTCGATCGTCATCCGGCTGACGAGATCGGCTGCGCGCTGGGCGACCGGGAGATCGGGATCGCGATAGGCCTGCGCGGCTGCCGACGATGCGATCGCAGCGAGCGCCAATGTCACCGCCGATGCGCCGATCACGCGAGCCCTGTGCCGCTTCATGCTTCCTCTCCCGATTATCGCGAGCGAGTGTGTGCCGAAGCGGTCGCGCAAGTCAATGTAGCGCTACCATAAGAAAGATGGTCAGCGCGACGAGAACAGTTTGCGGATGCTGATCCGGATTACCCTTCCTTGCGGATCGAGATAATCGGGCTGGTAGCTGATCGGCGTCGCGCCGGCGACGTCGGTGACGCGCTGGCGCGAATCGAACAGGTTGTTGACCGACAGGCTGATCCGCATGCCGCGCGCCCAATGATGCTTGCGCACGAAATCGCGCTTCGCTCCGAGATCGACGAAGAGGCGCAGGTTGAACTTGGCGAGCGAGGAGAAGTGGAGCGATTCGGGCGCGCCCGCGGTGCCGGCGTCGACATCGGTCGCGCTCTGCCAATCGGCGCTGAGCCGCGCCCCGAGACCGTTGTTGCTGTAGCCCGCGCGCAGCTCGACCTCGTGGCGCGGTTGCCCGCCCGAGCTGCCCGAAACGTCGCCGTTGAGGAGGTCCAGCACGGGAAGCCCCGGACGGATCGTGACGCGATCTTCGAGATGCCAGGTGTGATAGAGCGAGAACTGGATACGGCCGCCACGCTCGCCGCGTCGCCCGAAGCCGCGCCCTCCCCTGCGCCCGCCGCCGCGCCGGCCAGCCCGCTCGCCGCGCTGCGCCTGTTCGCCGCTCGCCTGTTCGCCGCTTGTCTGTTCCTTGGCCGGTTCATCCTTGCCTTGCGCCTGCTCGGGCGACTCCGGCTGCTCGCCCTCCTGCGCGCCGCGCCGGCGCCTGCCTGCGCGCGGATCGGGGCCGGTGCCGTTGCGATACGCCTCCATCTCCCGCTGACGCGTCGACTTGATCGGAAGCGACAGGTTGAAGCCCCAGCGGATCTGCTTGCTCCGGGTGTTCTCGAAATTGATCGGGCGGGTGTCGACGCTGACGAGGCGGCCCGAGCCGTCGCGGACGAATCGTTCGGGAAACGCCGCCTCGATCGCAGCCGTGACCGCGGGAAAGCCAGAAATCGCATTGTCGGTGCGCGTCGAGACGTAATCGGCGCGCAGGTTGAAATCGGTGTCGTCGAATGGCCGCAGGTTGAACCCCGCCTTGAAGCGGTGGCGCGCTTCGGCGTTCAACCCCGGATTGCCGCCACCGATCCGCGTAATGTCGATCGTCTCGCCGCGCACATAATCGAAGATGCGGCTGTTGGGGGTCGAGATGAGCGGATCGCCGAGCTGGTTGGCGGACGGTGCCCGATCCTGATCGGTGAACGAGATTTGCGCGCGCACCTCTTCGATCGGACGCCAGTTGAGGCCATAATCGAACGTCTTGAGCGTGCCGAAATCGGAGAGATGGTCGACAGCGATGTTGGCGTTTGCCGACAGGTCCCCAGCCCAGCCGAGAAAATCGCGCCGCTTGCTCGTGATCGGAAGGTCGAGATTGAGGCGGGCGTTGACGATGTCGCGCGCGATGTCCCCCTCACGCGTGATGCCGTTTCGGAAGGAGCGGCTGCTGAAGTCGTTGGTCTGCGCGCCGATCTTGAGCGAGGTCGAGAGATCGCCCGCGGGGAGATCGACGAGGTTGCCGTGGAGCAGGGCATCGGCACCCGCGGTGCTGGAGGTCGAGGAGGCGTTGTTGCCCGCGATCGGCGCGATCAACGGCGGCACGAGCGGGCCGAAGGGGTTGACCTCGGGATCGTTCGCAGCGAGCGCCGCTTCGAGCCCCGCAGCGTCGAGCCCGAGATCAGTGAACGACTTGCTGTCGACGCGATCGTAATTGCCGGTGACCGTCCAGCGCCAGTTGGTGTCGATCGAGCCGTTGAGCGTCAGCCCAGCATGGCTGGTGACCGACTTGCTCGACTGTTGCAGCGGCGCGCCCGCGACATAGCGGTTGAGCACCACGTCTCGCGAGAAGGGCGAGAAAGGATTGCCTTCGGGGAGAACCGCGCTGATCCCCGGCAGCCCGAGATCCGAGACGCTGTCGTTATATTCGAGGCTGGTGTTGATCGTCGCCTGAATATCATCCGAAAGCGACCGGGCGAGCACCGCATTCGCCTCGAACTGGCGGCTTTCGGGAAGCAGCGTGCGGTAGCGGCCGAGATCGGTGACGTTCGCGCGGTTCGCGGTGGCGGCGAAATCGCCGAGGCTGGGGATGCCCCCCGCGGCCGATGCGGGAACGCCCGCGATCGTCACCGGCTCGCCGGCGGCGGCGGAGAGCGCCGGATCGATGTCGGCGTATCCCGGGGCGGCGGTGATGTTGCCGGCCAGGTCGAACGGATCGTCGCTCGGTTCGCCGATGATGTCGCGCTCGCTTTCGAGCAGCTTCGAGCTCTGCTCATATTCCAGATTGAGGTTGAAACGGCCGTTGGGGTTGATCGTGACGAGGCCGAGTTCGACCTCGGGATTGGTGCGTCCGCCGGCGGTCGCGATCCGATCGGTGAGCTCGACCGTCGCCGAGCGGAAATGATCGCGCAGCACGATGTTCACGACGCGCTGGTCGGCGGAATAGCCGTAGGTGAGCGCAACCTCCTCGGGCAGGATGTCGACGCGCAGGATCGCCTCGGTGGGAAGATCGCGGATCTCGCGAAAGCCCGAGATCCGCCGCCCGTTGAGCAGCACCACAGGCCGCCCGCCGCTCGCGCTCTGTGTCTGCGGCGCGAGCTCGTCGAGCAGGTCCGATACCGAACTGACGCCATAGGCGCGGATGTCGGCGGGATCGAGCTGCTGGTCGGGCGGGATGTCGCCGATCACCATACCCGGTTCGCGCTCGGCGCGGACGACGATCGTCGGCACGTCCTGCGTGCCCCCGTCATCGGCCGCGTCGAGCACCTGTTCCGGGTCAGCCTGCGCCGCAGGATCGCTCTCGCTCGTCACCTGCTGCGCATGGGCATTCAGCGGAAACACACTCAAGGCAACGCCCGCCGCCAGAACACCCACACGCATCGGAACCTCACTCTACAACTCAACTCGCCTAGGCTGATAACGTCGAATTGTCGCAAGATTGTCCCAGCCGGGGCGCGGGTCGCGAGTTTCTTCACAAAAGTCGCGTTTCTTTTTCCGATGGGCGACGCGAGCAGACGGAGTAAGGTAGCGCTCTCAGGAAGCGGGGGAGAATTGGCGTGGAGGGAATCGGCAAGGCGACGACCCGGCGCGTGATGGCGCGGCTCGTGCCGCTGCTCGGGCTCATCTACATGGTCGCCTATATCGACCGTCAGAACGTCGCGTATGCCAAGCTCCAGATGGTCGGCGCGCTGGGCCTGAGCGAAGCGGCCTACGGATTGGGCGCGGGGCTCTTCTTCCTCGGCTATTTCCTGTTCGAGGTCCCCTCCAACCTATTGCTCGAACGTGTCGGCGCACGCGCGTGGTTCGCGCGGATCATGGCAAGCTGGGGCGCGGTGACGGTGGCGCTCGCCTTCGCCAAGAGCGCGACCGCCTTCTACATCCTGCGTTTCCTGCTGGGGGGTGGCCGAGGCGGGCTTCTTCCCCGGCGTGCTCTACGTGCTGACATTGTGGTTCCCCCAAGAGCATCGCGCGCGCGCGGTCGGCGCGTTCATGCTGTCGAGCGCGGTCGCCAACGCGATCGGCGCGGGCGTTGGCGGGCTGCTGCTCGATGCCGACGGCACGCTCGGACTTGCGGGGTGGCAATGGGTTTTCCTCGCGACCGGGGTGCCAGCGATCCTGCTCGCACCCGTCGTGCTCGTGCTGCTGCCGCGCGGCCCTGGCGAGGCGCGCTGGCTGACGGCCGAGCAAAAGGCATGGCTGGCGTGCGCGCTCGAGCAATCGGCCGAAGGTGTCACGAACGAGGGCAATGCGCTGCGCACGTTGGCCGATCGCCGCGTGCTGCTGCTCTGCCTGGCGTATATCGGTTTTCCGTTGGCGGCCTATGGCCTGAGCTATTGGCTGCCGACGATCGTCGCGGGGTTCGGCGTGTCGAACACCGTCAACGGCCTGCTCAACATCATTCCGTGGGCGCTCGTCGCGCTGGCGCTGTGGGGGGTGCCGCGCCATGCCGCACGCTATCGGAACCAGACGTGGCACGCGGTCGGCCCGGCATTGCTCGGCGCGCTGTTCCTGGTGGTGAGCGTCGTGGTGCCCGGCGCGGTCCTCAAGTTCGCGGCGCTTTCGATTGCGGCCGCGGCCATCTTCGCGGGTCAGCCGGTCTTCTGGACGCTGCCGCCGCGCTTCCTGACCGGCGCGCGCGCAGCCGCGGGGTTCGCTGCGATCAATTCGGTGGGAAATCTGGGCGGGCTGATCGCCCAGACCACGGTGCCTGCGATCCATGACTGGACGGGGAGCAATCTCGCGCCGATGCTGTTCCTCGCGGTGTGCCTGGCGGCGGCGGGGCTCGGCGTGCTCGCGATCGAACGGCGATTACCCAGGCGCGCGGACTAGGCGACGCGCGTCCCGGTCGGGATCGCCCGGCGCGACGACCTTATGCGTGCCATCCGTTGATGCGCAGCGGCAGGCGGAGGACGCGATCCGACGCGGTCATGAACAATGTCCGCCCGGCCTCGCCGAAGCAGCAATTGGCGATCGCGCGCCCATCCGAGATCAGCCCGAGCGGCTCGGCCTCGGGGGTCATCACCAGCAATCCGCCCGGCGCCGAGCAGAAGAGCGTGCCGTCGGCGGCGACCTTCATCCCGTCCGGCAGGCCGGGCGCGCCGTTCGCCTGCATCGGTTTCGCGTCGAGCAGCACGCGCCGGTCGCGTACGTCGCCCTTGGCATCGAGCGCATAGGCCATGATCCGCGGCGCCGCCTCGTCGGAGACCGAGACGTAGAGCGTGCGCTCGTCGGGCGAGAGCGCGATGCCATTGGGGCGCGTCAGCGTGCCGTCGAGCAGCACCGCTTCTCCGCCCGGCGTCCAGCGATAGACGCCGTTTTGCTTGAGCTCCCTGAGCGGCGAGGCATCGCCGTCGACAAGGCCATAGGGCGGATCGGTGAAGTAGATTGCGCCCGAGCGGGCGATATGGAGATCGTTGGGGCTGTTGAAGCGCTTGCCGCGATAGCGATCGACCAGCGTCGTCTTGCGCTTGCTCGCGAGATCGAGCGCGGTGATCGCGCGCATGCCGCTGTCGGCGATCCGCAGCCGTCCGTCGGCCCCAAGCGCGAGGCCGTTCGCCCCGGGCTCGCGGATCAGCTTCGGATCGGTGTTCGCGGCGCCCGAGGGGCGAAGGAACGGCGCCGCGCCCGCGCCGGCGCGCCAGCGACGGATGAGATTGGCGGGCGGATCGGAGAAGAACAGCGCGCGCTCGGCCGGCACCCAGACGGGGCCTTCGGCCCATTGGACGCCGGTTGCGATCGTCTCGATCGATGCCTCGGGCGCCATCACCCGATCGAGCGCCGACGACAGCCGACGGATCGCCGGCGCCGCCCAGGCCGCGGCCGGAGCGATCAGAGAGGCCGCCGCGCCCCCAAGCAGCGCCCGGCGGCCGATGCGAGACCCCGATGCGGAGATACTCTCGGGCGGTTCCATGCCTCTCTCCCTCGCTTCGCATGTCGATGATCGCGCGTGCGCCGGCACGGGCTACCCGCAACAGAAAAGGGGCCCCGGCGCTGTGCCGAGGCCCCTGTTCTTTATCGCTCGGCGGATCGTGAGACCCGCCGGATCGATCAGGCCACGAGGCCCAGCGACGTCGCGGTATCGCCATCGAGCATCAGATGATCGACGTTGATGGTCCCGTTGAGCTCCACCAGATCGGTGAAGGTCGCCGCAGTGCCGCCGGTATCGTCGACAACACCGACATAGGTGTTGCCCTGATACTCGAAGCCGAGGACGCCGCTATTGTCGGCCGAGTCGGTGTCGAGCTCCTGCGTGATCGCCTGCAGCGCTGCGAACAGCGAGCCCTCGCTTTCGATGCCGGTGTCGAGGACCGTGCCGTCCTGCACGAAGCCATCCTCGATGCCGATGACACTGGTATCAGCGATACCGGTGCCGAAATCGAGCGCGTCGTAACCGGCGTTGAACTCGCCGTCGGCATCAAGCGTACCCAGATCGAAGCCCGAGACCTCGTCATAGGCAAGACGCGGAGCTTCGCCGGCGTTGACGATGACGAGGTCATGGTCGCCGTCAAGGCCCAGGCTGATCGTGTCGTGACCCGTGCCGGAATTGGCGCCGCCATTGATCACGTCTTCGCCCGTGCCCGCCGTGATGGTGTCGTTACCGGCACCGCCATTGAGCGTATCGTTGTCGGCACCACCGTCCATCGTATCGTTGCCAGCACCGCCGCCGATCGTGTCGTCGCCGGCGTTGCCGACGAGCGTGAGATCATTGCCGGCACCGCCGTCGATCGTGTCGTCGCCCGAACCACCCGTCAGGCTGTCCGCGCCGGCGCCACCGATCAGGTGGAGATCGCCGGTCACCGCAGCGCCGTTGACCGTCAGCGTCTCGTTGCCCGTGGTGTCGTCACCACCACCCGCTGCGCCGTCGGCACCGTAGCTGGTGATGACGCCCGAACGAAGCGCCGAACCGTCGACCGTGAGGCCGTCATCGCCGACATTCGCGTCCTGCAGCGTGAGCGTATAGCTCTGCGCAGTCCCCGCCGTGGCTCCGGCAGCCTCGCCGGCATCAACCGTAACGGTCTCGAAGTTCTCGAAGCCCGCGCCGAACGCCAGACCGGCGCTATAGTCGCCGTCCAGGTTGAGCGTATCGCTGCCGTCGCCGCCGTCGAGAACGGTGGCGCCGGAGATCAGATCGGCGCCATTGACGACGTCGTCCCCGCTGCCGAGCGCCACGGTACCAACCGAAGCACCCATCAGGTTGACCGTCAGATCCGATTCGTAGTCGGCCGCATCGAGATCCTGATCGCCGAGATCGACAACCCGGATGCCCGTGTCATCAGCGTTCTCGCCGAGCGTCACGTCGCCGGTCGAACCCGTCACATCCAGCGCCTCGATACCAGCCTTGTCCTCGAACATGGCATCGGTGATCGCGGTCGCACCGTTGAGCACGACGGTGTCGGTGCCCGTGGTGCCGTTGTCGCTGAGCGCCTCCTTGGCGACGAACTCGCCGGCGCCGTAGATGTAGGTGTCCGAGCCCTGGCCGCCCTGGAGAACGTCAATGCCCGCACCGCCGGTGAGCGTATCGTCGCCGAGGCCGCCGGTGAACGTATCCTTGCCAGCGCCGCCGAGGAAGGTGTCGCCACCCGCGCCGCCAGTGGCGTTCACCGCCTGATCGGCACCAAGCGCCGACGCATTGACCGTCAGCGTCTCGTCGGTCGTGTTGTCGGCATCCGCACCGGTGCCGCCCACGGCATCGTCGTCGCCGAGATCGTCGATCACATCGCTGCGCAGCGCGCTGCCGTCGATGTTGAGCGTGTCGCCGGCATCGACCGAGGCCGGATCGACCCGAATGCTGTAGCTCTGGGCGTATCCGGCTTCGTCACCCGCAGTGGCATCAACCGTCGCATCGGTTCCAGCGCGAACGACGATGTTCTCGACGTTCCGGGTGTTGGCGGTGTCGAAGAACTCCGTCAACGTACCCGGGGTGATCTCAACGCCCGCTTCCTCGTTGCGGCCGAGCTCAATCGTGTCGTCGCCCTGGCCGCCATTGATGGTTGCACTGAAGAGATTGGCGATGTCGCCCTCGATCAGCGTATCGTCGCCGTCGCCGACTTCGATGTTCCCGCTGTCGAAGAACGCCGTCGTCACGGTGTCGTCACCCGAACCCGTGAAGATATTGCCCGATGCGGTGACGTCGAGATCAGCCGAGTAGGTCGACGCATCGATCGTCGAGCCCAAGGGAGCCTCGCTCATGTCGACCGTGCGAATGCCCGCCGCTTCCGCATTATCGCCCAGCGTCACCCGGGAATAATTCGTGTTGAGCGCCTCGACATTCTGCACATGCGAGAAGTCGGAATCGCTCAGGAAGGTGGAGGCGGCGCCACCCGTATAGGCGTTGGTCAGCGTGATCGTATCGACGCCGGCGCCGCCGTCGACGAAATCGGTCGACGAGAGCAGCTTGCCCGGCTCGTTGACGTTCTGAACGCCGTTGATGCGATCGTCGCCTTCACCCGCGATGACGGTGTCCGCGCCCGTGCTGAGCTCGAACGCCTCGGGGGGAGGAGGCTCGTTGCCGCCGCCGCCGTTGCTGCCGCCCTCGACGGGCTCCGCGGTGGCGGTGATGACCTGATCGCCGATCACGACGTCGCCGCCAACGACACCAACGTCGAATGTGCCGTCATCGAACGTGACCTCGGTCGTGCCGTTCGGGCTGACCGGGAGCGTGATCGAGGTGCCGGCCGCATCGGTGAACACCACGGTCGAACCATCGCGAACGACCGTGAAGTCGGCCGCATCGCCTTCGAGGTTGATCGTGTCGCCGCCCTGCTCGAAGCCGGTCAGCAGCGTGACGTCCGCGCCCGAAAGGATCGTAACTTCTTCGTGGCCTTCCGGCGTACCGAAGACCTGAATGGTGCCCGAAGCGGTACCCGCCTCATTATTGAGCTTCAGTTGTGCCATTAAATCTACTCCCCAGAAATACTAACGTTCCGCATCAGACATAAATCAGGCGTATTGGAAGAAATCGAAACCAACCGCCGCTTCGGCGCTCGCTTCGTCGAAGACGAAACCGCTGTCGGCGGTGACGACGTCTTCAATCGTGATCACGTTCGTCGCGCCGTTGTCCGCCGCGAACGAGATGATCACGTCGGTCGAGGTTGCGGTGAACGAATATTCTTCCGCCGGGTTCCCGGTATCGGGATCCACCGTGGTGTCGACGTTGCTCACGACGATCGAGTCGCCCTCAGCAAATCCGGCGATCGTCGCATTGCTCGACGCGTCGGCATCTTCGTTGAAGACGATGTCATCACCCGAGGCATCGAACGAGGCAGCCGTGTTCAGGTTGCTGTCGGTGTCGGTGTCGAGGTCCATCGTGACGGTGTCGACGACATCGGTGACATCGACATGGAGCGCCTGGGTGCCGGTCGCACCCGCCTCGTCGGTCGCCGTGACGGTGACGTCATAGCTTTCCTGCGCCTCGAAATCGGGCGAGGAAGCGAAGTGGATCTCGCCGGTATCGGCATCGATCGTGAACGCCGCCGCGTCGTCGCCGCTGAGGCTGTAGGTGAGCGTGTCGTCCGCGTCGGCGTCGGTCGCCTCGGCAGTGTACACCGCAGTGGCGACGTCGCTGTTCTCGGCCACGGTCGCGGTGTGCGTCGCCTCTTCGAAGGTCGGCGCGTCGTTGACCGGATCGATCGTGACGTTGATCGTCTGCGTCGCGTCATCGCTGCCGTCGGACGCCGTGACCGTGAACGTGTCGGTGCCGCTGAAGTCCGCGTCGGGCGTGTAGGTGAAGGTGCCGTCGTCGTTCATCGTGACCGTGCCGTTCGCGGCATCACCCGCGGTGTAGGTCAGCGCATCGCCGTCCGCATCCGTGGCGGCCACGGTGACGTTCACCGCCGTATCCTCGGTGGTGGTCACATCCTGCGATTCGTCGGCGAACACCGGCGCCTCGTTGGCGGGCGGCGGCGGCGGCGGGGTGCCGGCGTGATCTTCCGCATTAGCCTCGGTGGTTCCGACCAGGACGGCACCGACCACCGCCGCGGCGAGCAGACCGCCGCCGACATAGAGGTCCATGTTGTCGCCGTTGCCGCTGTCATAGCTGGTGTCAGCCGACGTGTCGGTGTTGGTCTCGGCCGAGTTGGAGGTGGTGTCCTGGCCACCCGCCGCGAAGATCGCCGGGGTCGCATCGCCCGCCGACACCATCGCCAGCTCGACCGGCGCGACATCAGCCGCCGCAGGCGCATCCGCATGCGCGGCATCGGCAACCGCCTTCACCGCCACGTCCGCCTCGATCGCCTTTCCGGCAGCCATGTCCGCGTGCGCCGGCGTCACAGCGTGCGCAGCCGCAATCGTCGCCTCTACGGCGCTCGCGTCGACCGCGACCTTGGCCTGGTCGGCGTGCGTGGCGTTGGTAACGGAGATACGCTTCGTCATCGTAGAACCCCTTTAATTGACGCGTCTCGTGAAGCACGGCTTCGGCGCCGCACCTCGGATCGCCGCGACCAAAGCCGAAAAAGGACTAGATTGCAATAGCCAAGTGCGGACGCAGGATCGATTGTGCCCAAAGCAGGTCGGACGTAGCAAAGATGCAACAACCCGAACCGCGCTAATATACCGGAATCGGCCGGTTTTCGCCCAGCCGGCCGGGCCTCCCGCGCCCGCGCTCACCGCTCGCCGAACGACTCCGAGGCGGTCTTGAGGATCGGTTTGGTGAGATAGCGGAAGAGCGTGTTCTCGCCCGTCTTGATCTCCGCCGTCACCGTCATGCCCGGCTGGATCTCGATCTTCTCGCCCGGTTGATGCGGGTGCATGTTGCTCGTGTCGACGGTCATGTGAACGCGATAGAAGAGCTCTTCCGCTCCGTTGGCGGCCCGCTCCGAGATGGTGTCGGGACTGACGAACGTTACCGTACCCTCGCCGCTGCCGTAGATCGACGAATCATAGGCGTCGAACTTGACGTTGGCGGTCTGGCCGGTGCGGATGAAGGCGATGTCGCGCGGCGCCACCTTGGCCTCGACGATCAGCTCCTCGCCGGTCGGCACGATCTGCATCGCCTCGTCGCCGGGGCCGAGCACGCCGCCCAACGTCGTCAGCCGGATGTTCTTGACGATCCCGTCGACGGGCGAGACGAGCTTGGTGTCCGAGAGCACCTCGGTGCGCTGGGTCAGCTCCTGCTCGGCGCTGTTCAGATCCTGCTGGGTCTTGGTGTATTCGGCCTGGAGCTGCTCGAGATATTTGTTGCGCGCGGCGATGATCTGCCCGTCGACGTCGGCGACGTTGCGCTGCATGCGCAGGATCTCGGACTGGCTGACGTCGCCGCTCTTGACGAGCGGCAGGTTCATGCCGAGCTCCTGGCGCGCCAGCGTGCGCATCTTGCCCAGCGTGTCGAGCTGCGAGTCGAGCGCGTGGACGCGCTGCTGGTAAAGCGAGGTCTGGTTGCGGACGATGTCCGGATAGGCCTTCACGTCCGCCGGAAAGCGCAGCGGCTGGTGGAACAGCTCGGCCTCGACGCGCGCCATCGTGCCCTTGAGCGCGGCGACGCGCGCACGCGTCTCCTCGACCGCCGAGCGCACCTTGACCGAATCGAGCGTCATCAGGAGCTGGCCGCGCTTCACGTGGTCGCCTTCATCGACCGCAATCTTCGAGATCACCCCGCCGTCGCTCGACTGGATGATCTGGACGCGGCCGCTGGGGATCACCTGCCCGCGCGCACGCGAAATCTGGTCGAGCTCGGCCCAGAACGACCAGGTGACGAACAACGCGATCGCGACGAAGGCGAGCCCGATGATGACGAGCGCCGGCCGATTGCGGCGGCGCATCATCACGCGCGGGCTCTCGCCCGAGCCGACCGGGTTCATCACGTTCATGCTGCACCTCGGATGTCGGCGGGCGCGCCGGCGGGCTTGATCTGCGCGACCCCCGACGTCTGGAGCCGCTTGAGCACCTCGGCGGTGGGGCCGTCGATCGTCACCCGCCCGTTGGCGAGCACGATCACGCGATCGACGAGCTTGAGGAGCGACATCTTGTGCGTCACCATCACGAAGGTGCTGTCCTGCCGCATCTTGGCCTGGATCGCGCCGAGCACGGTCTTTTCGGTCCCGGCATCGAGGTTCGAGGTCGGCTCATCGAGCAGCCACACGCCCGGATCGCTGAGCAGCAGCCGCGTCAGCCCGGTGAGCGTGCGCTGCCCGCCCGACAACCCGCGCCCGCCTTCGGAGATCGGCAGATCGAGCCCCCAGGGATGGCGCGAGATGAGGTGCGAGAGCCCCGTCGTCGCCGCCGCATCGAGCAGCACCTTGTCGCCGGGATCGGGAAGCCCGAGCAGGATATTGTCCCGCAGCGACCCGTTGATGAGGCGGAATTCCTGCGGCAGGTAGCCGATGTGCTGGCGCAGCAGATCGTCGGCGACCTGCGCCATATCGAGGCCGTTGATCGTGACGCTGCCCTGCTGCGGCGCATAGAGCCCGGCGAGGATCTTGAGCAGCGTCGACTTGCCAGATCCGATCCCCCCGATCACGCCGACGCGCTCGCCCGGATCGATCCGGAGCCGCTCGATGTCGAGCCCCTCGCGCTGGCCCGGATAGGCGAACGACACCCGATCGAGCCGGAGCTGGCCGTCGAGCGAGTCGGGCCGGAGGTTGGCGGTTTCGGCGGGGTGATCCTGCGGCAGATCGAGAATGGCGTCGAGCTGCTTGATCGAGGAGCGCGCATAGCCCCACTGGATGATGAAGCTGGGGAGCTGCGCGATCAGCGGCCCGTTGACGCGACCGGTGATGATCGCGCAGGCGACGAGCGCACCCGTCGTCATCTTTCCGCTCGCGACCTCGACCGCGCCGAACGCGATCAGCGTGACATAGGTCATCTGCTGGAGCGTGGTGAAGGCCGAACTCGCCACCGCCGACCAGCGCTTGACGGGAAATTCGTGGCTGTGGACCTCCTGGATCAGGCGGTTCCAGCGGCCGAGCATGTACCAATTGCCGCGATTGGCCTTCACCGTCTCGGCCGAATCGAGCGATTCGACGAGCAGGCCGTTCTTGCGGTTGCTGCTGATCTGCGCGCGGTCGGTGCTGCGGCGGATGCCGCGTGCGAGGATGACGGCGATGAGGATCGCGAGCGGGAAGCTCACCATCGGCACGATCGCCAGCGGACCGCCGAGCCAGAAGATCACCGCGACGAACAACGCCGCGAACGGCAGATCGGCGATCAGGAAGAGCGAGCTTGCCGACATGACGCCGCGGATCTGCTCGAGCCCGCGAAGCTGCGAGGCCATCGTGCCGACGCCCTGCGGGCGGGCATCGAGCCGCACCGACTGCGCGCGCGCGAAGAAGAATTCGCTGGTTTCGGTGTCGATCTTCTGCGCCTCGCGCTCGACGAGCAGCGCGCGCGTGATCCGGAGCGCGAGATCGATCAGCAGCGCGACGAACACGCCGACGACGAGCACGATCAATGTCGAGAAGCTCGCCCGGGGAATGACGCGGTCATAGACCTGCATCGAGAACAGCGAGGTGACGAGCGCGATCGTGTTCGACAGCAAAGTCGCGACCATGCCCGCCACGAACAGGTCCTTGCGTGCGAGCAGCGCCTCGCGGAAAATCGAGACCGCGCTCAGCCGCCGTCCGCCGCGCAGCGGATCGGGGAAGCGCATTTGAAAGAAGCTGAGATCGCCGCTGAACGGGAGCACCGCCTCCTGGCCGAGGCCACGGACGCGGAAGGTATCACCCGCCTCCCATTGCTCGGCGATCCACCAGCCCGCGGTCGGCGAATAGACGAGCATCGGGAAGGCATGCGCGCGCGGCTTGCCGCGAACCGGCTGGGGGGCGTCCCATCCGAGGCCGGTGGCGAGCCGCGAGACGGCGTCGCGATCCTCGCCGGCGTCTCCCGTTGCGCGATCGATCCAGCCGGGCGCAAGATCGATCGAATAGATCCGCCCGAGTTCCTTGACGAGTTCGCCGATCCGCTCGCTCATTGGCCCATGTCCATGCTGTCGCCCTGCGGCTGCCACCGGCAGGTGCGCAGAAGAATCCGTGCCGCCGAGGCCATCGCGCTGATCTCGGCATCGGCCTCGGTCAGTTCGGCCTGATTGGCCTCACGCACCGCGTTCATCACGTCGAGCCAGGTCCGCCGGCCGGTGATGAACTGGCGCTTGAACGAATCGGTCACCTCGGCAGCCGAACGCGAGGCAGCGATACTCGATGCGATCTGATCGCGCGCGGCGGCGTTCTCGATGAGATCGCCGTTGAGCTGTTCCTTGAGCTCGCGATCGGAGGTGGCGACGTCGATCGTTGCCGAATCGGCACGCAGCCGCGCGGCATCGGCGGCAGCAAAGCCGGAAAGCCCGCCGCCGGTCTGCGCCGTGATCGCAAGCCCGGCGCGCGTACCGATGATCTGGTTGTAGGTCACTTCGGCCGAAAGCTGCGGCAATGCGGAGGCCTTGGCAACCTTTGCGTCGGCTCGCGCCGCATCGGCCTCGGCAAGCAGGCGATCGCGGCGCGGACTGCACGCCACTGCCTGCTCGAACGCGCCTGTCGGATCGGGATGGTGGATCGCAGGATCATAAGCCGGCACGTTGCCGGGATCGAAGCTGGTGTCGCCGACGAACTGGTAAAGGCGCATCAACGCGGACTGGCGCTGCGCCTTGGTCGTCGCGAGCTGCTGGCGCACCTGCGCGGCGCGCGAACGCGCGAGCTCGAGGTCCGAGCGCGGGCTCACCTGCTGCTCGACGCGGCGCTGGATCGATTCGACGAGCAAGTCCTGCTCCTCGGCACCCTTGAGGAGGATTGCCTCGCGTCGCGCCGCCTGCGCGAGATCGAAATAGGCGTCGGTCAGATCGAGCGCGACCTCCATCACGTTTTCGGAGACCTTCGCCCGGCTCGCCTCGCGGCGCGCCTCGGCTGAATCGATCGCCGCGCCGATCCGGCCGAACGAGAAAAGCGGCTGATCGACCACCACCGTGGTGCCGAGATCGCCCTTGCCGGCGCCCAGCGCCACGCCCTGGAGCGCAAGGCTCGGCAGGCGTTTGTTCTTGGCTGCGCGCACGTCCGCCCGCGAGGCGCGGACGCTCACGCGGCTCGAGGCGATGCCGGGATAATCGGAGGTCGCCTGCTCGACCGCGGCGAAGAGCGCCGGGCTGATCGCCGCCGGACGCTCGCCGACCGCGCTCTGAACGGGCCGGGTAAGGTCCGGCGGGCCATAGACCGGTGTCGCCGGGGCAGCAGGCGTTTCGGTCGCGCGCAACGGGACGACCGGCGCCTCCTGCACGTCGGGCGGGGCCATCGGCGTCGTCTGCGGCAACGCCCCGGCAGGAATGGCGAGCGCGACCAGGGCCGCGGCGGCGGGAAGGGCGGTGCGCTTCATTCTATTCGCGGAATGCCCGCTCGCTAAGCCGCGTGATCGGGGTCAACAGATATTGGAGTACCGAGCGTTTCTCGCCGAGCAGGTTGACGTCGGCGGTCATGCCGGGGCCGATCGGCAGCGTCTGACCCGCACTGTTGGTAAGCGTCTTGGCATTTCCCCTCACCCGGACGGTGTAATGACTCTGTCCGGTCTTCTCGTCGACCGTTGCATCGGGCGAGATCGAAACCACCTCCCCGCGCATCGAGCCGTAGATCGACGATTCATAGGCGGAGATGTTGATCCGGGCCTCCTGCTCGGGATGGATGAAGGCGATGTCCTTGGGCACGACCTGTGCCTCGATCAGGAGATTGTCCTCAGTCGGCACGATCTCGACCAGCGGCTCGCCGGCGCGCACCACGCCGCCGATCGTCGTCGCCAGCACGCGGTTGACCCGCCCGTCGAGCGGCGAGGTCACCGTGGTGCGAGCCACCCTGTCGGCGAGCGCGGTGTTGGCGCTCGCGCGCGAGGCGAGATCGGCCTGCGCCGCGGCGAGGTCGGTCGCTGCCTGCGACCGCCAGTCCTCCTGCGCCTGCCGGAGTGTCGAGCGCGCCTCGGCGACCGTCGCCTTGGATCGCGACACCGCCGCCGCCGCTGCCGCCGCGTCGGTGGTTGCGACGGCGGCCTGGTTTTCCATCTGCACGAGCGTGAGCCGCGGTTCGATGCCGTGTTCGACGAGCGGACGGATCATCTCGAGCTGCGCCTTGGCGCTGTCGCGGGCGGAAACGCGCGACTGGTACGAGGCCTCCGCCTCTCGCACCGCGCGCTCTGCCTGCTCGACGCGCGCCCGCGCCGCTGCGGTAAGGCTCGCAAGCTCCCCCATGCGCGCGGCGTGGAGCGACTTTTCGATGCGGAGCTGCTCTTCCTCGGAAGCGGTTTCGGGCCGGGGATAAACGGGGTCGCGGCCGTTGATCTCGGCCTCGAGCCGAGCGATCTTCATCCTGAGCGCGTTGACGTTGGCCTGGTTGGTGCCGAGATCGGCCCCGAGCAGTGTCTTGTCGAGCCGGATCAGCGGCTCGCCCTTCTTCACCATATCGCCGGTCTTGACGAGGATGTCGCGGATGATGCCGCCCTCGAGATTGGAGACCACCTGGAGCCGCGAGCTGGGGATGACGCGCCCCTGCGCATGCACCGTACGATCGAGCTCGGTCAGCGCGGCCCAGACCACGAAGATCGCGAAGAACGCAAGAATCGCCCAGAGCAGGATGTTCGACGCCTGGCGCGGCTTGAGCTGCGTCGCGAAATCTTCGATGTGTGTGTCGGTCATGGAAATCAGGCGGCCCGCCGATTGATCTTCTGAAGGATCTGCTCGCGTGGCCCGTCGCCCGCGACCTTTCCTTTGTCGATGATGATGATGCGATCGACCAGCCGCAGCAGCGACGGGCGGTGGGTGATGAGCAGCACGGTGCGATCCTTGAGCTCGCCCGAAAGCCGGTCGATGAGCTGGCTCTCGCTCATCTGGTCCATCGCGCTGGTCGGCTCGTCGAACACCAGGATACGCGGACTGCCGGCGAGCGCGCGCGCGATCGCGATCGACTGACGCTGTCCGCCCGAAAGCCCGTCACCGCGATCGGCCAGCCTGAGGTCATAGCCGTTGGCGAGCTGCCCCATGAACTGGTGCGTGCCCGAAAGCTGCGATGCACGCAGCATCTCCTCATCGTCGATCCCGGGCCGCTCGAGCGAGATATTCTCGCGCACCGAGCCCGAGAGCAGGACACTGTCCTGCATCGCGACGCCGATCTGACTGCGCATCGCCGCAGGATCGTACTGGCGGATGTCGGTGCCGTCGATCATGACGAGCCCCTCCTGCGCCGTGTAGAGCCCGAGGATCAACCGCGCGATCGTCGACTTGCCCGATCCGACGCGCCCGATCAGCGCCACCCGCTCGCCCGGCTTGATCGAGAAGCTCACCCCGTCGATCGCCTTTTCGGGCGCGCCGGGATAGCGGAACTCGACGTTACGCAGGTCGATCCGGCCCTCGAAGCGCGCGGGCTGGAGCGCCTCGCCCTCGGGGCCTTCGGAGGGCTGCTCCATCATCGCGTTGATCTGGCGATAGGCGGTGCGTGCCTGCGTCATGCGCGAAAGGAGCTGCGCGATCGACGAGAGCGGCGCCACCGCACGGCCCGACAGGATCGAGCAGGCGACGAGGCCGCCCGTCGTCAGCTCGCGATCGTTTATCAGGAACACGCCTGCGATGATGACGCCTGCATAGCTGACCGAGTTGGCGCTGGTCGACACCGTGATCGCGATCGTCGAGATGAGGCGTTGCCGCAGCGAGCTGTCCGAATGCTGGCTGATCGCGCGGCGCCAGCGATTGCCGAGCAGCCCACCCGCGCCGCTCGTCTTGACCGTCTCGAGCGCGCCGATTGCCTCGACGAGCACCGTCTGCTTGTAAAGCCCCTCGTTCATCGTCCGCGCCGCCAGCCGATCCATCGCCGGCTGCGTGAGCCACGCGGTGAGGACGACGATCGGCACGATGACGAGCGGCACGAACACGAGCTTGCCGCCGATGATGCCGATGAAGGTCAGCGTCACGAAGATGAAGGGCACGTCGACGATCGCCGACATCGTGGCGCTGGCGAAGAAATCGCGCAGCGTCTCGAGCTCACGCATCAACCCGGCGAGCGCGCCGACCGAGCCGCGCTTCATGTCGAGCCGGATCGCCATCAGTCGCTCGAACACCGATCCGCCGATATCATGATCGATGTCCGCGCCCGCCATGTCGACGAAATAGGCGCGCAGGATGCGCAACGTGAAATCGAAGACGATGACGATGACGAAGCCGATCGCGAGCGCGGTCAGCGACGACATGGCGTGATTGGGAACGACGCGGTCATAGACCGTCATCGAGAACAGCGAGGTGACGAGCCCGAAGACGTTGATGAGCGCGGCCGCCGCGGCGACCTTGATGTAGGTCTGCTTGTTGCGCAGCATCGGCTCGGTGATCCACCGCGCGAAACGTGGCTTGCGCTCCTCCGCGATCCTGTGGTCGGTCATTGCATCCCCCTCGCCGCTTCGGCGATGTCGAGCGTGTCGAGCAACTGCCCCGTCCGCGCGAGCAGCACATAGCGCGCGGTATCGAGCTGAGTCACGGCGACGATATACTGGCCGGCGACCTGGAAATAGTTGTTCTCCGACTGGAGCAGGTCGAACAAGGTGCCGCGCGATACGCGGAAGCGTTCGGCGAGAACGTCGCGCGACCGGCGGCTGGAAATATAGTTCGTCTCCAGCGCGGCGACCTCGTCCTCGAGCGCCTCGACATCGGACCAGGCGATCGCGGCATCGCGTACCGCCTTCTCGCGCGTGCCGTCATACTGCGCCTGGGCACCGCGCGCGCGCGCCGCGGCCTGATCGGCGCGCTGTTCACCGCCGCCGCCGAACCGCATCGTCAGCGCGACATTGGCGCGAATGTCGTAATCGCGCTCGGTCTCGATCAGGCCATAGCGGCCGGCGTTGATCCCGCCGGTGACCCTGGGAAGCACGTCGGCGCGCGCCGCCTTGGCGTCGTAGCGCGAGGCATTGGCGAGCTGCTTCTGCGCGAGCACCGAGGGAATCTTGGCGGCCTGGAGCTTGGCTGCGTCGAGCGTCAATTCGGGCGCATCGAGGATCGGCGCGCGGCCCAGCGCCTCGGGCGCGGGATGGCCGGTCAGTTGCTCGAAGCGCGCGCGCGCATTGGCCAGCGAACGGCGATAATCCGCCAGCCGGCTGTTCGCCGAGGCGATATAGCTTTCGACCTGCGCGGCGTCGCCGGGGGCGGACGCGCCCTGCCGGATCCGCTCCTCGATCTGCTCCCTGAGCGACGCCTGCGCGGCGACGAACCCCTCACCCAACTGGACCAGCGCACCATAGCCGAACACGTCATACCACGCGCTGATCGCCTGGATCGCGACCTGCGCGGCCGAATCGTCGATGTTGTGCGTGGCGGCGTCGAGCCGGCGGTGCGCGGCCTTGATGCGGTCCTTGGTGGCGCCGAAATCCCACAGCGACTGCTGGATGTTGAGCTGCGCGTCGGTGCGATGGCGCGGCCGCGAGCGCTCGATCACATTGTTCGGGTCGTTGGAGAAGGCGCGCGAGAGCGTCTGGAAATTGGTGATCGAGAGATCGACAACGGGGAGCTGCCCCCAGCGCGCCTCGGCACGTGCGGCGCGCGCCTGATCCTGCTGCGCCAGCGCGGCGTCGAGATCGGGGTTGCGCCGCACCGCGTCGGCGATCGCCGACTGGAAGAAATCGGCCGCGACCGACGAGCGCGCGAGCCGCAGGATCGGATCCTCCGCCGGATCGATCGCAAGCGGTTCCGCGGTAGGCTCGGGCAGCGCCTGCGGCACTTCGGCCGGGGTGCCCTGCGCCGGCGCGGGCAACGTGTTCCGGATCGTCAGCGAGCTGGGTGTGCTGTCCATCGCACTCGGTGAAGGCGGCGGCGTCGTCTCGATCGTGGTCGGGGCGGGCTGGACGACCGGCGGCAGGCCCTGGCTGAGCGGGCTCGGCGCAACCGATCCCTGCGGCGGTATCGTCTGGACCACCGGCGGCGCGCTCTGCACGACCGGCGGCGGGCCGGACGGCGTCGTCTGACCCTCGGCAGCACTCAGCGGGAAAGTGGTTCCGGCCATCGCAGCGGCGCCGACCAGCAGCGCCGGCACGCGCATCTTCTGCCGGCAATTCAAGCGCACACGCAAACTCAGGATTCCCCAGCGTTCCGGGGACCGCCCTCTACAGCCTGCACGCGCCGACGCAACGTGAATCTTCTGGTAGCGATCGCATAAGCGCCTGAAGGCCGCGGGCAAAATGCCTGCGACCTGCGCCGAGCGATCATGCGCGGCGGGCTCGAAAACGTGCCTCAATTCCATCGGTTCCGTCTCACTCGCGGATAGCGCAGGCCGGGAAAGGTCGTTACGGTGCATGCCCGATGGCCGAGCACCGCACGCACCGTTTCTTTTCCATCCACGCGCACGAGATGGTCCGAGTCGGCGCCTGCACGCCGCGCGCGACCGCCGGCGATCCCGCCGCCAATGCCGAGGCGACCATCGCGCTTGCCCAAGCCGGGCACGACGCGCATGCCGACCTGCTCGTCTTTCCCGAGCTCAATGTCAGCTCGTATGCGATCGACGACCTGCATCTCCAGGCCGGGCTCCAGCATGCGACGCAGCAGGCGCTCGCCCGCATCGTCGAGGCAAGCCGGGAGCTCAGCCCGGTGCTGCTCGTCGGCGCCGCGCTGCCGAGGAACGGGCGGCTCTACAATTGCGCGGTCGCGATTTCGCGCGGGCGGGTGCTCGGCGTGGTACCCAAGAGCGTGCTCCCCAATTACCGCGAATATTACGAGAAGCGCTGGTTCGCGCCCGGCGCGGGGCTCACCGGCCTTTCGATCGAGGTGGCGGGGCAGGAAGCGCCCTTCGGCACCGACCTGATCTTCGCGGCGACCGACCTGCCGCACTTCGTCTTCCATGCGGAGATCTGCGAGGATTACTGGTCGGCGATCCCGCCCTCCACCTATGGCGCGCTCGCGGGCGCCGTGATCTGCTGCAATCTCTCCGCCTCCAACATCGTCATCGGCAAGGCGCGCGAGCGAGAGACGCTGGCGGCGGCGCATTCGGTGCGGACGCTGAGCGCCTACGTCTATTCGGCGTCGGGGCCGGGCGAGAGCACGACCGACCTCGCCTGGGACGGCCAGGGGCTGATCCATGAGTTGGGCGACCTGCTCGCGCAATCGGACCGCTTCGGGCACGAGCCGGAGATCCTGATTGCGGATGTCGATTGCGGCCGCCTGCTGCTCGAACGCGAGCGCACCGGCACCTTCAACGATAGCGCCGCGCTTGCCGGCCACCCCGAGACGCGCTTTCGCCGCATCGGCTTCGAGCATGGGGCGGAGTGCGTCGATGTCGGCCTCACCCGCACGATCCGACGCTTCCCATTCGTCCCCAACACGCCCGAAAAGCTCGACGCCGATTGCTACGAGGCGTTCAATATCCAGGTCGAGGGGCTGCTCAAGAGGATCGCGGCGACGGGGGTCGCGCATCTGGTGATCGGCATTTCGGGCGGGCTCGATTCGAGCCACGCGCTGATCGTCGCGGCCAAGGCGATGGACCGGCTCGGCCTGTCGCGCAGCCACATCCTCGGCTACACGATGCCGGGCTTCGCAACCGGTGCCAAGAGCAAGGACTATGCGTGGCGGTTGATGAAGGCGCTCGGCGTGACGGCCGAGGAGATCGACATCCGCCCCGCCGCCAGGCAGATGCTCGCCGACATGGACCACCCCTTCGCGCGGGGCGAGAAGGTGTACGACACCACCTTCGAGAACGTCCAGGCGGGGCTCAGGACCGATTACCTGTTCCGCCTTGCCAACCGGCATAACGGCCTCGTCGTGGGCACTGGCGATCTGTCCGAGCTCGCGCTCGGCTGGTGTACCTACGGCGTCGGCGACCAGATGAGCCATTACGGCGTCAATGCCGGCGTGCCCAAGACGCTGATCCAGTTCCTGATCCGCTGGGCGGTCAAGACCCACCAGTTCGACGCCGAGACCGACGCGGTGCTCACCGACATCCTCGGCGCCGAGATCAGCCCCGAGCTCGTCCCCGCGACCGACGACGGCGAGGTGCAATCGACCGAGAGCCTGATCGGCCCCTACGAGCTGCACGATTTCTTTCTTCATTATATCGTCCGCTACGGCCTCGCGCCGTCGAAGGTCGCGTTCCTCGCCTGGCACGCGTGGCGCGACGTCGAGGCCGGGCGCTGGCCGATCGACTTTCCCGAGGCTGGCCGGCGCGAATACGATCTGGACGCGATCCGGCACTGGCTGGAGGTGTTCCTGAAGCGCTTTTTCGGATTCAGCCAGTTCAAGCGCTCGGCGCTTCCCAACGGCCCCAAGGTTTCGGGCGGCGGCGCGCTGTCCCCACGTGGCGACTGGCGCGCGCCTTCGGATGGAGTCGCCACGCCCTGGCTCGACGAACTCAAGGAGAATTTGCCCTGATGCGCATGCCCCTGCTCGCCCTCGCCTTCGCCGGATCGCTCGTCGCCGCGCCAACGTTCGCCGCCGATCCGGACCTTGCGCGCTTGCAGGCCGAAGCGGCGCGCGTGCAGATCGTCCGCGACGATTGGGGGATCGCACACGTCCACGGGCATAGCGATGCGGATGCGGTGTTCGGCGCGATCTACGCGCAGGCCGAGGACGACTTCAATCGCGTCGAGACCAACTACATCACCGCGCTCGGCCGCACCGCGGAGGGCGAGGGCGTTTCCGCGATCTGGCAGGATCTGCGCCAGCGGCTCTATATCGATCCGGTCGATCTCCAGGCCAAATACGCCGCGAGCCCGGCGTGGCTCAAGGAGCTGATGGACGCCTGGGCCGACGGGCTCAATTACTATCTCGCGACGCATCCGGAGGTGAAACCGAAGGTCTTCACCCATTTCGAGCCGTGGATGGCGCTGAGCTTTTCCGAAGGCAGCATCGGCGGCGATATCGAGCGCATCTCGCTCAGCCGCCTGCGCGCTTTCTACGAAGGCCAGCCGGTGCCGCTCGCGGCGAATGAGGGCCCCAGCGTCTTCCGCGAGCCTTCCGGCTCGAACGGCATCGCGATCGCGCCGAAGAACACGAAGGACGGCCACGCGCTGCTGCTCATCAATCCGCATACGTCGTTCTTCTTCCGCTCCGAGCTTCAGATGTCGAGCGACGAGGGGCTCGATGCCTATGGCGCGTCGACCTGGGGGCAGTTCTTCATCTACCAGGGCTTCAACCCGCACCTCGGCTGGATGCACACGTCGAGCGGGGTCGATGTGGTCGACGAATTCGCGGAGACGATCGTCAAGAAGGATGGCAAGATCCTCTACGAATATGGCGACGAGCTGCGCCCCGTCACCACCTCGCAGGTCACCCTCGCCTACCGCACGGCCGATGGCAGCCTCGATCATCGGACCTTCACCGTTTATCGCACGCACCACGGACCCGTCGTGCGCGAGGCGGGCGGCAAGTGGATCACGACAGCGCTGATGAACACGCCCGTGCCTGCGCTCGAGCAATCGTTCCTGCGCACCAAGGCAGACGATTTCGCGAGCTACATGAAGGTGATGCAGCTCAAGGCCAATTCGTCGAACAACACGATCTACGCCGACGACAAGGGGACGATCGCCTATCTCCACCCGCAGTTCGTGCCGCTGCGCGACGACCGCTTCGATTACACGCACCCCGTCGACGGCAGCAATCCGGCGACCGACTGGAAGGGCCTCACCCCGCTCGACAAGCTGCCGCAGGTCGTCAATCCGGGGATCGGCTGGGTGAAGAACAGCAACGACTGGCCGTGGACAGCGGCGGGGCCCGACAGCCCGGTCGCAAAGGACTTTCCTCGATACATGGACCAATGGGGCGAGAACCCGCGCGGCCCGCACGGGGCGATGGTGCTGAAGGACCGGCACGATTTCACGCTCGACAAGCTCCAGATCGCGGCGTTCGATTCGTACCTGCCCGCCTTCGCGAGACTGATCCCGCCATTGGTCGCCGATTTCGATGCGATGCCCGCAAGCAACCCGCTCAAGGCCGAGACCGCCGCGCAGATCGCGCTGCTGCGCGACTGGAACTTCCGGTGGGGCGCGGACTCGGCGCCGACCTCGCTCGCGGTCTTTTGGGCGGAAGACCTGTGGGAAACCGCCGCCCCGGCCGCCGCCGACGCGGGCACCAGCGTCTATGACGCGATGGCTGCGGCGACGCCGGCGCAGAAACTCGATTCGCTCGCCGACGCAACCGGGCGACTGACGCGCGACTTCGGAAGCTGGCGCGTGCCGTGGGGCAAGATCAACCGCTTCCAGCGGCTCGACGATTCGATCGACCCGCATTTCGACGACGCCAAGCCGAGCATCCCCGTGCCCTTCGTCTCGTCGCGCTGGGGCAGCCTCGCCTCGTTCGGTGCGCGCAGCTATCCCAACACGAACAAATATTACGGGACGAGCGGCAACAGCTTTGTCGCGGTGGTCGAGTTCGGCGACCAGGTCCACGCCCGCGCGATCACCGCGGGCGGCGAAAGCGGCGACCCCGCCTCACCGCATTTCAACGACGAAGCGACGCGCTACGCCTCGGGCAATCTGCGCACGGTCTATTTCACGCCCGACCAACTGAAAGGCCATACCGAGCGGCGTTACCACCCCGGGGAATGATCCGGAACGCAGCGAAAGCAGCGCTACGTCCCCCCTGACTTTCCCTCCGCCTGATCGCGGGCGCACGCGGCGGCCCAGCGATCGAGATCGGCATCGATCGCGGCAGCTTCGCGCGCTTTCCTCTGGGCGACGCGGCGATCCTCGCGTTGCTCGGCGATCTCGCGCTCTTCCTCGGGCGAGATTTTATGCTCGAACTGTAGCGGCAAAGGCTTGCCTGGCGGCGCCCCGATCTCGTTCAGACAGGCATCGTCGGTGAGGCGATTGATCGCCAGCGAGAGCGACAATGCCAGGCCGTCGGGATGCCGCTCATAGGTGTGATCGTCGCGCCAGGCGCCATAGCGAACCGGATCGCGATGCCGGAGGAGCCACATGGCGAGACGCTCGTCATAGTAGCGCCGCTCCCCGACCACCTCCCCTTTGTAGAAGACCGGCCGCGCGACGCCGTGAATCGCGCGCGAGAACACCGCGTCGCTAAGCCGCATAATCGCGTAATCGAGCGCGAAATCCCACGCGTAGCGGAACGACTGCGCGTCGGCGCGCGCGCGCAAGCGATAGGCGGACGAGCTCGCCACGCCGACCGACCGGCACGCATCCTCGACGCACCCCGAGGCGGCGAGCGCCTCGATGAAGTCGATCTGCTTGTCGGGAGTCCAGCCGTCATGCCTCGGACGCACAGGCACGGGATCGAAGGCGGGCATCTCGAACGGCGTATCGCGAGTACGGCGCGGCTTTCGCGCGGGCGGAACGGGTTTGCTGTCCTGGGTCATCCGACAGCTTGAACCAGAAAAGCCGCGTGTAGGACAGGTAAAAATATCCTATATGGTTTTCCGAGCACCGTCAAAGCGACGGGTGGATCGATGCCGAAGAGATGATCTCGAACGGTTGCCCACCTGTCTCTCGATATCCGGTCGGCTGGGTTCGGAGAGCTTCCCCCTTTAGACAAGCTCGCCGTGATCGGTAGAATGGCCGCATCGTCCCGATCGACACGAGGAGTCCGCAACGAATGAACGATGCGTCGCGCCAGGCCCTTCCCCGCTTATGCGCGTGCGGCGCATTCCTGATCGCTCTCCTGTTCGCCACGCCCGTATGTGCGCAAGGTGTCGCCGCCGCCGATAATGGCACGCTCGTCGTCGCCACGCACGAGGCGCCGCCGTTCGCGATCCGGGGACCGGACGGCGAATGGTCCGGGCTCGCGATCGACCTGTGGCGTGGGATCGGTCGCGATCTGGGGGTGCCGTCGCGGTTCGAGGAGACCGACCTGGCGGGGATGGTGAACGGCGTCGCCTCTGGCCGATACGATGCCAGCGTGGGGGCGCTCACGGTGACGCCACGGCGCGAGCGGGCGATCGATTTCACGCATCCCTACTACACGACCGGGTTCGGCATCGTGACCGGCAAGGCGCCGCCGGGATGGCTGGTGCTTTTCCGCAACTTCTTCACCTGGAGCTTCCTGTCGGCGGTGCTGCTGCTCGGCGGGGTGCTGCTCGCCATCGGAGCGGTGTTCTGGGCGGTCGAGCGGCGGGCCAATGCCGATCAGTTCGCGCCGGGATGGCGCGGGATCGGATCGGGGTTCTGGTTTTCGGCGGTGACGATGACGACGGTGGGCTATGGCGACAAGGCGCCGCGCACCACGGCCGGGCGGGCGATCGCGGTGGTGTGGATGTTCGCGGCCGTCATCATCATCTCGACCTTCACCGGACTGATCGCCTCGTCGCTGACCGAAAGCCGGATCGGCGGGGCGATCCGGGGGCAGGACGACTTGGCCGGCGCCGCGGTGGGATCGATCGCGGGCTCCTCGAGCGAGGACTGGCTGGACGAGAACGACATCGGCTTCCGCAGGTATCCAAGCGTGGCGGCAGGGCTCGACGCGGTGGCGGCGGGCGAGATTCAGGCGTTCGTCTATGATCGGCCGATCCTGCGCTATCTCGTCAATCGGCGCGACGACGGCGATCTGCGGCTTCTCCCCGGCACCTTCGGACGACAGGATTACGCCTTCGCGCTGCCGCAGGGGAGCACCCGGCGCGAGGGCGTCAACCGGGCGCTGCTGCGCCGGATCGACGCACCCGAATGGGGAGAGACGGTACGCCGCGTGCTCGGTCGCGACGGCTGACGGGGCGCTTGCGTTAGCGCTATCGAGCGGCGACACTGCCCGCGATGCGCGAGGGGCGGGACAGGGTGCGGGTCGTGGTGGTCGGCGGGGGGACCGCCGGGTGGATGACCGCGGCGGCGCTCGCGCGGCGGCTGCCCGGGCGCGCGGCGGTCACGCTCATCGAATCGGCCGAGATCGGGATCGTCGGGGTCGGCGAGGCGACGCTGCCGCACATCCGCGCGTTCAACGAGATGCTGGGGATCGACGAGGCCGCCTTCATGGCGGCGACGCACGCCACCTACAAGCTCGGCATCGAGTTTCGCGACTGGGGCCGGATCGGCGATGCGTACATGCACCCGTTCGGCGTGTTCGGGCAGGCGATCGAGGGGATCGGCTTCCACCATTTCCTGACGCGGGCGCGGGCGATGGGGCGCGACGCGGCGCCCGACGCCTTTTCGCTGCCGATCGTCGCGGCGCGCGAGGGACGGTTCGCGCGGGCGCCCGCGCACGACGCGCCCGGGCAAATCCAGCCGTACGACTGGGCGTATCATTTCAACGCGACGCGGTTTGCGCCATTTCTGCGCGACATCGCCGAAGCCGCGGGCGCGCGGCGGACCGAGGGGCGGATCGTGTCGGTGGAGCGCGACGCCGGCGGCGATGTCGCGGCGGTGACGCTGGCGAGCGGCGAGCGGATCGAGGGCGAGCTGTTCGTCGATTGCTCGGGGTTCCGCAGCCTGCTGCTGGGGGACGCGCTCGGCGAGGCGTGGGAGGATTGGTCGCGCTGGCTGCCGTGCGACCGCGCGGTCACCGCGGCGTGCGAGGATGCGGGGCCGCTGACGCCCTATACGCAGGCGATCGCGATGCCGTTCGGCTGGCGCTGGCGAATCCCGCTCCAGCGCCGCGTGCGCAACGGCTATGTCTATTCGAGCGCGCATTGTTCGGACGACGCGGCGGCGGCTGCGTTGCTCGACGCGATCGAGAGCCCGGCGCTTGCCGAACCGCGGGTGCTGCGATTTCGCACCGGACGGCGCGTTCGGAGCTGCGTGGGCAACGTGATCGCGATCGGACTGTCGAGCGGGTTCCTCGAGCCGCTCGAATCGACGAGCATCTATCTCGCGCAGGTGGCGGTGCAGGCGCTGCTGGAATTATTTCCGGACGGGCGCTGGAGCGACACCGAGCGCGCCGAGATCAACCGTGCGATCGATGCGCAATATGACGACGTCCGCGATTTTCTGATCCTCCATTATGCCGCGACGAGGCGCGACGATTCGTCGTTCTGGGATCAGGTGCGCACGATGGATATGCCGCAGCGGCTCACCGACCGGATTGCCCTGTTTCGCGCGCGCGGGCGGTTGCAGGACCGGACGATGGGGCTGTTCCTCGACGCGAGCTGGGTGGCGCTGTTCCTCGGCCAGGGGGTGTTGCCCGAGGGCTATGACCCGCGCGCCGACGCGATGCCGCCGGCGACGCTCGGCCCCGCGCTCGACCGGTTGAAGGAGGCGCTGGCCGCTGCCGCCGAGGCAATGCCGGATGCGCGCGCTGCGCTCGCCGCTTATGGCGCGGCGGCGGCCTGAGGATGGCGGCGCCGATCCGCTCGATCGCGGTCGCCGGGAGCGGCGCGGTGGCGTGGCTGGCGGCGGTGAGCTTCGCCCGACGCGTGCCGGGCGTCGCGGTGACGGTCGTCGAGCCCGCGGGAAGCGCACCGTCGATCGAGGACTGCACCGCGGGGACATGGCCCCATTTCGGCGCGACGCTGGCGGGGCTGGGGATCGACGCGCGGCATCTGGCGGCGAAGGCAGGCGGCGTGCTGCGGCTGGGGCAGCATGTGCGCGGCTGGAGTGCGCGCGACCACAGCGAATGCTTCGGGGCGCATGGAGCGGCGATCGACGGCGTGCCGTTCCACCAGCTTTGGGCGCGCGCGGCGGCGGCGGGCAGCGTCGCGCCGTTTCAGGACTATTCCACCGCGGCAATGCTGGCGCGAGCGGGGCGCTATGCGGAGCCGGTGCGGGGCGTGCCCGGATTCGAGGCGGGGTTCGGGTTCGATTCCATGCTGCTGCGCGACGCCCTGCGCGCGATGGCGCGGGCGCTCGGGGTTCGGCAGCTCTCCGGAGAGATGGAGGTGGCAAGCGAGGGCGAGCGCCTGACGCACCTGCGCGTCGGCGGCGCGGCAGTGGCGGCGGACCTCTATGTCGATGCGACGGGGGCGGACGCGCGGTTGCTGTCGGCGCTGCCGGGGGGCGATGCGATCCAAAGCTGGTCCGGGTGGCTCCCGATCGACCGTGCGCTCGTCGCCGATGCGCCGCCCGATCCCGAGCCGCCGGTGGTCGATCTTGCCGAGGCGCATGGCACGGGCTGGCGGCTGATCGCGCCGCTTCGCTCGCGCACGATCGCACTGCATCTGTATGCGAGCGGCTTCACCTCGGCCGAAGCGGAGCGGGCGGCGTTCGGAGTGCCCGAGGCGCGGCTGATCGCGTTCGCGCAGGGGCGCCGCGCCTGCGGGTGGATCGGAAATTGCGTCGCGGTCGGCGATGCGGCGGCGAGCCTCGAGCCGCTCGGCGCGCCGGGGCTGCGGCTCGCGGCGATGACGATCGAGCGGATCGTCGCGAGCCTGCCCGACACCGACTT
The DNA here is from genome assembly GCA_946479505.1 of uncultured Sphingomonadaceae bacterium. Next base: position 43,569 of record CAMLGC010000015.1, read on the forward strand.
CGCGGAGGTGGAGCTGGCGGAGTATAACCGGCGGTGGGCGATCGACGCCGAGCTGGTGCGTGATGCGGTGATCGCACGTTATGCGACGTCGCGACGGAACGAGCCGTTCTGGCGGGCGACGTCCGCGGTCGAGCCGCCGCCCGAGCTCGCGCATGCGCTGGCGCTGTTCCGCGAGCGCGGCGTTCTGCCGGCGCGCGACGGCGATCCGATGCGGCTCGACGACTGGCTTGGCCTGCTGATCGGCAACGGGGTTGTGCCCGAGCGGGCGAGCGCGGCGGCGGATGCCGTGGCGCCGGAGCGGTTCGCGGAGGCGAGCGCAAGGGTGCGCGCCGCGATCGACGAGGTGGTGGCGCGGGCGCCGCGGCATCGGGCTTGGCTGGAGGGGTGGTTGCGAGACTAATCTGTCCTCACCCTTCCCACGCCGCTGCGCGGGCCCCTTCCCTCTCCTGTCAGGAGAGGGAGGGAGGCGCGAAGCGCCGGAAGGGTGAGGACAGATCGAGGTCCTATCCCCCGACCACCGTCCCGCCGTTGGGGTGGAGCACCTGGCCCGACATGTAGCTCGCATCCTCGCAGGCGAGGAACAGGAAGCTGGGGGCGACCTCGTTGGGCTGGCCGGGGCGGCCCATCGGGGTGTTCTCGCCGAAATGGGCAACCTTCTTCGGATCGGCGCCGCCGAACGGGTTGAGCGGGGTCCAGATCGGGCCGGGCGCGACCGCGTTGACGCGGATGCCGTCGGAAATCAGGTTTTCCGACAGGCTGCGGGTGAAGGCGGTGATCGCGCCCTTGGTGCTCGAATAATCGAGCAGCGCCTTCGAGCCCTGGTACATCGTGATGCTGGTCGTGTTGACGATCGCGGCGCCGTTTTTCAGGTGCGGCTGCGCGGCCTGCGTCATGAAGAACATGCCGAAGATGTTGGTCTGGAAGGTGCGGCGGAGCTGCTCTTCGGTGATGGTCTCGATGGTCTTGTCGGGGTGCTGCTCGCCGGCATTGTTGACCAGCACGTCGAGCCGGCCCCATTTGTCGATCACCTGGCGAACCGCGGAATCGCAGAAGCTCTTGTCGCCGATATCGCCCGCGATGGTGAGCGCCTCGCGACCCTCGTTCTGGACGATCTCGGCGGTCTTCTTCGCGTCGTCATGCTCGCAGAGGTAAACGATGGCGACGTTCGCACCCTCGCGCGCGTAGAGCGCGGCGACCGCGCGGCCGATGCCGCTGTCGCCGCCGGTAACGATCGCCACCTTGCCCTTCAACCGCCCCGAGCCGGGATAGCGCGGCTGCCAGTCGGGCTTGGGCTCGAGCTCGCTCTCATGGCCGGGAAGGTCGTCTTCGTGGATCATCTCGATCGTGTCGGGGTCGCTCATCGGGAATGCTCCTCAAGCGTTGGGATCGTTGGCGGTCGACGTCTCGCCGCGCGCGCGGCCGGAGGGCGAAGGGTCTTCGCCCCGCTCCTTGGCATTGCCGACGATCTCGTCGGCGTCGGCGCCTTCGGTGAAATCGCCCTTGCGCCGCTGCGGGATGCCCTCGGTCTCGTGCTCCTTGAGCGTGGGATCGCGAAGGTTGTTCTTGGAATCGCCCTGGCCGCTATTGTCTTTCATGGTGCTTCTCCTCGTGGGGGGACAACACGCGAGGGCGGCCAGCGGTTCAGCCGCGGAGCGCCCGATCGGCACGGGCTGGCGAATGGCCTCGCTTGACGGTCTTTCGACGCGCGGCCAAGACCGGTGCTTCAGACGGGGAGGATCAAGAATGCGCAGGATGATCGGGCTTTCGCTGGGCGCGGCGATGTTGGCGACGACGCCGGCGGTCGCGCAGGAATCGGGCGACTGGGTGGTGCTCGAGCAATGGGTGCGCGCGCACGAGGCGTTCCTCGCGAGCGATGCGCTCCAGGGGCGCGGCAGCGCGACGCGCGACGAGGCGATCGCGGCGGCGTATGTGGCGTCGGAGTTCCTGAGCTACGGCCTCGGCCATGCGCCGGGGATGGACAGCTATCTCCAGAAGGCGACGATCATCACGCTCAAGCCGGGCGGGCCGGCGCAACTGACGGTGAACGGCAAGGCCGTCGCGGCGCCGACGGTGCTCATCGCGCCGGGCGTGCCGATGGGCGGCACGGTCACGGTTGCGCCGTCGAGCGATCCCGGCGCGCTGCCCGCAGGCGAGGTGGTGCTGATCGATGCCGGTGAGACCAACCCGATAGCGCTCTTCCGCGCGGCGAGCGCGAAGCAGATCGGGCTGCTGCTGGTCCGCGAGAGCGAAGCGACGCGCAAGGCCTATGAGGCGCTCGGCGGGGCACCGCGGCTGCCCTCCTATCTCGAAGACCAGACGCCCGAGGCCGACACGGCGTTCGCGACGCTTCCTGCGGATGCGTTCGATGCGCTCGCGAAGCAGCCGGGCGCAAAGGTCGAGCTGAGCTTCCCCAAGCTCGTCAAGGACGAGGCGATCACCACCAACGCGATCGGATACCTCGCGGGCACCGATCCGAGCGCGGGGACGCTTCTCTTCACCGCGCATCTCGATCATCTCGGCGTGCGGCCCGACGGGACGATCATGCACGGCGCCAACGACGATGCCTCGGGCACGACCGCGGTGCTCGAGATCGCGCATGCGCTCGCGCACGGCGAGGCGCCCAGGCGGAGCATCCTGTTCGTGTGCTACGGCAGCGAGGAGATGGGCCTCTACGGCTCGCGCTATTTCGGCGAGCACCCGCCGGTGCCGCTCGACCAGATCGTCGCCAATATCGAGTTCGAGATGATCGGCGCGCAGGACCCCAAGCTGCCGAAGGACACGCTGATGATGACGGGGTTCGAGCGGTCGAACCTCGGCGAGGCGATCAAGGCGCATGGCGGGCTGGTGACGGCCGATCCGTACCCGGAGCAGCATTTCTTCCAGCGGTCCGACAACTACTCGCTCGCGCTCAAGGGGATCGTCGCGCACACCTTTTCGGGCTGGGCGGTGACGCCGACCTATCACAAGGCGACCGACACCTACGAGAATATCGATTTCGACTTCATGACCAAGGCGATCCAGTCGCTGATTGCGCCGATGCAGTGGCTCGCGAACAGCGATTTCGAGCCCGAATGGAAGCCGGGCGGGAAGCCGGTGAAGGGGGAGTAGCTTAATCCTCCCCTGTAAGGGGAGGTGGCAGCACGAAGTGCTGACGGAGGGGTGTAACCATTAGCGGGGACACCCCTCCACCACTCGCTTCGCGAGCGGTCCCCCTCCCCTTGCAGGGGAGGATCGAATTTAGGGCACCTGCTGCTTTTCCAGCTTCCGCGCGAGGGTGCGGCGGTGCATGCCGAGGCGGCGGGCGGCTTCGGAAATGTTGAAGCCGGTCTCGACCAGCACCTCGTGGATGCGTTCCCACTCTAACGTCTTGATCGAGGTCGCGCGCGAGGCGAGCGGGGTTTCGGGATCGCCCTCGGCGCGGCCGAACGCCTGTTCGATATCGTCGGTGTTGGAAGGCTTCACCAGATAGTGCGAGGCCCCCAATTTGATCGCCTCGACCGCGGTCGCGATGCTGGCATAGCCGGTGAGGACGACGATCCGCATCGCCGGCGCGGCGGCGTGGAGGCGCTCGACGCAGGGGAGGCCCGAGGCGGCGCCCAGCTTGAGATCGACCACGGCGTAATCGGGCGTTTCGCGCGCGATGATCTCCTCCATCGCCTCGGGGTCGGCGGCATGATCGACTCGGTAGCCGCGGCGCTCGAACGAGCGTTTGAGCGTCTTGGCGAAATCGAGATCGTCCTCGACGATCAGCAGGGTGCGGTCAGCCATTCCTTCCCTCCTTGCGCGCAAGCGCGAGCGCGGCGATCGGCAGCTCCAGGCAGACCAGCGCGCCGCCCTCGGGCCGGTTTCGCGCGGTGACGCGGCCGCCGAGCTTGCGCATCACGTTGGTGACCAGGAACAGCCCGAGCCCGCCCCCTGTCCTGCCCTTGGTCGAGGCGTAAGGGCGGCCGAAATGCTCGAGCATGTCGGAGGTGAAGCCGGGGCCTTCGTCGCGGACCTCGAAAACGAGGCTGTCGGCATCGCGCCGTGCGACGAGCACGATCGCCTTGCGCGAGGCGTCGCGGGCATTGTCGAGGACGTTCCAGAGCACCTGCTTGAGCGCGGCATCGGAGACGATCTCGACATTGCCGGGCGCCTCGTCGCGCAGGATGAGCGCGCGACCGCTATTCTGCGCGCGCCATTCGTCGGCGGTGTCGGCGATGAACGCAGAAAGCGTGGTGACGACCGGGTTCTCGCCGCGCGCCTCGCCCGCCGAGACGAGGATGCCCGTGACGATCGCCTTGCAGCGCGCGAGCGCGGCCTGCGCCTCGCCCAGCTCCTCGGCGAGCTCGGGCTTGGCGAACTGGGGCATCTTCGCCCAGTCGTTGAGCACGACCGAGACGAGCGCGAGCGGGGTGCCCAATTCGTGCGCGGCGCCCGAGGCGAGCAAGCCCATGCGGACGATATGATCTTCCTCGGCGGCCTGCTGGCGCAAGGCGGCGAGGCGGGCGTCGCGGGCGCGCAAATTGGCGTTGATGCGCGTTACGAAGAAGACGAGCAGCATCGCGACGAGCACGAAGCTGACGAGCGCGCCGAGGATGTAGAGATCGAACAGGCCGATGCGGAAGTTCGCGGGCAGCATCAGGGTGCGATGGGTGAGCACGAGCAGCACGAAACAGGCCGCGGTCGCTGCGACGAGGATCCAGGCCAGGCGGGTGTCGAGCAGGATCGCGCCGAGCACGACCTGGAGGAGGAAGATCGAGGCGAAGGGGTTGGTCGCGCCGCCGCTCAGGTAAAGGAGCGCAGTGAGCGCGGCGACGTCGAGCAGCAGCGCGCCGAGCACCTCGCCGTTGGCGATGCTGCGCGCCTTGGCGAGCCGCGCGGTGCTGACGAGGTTGAGCGCGACGAGGAGACCGATGATGACGAGCATCGGCACGATCGGTAGCGCGACGCCCATCGCGAAGGCGACGATCAGGACCGTGACGAGCTGACCCGAGACGGCGAGCCAGCGCAGCATGATGAGCTGCCGAAAATTGGCGCGCCCTGCCCCGCGCGGGTGGGATGGCGTGGCTTCCCCGATCATGTCCCCCTCCCCCGCCGCGCGCGTGCCTCGTGGCGGAACAGGATGACCGCGCCGACCACGCTGAGCAAGGCGAGCGCGAACCAGGTGAGCGCGTAGCTGAGGTGCGCGTTGCGGAAGTGAATGATGGTGAGGCCGCCGACAGGGCCGTTCGGTTCGGTGCCGCGGTCGGCGTCGATGAAATAGGGGGCGACCTGCCCCAGCCGGTTTGCTTTGGCGATCGCGGCGACATCGCGCGAATGCCAGCGATTCGCGGCGGGATCGTTGGGGCGGAGGAAGGCGCCTTTCGGCTCGCTCATCCTGAGCAGGCCGGTGACGCGGACAGTGCCTGCGGGCGGTGCGATGCCATGCGTGGCGGATGACACGAAACCGCGATTGATGAGCACGGTGAAACCGCGCGCGGTGCGAAGCGGCGAGAGCACCCAGAAGCCGGGGCCGAGCTCGGTGTTGGCGGAGACGAGCGTCGCGCCGCCGCGATACTGGCCCTGGACGGCTACATGGCGGTAGGCCGCATTTTCGGCGGTCAGCTTAGAGCAGTTAGGGACTCTCGATATGTCCTTCCCCGGCGAAGGCCGGGGCCCAGCATCGGGCCGGTCGTAACTGGGCCCCGGCCTTCGCCGGGGAAGACTTGAGCTTGAGGAGGCTGAGTCTGTCTGTTTGCAATTTGGCGCTCCCCAACGCTCCGGGCCCGGCGCGGGGACGGGCGCGGCGTGGACGCGTGCATCGACGCGAGCGATGAGGTCGAGCTTCCACGTGCGGCGGTGGAGCTGCCACACGCCGAGCGCGGTGAACCCGGCGATCAATGTCGCGAAGGCGAGCGCCAGCAGCACCAGCGCGAACGCGGAGCGTGGGCAGCGGTCGCCGCGCTCGGGAGGAGAAGGCGGCGCCGGCGCGGGGCGGCCGCCTTGCGTCAAGGCATGGCGCTCGCGTGGCTGGCGGTCATCGGCATCATGTTGGCGTTGAGGTGATACATCACCCAAATCGATCCCGTCATCGTGATGATGACCATCACCACGGTGAAGATCAGCGCCATCATCGTCCAGCCATTCTCCGACCGCGTGTTCATGTGGAGAAAATAGACCATGTGGACGAAGATCTGCACCACCGCAAAGGCGAGCACGACGAGCGCCGCGATCATGCGGTCGGGGATCGCGCCGGTCATCACGATCCAGAACGGAATCGCGGTGAGCACCACCGACAGGCCGAAACCCGTCAGGTAGCTCTTGAGCGTGCCGTGCGCGGCGGGGCCGTGCGCGTCATGGGCGTCATGGGCATGGTCAGCCATCAGATCACTCCCATCAGATAGACGAAGGTGAAGACGCCGATCCAGACGACGTCGAGGAAATGCCAGAACATGCTGAGGCACATCAGCCGGCGGCGGTTGGCGGGGATGAGCCCGGTCCGCGCGACCTGCACCATCAACGTGCCCAGCCAGACGATGCCGAAGGTGACGTGGAGCCCGTGCGTGCCGACCAGCGTGAAGAAGCCCGACAGGAAGCCGCTGGTCCACGGCCCCGCGCCTTCGGCGATCAGCCCGGCAAATTCGTGGAGCTCGATGCCGAGAAAGCCGAGCCCGAACAGGCCGGTGATCGCCAGCCAGGCTTGCGTGGCGCCGACCTGGTTCTTCTCCATCGCCAGCATCGCGAAGCCGTAGGTGATCGACGAGAGCAGCAGCATCGTCGTGTTGGCGGCGACGAGCGGCAGCTCGAACAGCTCGCGCGGGCCGGGGCCGCCCGCGTACGCAGTGCCGAGCACGGCATAGGTGGCGAACAGCGCCGCGAAAACGAGGCAGTCGCTCATCAGATAAAGCCAGAAGCCCAGCATCGTGCTGGACCCGTCCGGATGGTGTTCCTCCTCGCGGACGTAGAAATCGGGCGCGGGGGCGTTGGGGTCTATCGCGTGCGTCGTCATAGCTCAGCCTTGCGCCGCGAGCTGCTGCGTCCGCGCGGTCTCGGTGCGGACCACCTCGTCGGCGGGAATGTGGAAATCGCGGGCGTAGTTGAACGTGTGCCCGATCGCGGTCGCGAGCAGCCCCGCGAAGCTCAAGGCGGCGAGCCACCAGATGTGCCACACCAGCGCGAAGCCGAGCACGAGGCTGATCGCGGCGAGGATGAAGCCGGTGCCGGTGTTCTTGGGCATGTGGATCGGGCGGAAGCCGTCGGTCGGTCGCTCGTAGCCGCCGTGCTTCATGTCCCACCAGGCATCGCTGTCGTGGATGATCGGCGTGAAGGCGAAATTATATTCGGGCGGGGGCGACGAGGTCGACCATTCGAGCGTGCGGCCGCCCCACGGATCGCCGGTGGTGTCGCGCAATTTTTCGCGGTTCCAGATGCTGACCGCGAACTGGATGAGCATGCATGCGATGCCGCCCGCGATCAGCAGCGCACCGAACGCAGCGATGACGAACCAGATCTGCAGGCTCGGATCCTCGAAATGGCGCAGGCGGCGCGTCACGCCCATCAGGCCGAGCACGTAGAGCGGCGCGAAGGCGCACCAGAATCCCGACACCCACAGCCAGAACGAGCGCTTGCCCCACTTGGTGTCGAGCTTGAACCCGGTCGCCTTGGGCCACCAGTAATTGATCGCTGCGAACAGCCCGAACAGCACGCCGCCGATGATGACATTGTGGAAGTGCGCGATCAGGAAGAGCGAGTTGTGGAGCACGAAATCGGCGGGAGGCACCGCGAGCATCACGCCCGTCATCCCGCCGATCACGAAGGTGAGCATGAAGGCGAGCGTCCACATCATCGGCAGCTCGAAACGGATGCGGCCGCGATACATGGTGAACAGCCAGTTGAAGATCTTCGCGCCCGTCGGGATCGAGATGATCATCGTCGTGATGCCGAAAAAGCTGTTCACGCTCGCGCCCGAGCCCATCGTGAAGAAGTGATGGAGCCAGACGAGGTACGACAGGATCGTGATGACGACGGTGGCGTACACCATCGACGAATAGCCGAAGAGGCGCTTGCCCGAGAAGGTCGAGACGACCTCCGAATAGACGCCGAAAATGGGGAGGATGAGGATGTACACCTCGGGATGGCCCCAGATCCAGATGAGGTTGACGTACATCATGGGGTTGCCGCCCATCATGTTGGTGAAGAAGTGGAAGCCGAGGTAGCGGTCGAGGCTCAAGAGCACGAGCGTCGCCGTCAGCACCGGGAAGGCGGCGACGATCAGGATGTTGGTGCACAAAGCCGTCCAGGTGAAGACGGGCATCTTCATCATCGACATGCCCGGGGCGCGCATCTTGACGATCGTCGCGATCAGGTTGACGCCCGATAACAATGTGCCGACGCCGGCTATCTGTAGCCCCCAAATGTAGTAATCCATGCCGACGCCGGGCGAATATTGCAGGCCGGAGAGCGGCGGATAGGCGAGCCAGCCGGTGCGCGCATATTCGCCGACGAAGAGCGAGACCATCGTCAGCACCGCGCCCGATGCGGTCATCCAGAAGCTGAAATTGTTGAGATAGGGAAAGGACACGTCGCGCGCGCCGATCTGCAAGGGCACGACATAGTTCATCAGCCCCGTGACGAGCGGCATCGCCACGAAGAAGATCATGATGACGCCGTGCGCGGTGAAGATCTGGTCGTAATGCTCGGCGGGGAGATAGCCCTGGTTGGGGCCGAAGGCGATCGCCTGCTGCGCGCGCATCATCAGCGCGTCCGAAAAGCCGCGCAGGAACATGATGAGCCCCAGCACGATGTACATGACGCCGATCTTCTTGTGATCGACCGACGTGATCCAGTCGCGCCAGAGCGGACCCCACAGGCGGAATCTGGTGATCGCGCCGAGCACCACCAGGCCGCCCAGCGCGACGCCGAGGAAGGTGACGATGAGGATCGGCTCGTGGAGCGGCAGCGCCGCGAAACTCAGGCGGCCGAAGATCGGGCTGTCGGGCGTGGGAACGGGGATCGTGGACATCGCTTACAGGCTCTCGCGGTCGCGCTGAGGGGCGTTCTGGGCGGATCGGGCAGGCGCGGGCTGCTCCGCGGGCGGCACGAGGCCGGCGCCGGTGATCGGCCGGGCGCGGCTCGGGCGGTGCGCGATCGCGGCGACTTCGGCGGCGGTGGGGGCCGCATCCGCCTCGGGCATCGGCGCGCCGGCGGTGCGCGCGTCCTTCATCATCGTATCGTTCATGCACGGACGATCGGGGCGGACGCAGAGGTTGAGCGCGGCCTGGTACAATCCCTTCTCGACCGAGGCGAAGCGCATCACCGGCACGTTCTCGCTCGGTTCGAGAAGCTCCCGATAGGCAGCGCGATCGAGCGTGCCGCCATCGCTGCGGGCCTTGGCGATCCACTGGCCGAACTGCGCGTCGCCGAGCCCGAGGAAGGCGAAGCGCATCCCCGAAAAGCCCGCGCCCGAATAATTGGCCGAGAAGCCTTCGTAGCTGCCGGGCTGGTTGATGACCGCGTGGAGCTTGGTTTCCATGCCGGGCATCGCGTAGATCTGCCCGGCGAGCGCGGGGACGTAGAAGGAGTTCATCACCGACGACGCGGTGATGTTGAACCTGATCGGGCGATCGACCGGCGCCGCCATCTCGTTGACCGTCGCGATGCCGTATTCGGGGTAGATGAACAGCCACTTCCAATCGAGCGCGACGACGTCGACCTCGAGCGGCTTTGCCTTCGGATCGACTGCACGCGCGCCGTCGAGCCGCTCGATCGGGCGATACGGATCGAGCACGTGCGTGCCGAGCCAGGTGATCGCACCCAGGCAGATGATGATGAGAAGCGGCGCCGACCAGATGACGAGCTCGAGCTTGGTCGAATGGTCCCAATCGGGATCGTAGGGCGCATCCTTGTTCGACGCGCGATAGCGCCACGC
>CAMLGC010000016.1 GCA_946479505.1 uncultured Sphingomonadaceae bacterium
ATCGGTGCCGATCGCCACGGTGAGGTCGTTCGCGAACCCCTTGCGTACCTCGGCGCGCTGCTTGCGCGGGATCGCCTTGAGCTCGGCGTCATCTTCAGCTGCAAGCGCGCGGACGAAGCCAACATAGGTCGTCGCGTCGATCTGCCAATCGCCCGAAGGCACCGGGCCGCCACGCAGCTCGACCGTCGGGCAACCAAGCTCCTCCGCAAGCGCCCACGCCGCGCCCGCGAGCGGTGCGACCGCCGCCTCGTCCCCGAGCACGCCGCCATCGACCGCGAATCCCGCCGATACCAGCGCCGATCCGAACAACGGAGATCGCACCGCGCTCGTCGGCAGCACGCCCATGAGCGCCCCGTCCGCGGCTTCGGCGATCAGATAATGCGCACGCTGCGCGCACCCGCGCTCGACCGCCCGGCTCCAGCCGGTGCGATGGAAGGGGGTGCCGCGTCGAGCCGCGACGAAGGCGTCGATCCGCGCGCACTCGGCCGGATCGCTCAGGTCCGCCGTTCGCACCCCCAAAGGCGTGTCGAGCAACGCCATCGTCATGCGAGCCGCGCCGCCTCGCGCGCAGCGACCTCGTCCACCCGCCCCCATTCGTGTCGCGCGATCAGCCCCTTGAGCTTGCCCGCCATCGCACCCAACCGGCTGTAATGCCGGAACCGGGACTTGAGCGGAGCCTCGGTGACCCGTGGCTGGCCCGGGTCGATTTCCCACGGGTGGAAATAGAAGATCGCCGGCCGCCCCTCCTGGTTCACCTGCCGCACGGCGCGATTGGTGAAGGCGCTCGGGAACAGCCGGAAAAAGCCCCCGCCGGCGGGCATGGCGCGTCTGCCTATCCGCGCCGTGGTGATCGGAATCTCGATCAGATCGCTGTCGCCGAGCGGGCGGAAAGCGAAGCGCGGTGCGTCGGGCCAGCCATAATGATCGTGGCGCACCGGCGCGACGCTCGACGAATAGACATAGCCCGCCTGCGCCAGCTCGGCATGTGCCCAGGGCGTACGCGTGTCGATCGAGAAGCTCGGCGCGCGATAGCCGGTGACCTTCTGCCCGGCCGCATCCTCCAGCGCCTTACGCGCCTGCGCGAGGTCCGCGCGAAAGCCCGCCGCGTCCATCGTGAACACGCGGCTGTGATCCCAGCCGTGGCTCGCGATCTCGTGTCCGGCATCGACGATCCGGCGGATCAGTGCGGGATAGCGCGCCGCCACCCAGCCCAACGTGAAGAAGGTGGCCTGCACCCCCGCCGCCTCGAACAACGCCAGCACCCCATCGGTGTTGCGCTCGACGCGCGGCGGCAGACGGTCCCACTCGGCCTTGTCGATCACACGCTCGAAGGCGCCGACCTGAAACCAGTCCTCGATATCGACCGAAAGGCCATTGAGCATCCCACGCGCCCCGTCAGGCCGCGCTGGTGCCGACCGACGCGAGCTCGCTCCGGCTATCGCCGCCCTCGACCCAATCGACAAGCAAGGTCAGCACGCGCCGCAGCGCCGCGTCCTGCTCTTCGACGCGCGTTTCGAGCAGTTCGATCCGCCGCATGGCTTCGCCATTGGCGGAACCCGTGGCAACCTTTTCGGCGTCGGCGATCGGCTGAGGCGCGGGATGGTGGATGTCGGCGGCAAGATCGTCGATCACCGCGTCAACCACCTGGGCGTCGATCGTGTCGAGCCGGTCCATCGCGGCGAACAGCAGCACGCGGCCCGCAAGCTGATTGACCAGCCGCGGCACGCCGCCGGTCGCCTCGTGCAGCGCATCGAAGGCGTCGCGCGTGAAGGCGGGTCCCCCCTGCCAGCCGACCAGCGACAGCCGGTGCGTCATATAGGGCTCGATCTCCGCCGCTTCCATCGGATCGAGATGGTGGATCGCGATCACACGCTGGCGAAGCTGTTCGAGCCGATCAGAGCCGTGGAGCCGGTCGCGGAATTCGGGTTGGCCGAGCAGAACGATCTGGAGCAGCGGATGCCCGCCCGCCTGGATGTTCGAGAGCATGCGCAGCTCTTCGAGCGAATCGGTCGGCAGCGCCTGCACTTCATCGACGATCAGCAGCGTCCGCCGCCCGCTTCGTGCGACCGCGTGCAGCCCCTGCTCGATGCGCTTCAAGAGCTCCGCCTTGGCGAGACCGTGGCCCGCCACGCCGAGTCCGTCGGCGACGAGCCGCAAAAGGTCCTCGGGCGCCATCTGCGTCGAAACCAGCGTGATGACGTTGAGCGCGGCCGGGTCGATCGTCTCCACGAGATGGCCGACCAGCGTCGTCTTGCCCGCGCCGATGTCGCCGGTGATGACGATGAAACCCTCGCCCTGCGACAGGCCATAGCCGAGATAGGCCATCGCCTTGCGGTGCGTGGCGGTATCGAACCAGAAGCGCGGATCGGGCGTCAGCGCGAAAGGCCGGCCGGTCAATCCGTATTGGTCTTCGTACATGCTCGCTTGTCCTCGCCTGTGGGGCGCCCCTGATTGTCAGAACTGATAGCGCAGGCCGACCAGCGCCTGGCCGGTCACATCCGCATCGGTCGACTTGGTGTCGAAGGTGTAGAGGCCGAGCGAGGCGATCGCCCCCAGCCGCCCGAAATAGCGGTTGTAGGTTCCCACCGCGCCGGTCGAAAAGATGTTCTCGGCACCCGCGAGACCGGGATCGTACCAATTGGCGAAGACGTCGCCTTCGAGCGCGGAATTGGCGTCGAGCGCGCGTTGCGCGAAGAACTGGCCATAGACGCTCTCGTCCTCGATCCCGAAGACAACCGCGCCGGCGGGCGTGTTCGGCGAGAACAATTTGCGGTTGGCATAGCCCGCGCCGAAGCCGAGCCGCGTCGGCCCGTGGCTCGCATAGAGTACGCCGTCCGCACCCCGCGCGCGGTAGCTTGCGGTCGAGATCGACTGGAACACGTCGTTGAGGCAGCCGCCGACCTCCGATCCGCTGGTGCCGAACGTGCAACCCGCATACAGGCCGCTGAACTGGTCGCGCAGCGTCGTGAAGCTGGTCGGCAGCCCCTCGAGCCCGTGGCGAAGCTGGCGTCCGAACGTGTCGACCTGGTCGTACACGGCGAGCCGGAATCCGCTCGTCTCCGACATGGCATGGCTCAGCGTACCGAAATAGGTCCACGAATCGTAGCGGCGCCCGACATGTGCCTCCAGGCTGGTGCGCGGGCTCGGCCGCCAGACGACGCCGGCATCCCAGAACAGCCCTTCGGTCGCATAGGCGATCCGCTGGGGAGACGCGGGATCGGTGACGAAGCGACCGTGACTGTCGATCACCGGATTACCGTCGGCATCGAGCAACGGATCTTTCTGACTCGTCTCGATCTTCTCGTAGCCGACGCCCGCCGTCAGCGCGACGGTGGGAGATACCGGCGCAAGTACATCGCCGCGGACGTACTCGTCCTCGTATCGCTGATCGAGCTGGCCCGCATCCTCGCGCTCGTAGGCCGCGCTCGCGGTGAACCCCACGGGCGCGACCGCGCCGGGGCGCACGCCCGCACTGACCTGCGCGACATGGCTGGTCGAATCGTCATAATAATCGAGCCGCGGCGCATTGGGGTCGATCCCCGTCACCTCGGGTGCCTCGACCTTGACGTAGCCGAGGCGGTAGCTCGCGGTGAGGTCCACCGGCCCGGCGCGCGTGGCGACGGTCGGACCGGCATAAAAAGCGTACACCTGGGTGACATTGTCGATGTCGGGCCCGTCGAACCCGGCGGCGTCGCCGCGAATGTCCGATCGTGCGCGTGTCGCCAGTGCGCCGCCTTCGATCGTCAGCGCCTGACCGACATGCACCGCCGCGCGCGCAAGCCCCTGGTGGACGTCGGTGTCGCCGACATCGTCGTCCCATGAGAAGTCGTGCTCGTACCGATAGCTTACCTGCGCCGCCGCATTGTGCGTCGTCAGCGCGGCATCGACGCCGGCGGCCACCTGCGAATAGGTGAGCACGTCGCCGGTCGTGAAGTCGTCGGTCAGCACCTGGCTGATCTCGATATAGGGCGAAATCTCCTTGTGCTGCGCGAACGCGGGCGTCGCCGCGCCGAGCAGCACGACGGCGCCCGCAAAGGCGCTTGCAAAGCTGATGTGGCGGATCACTTGGGGTCCTCCTGGCCGTATTGGCCGTAATAGCTCCCGAAGCGCGGGCGGCCCGCGGTGAACGACACCGCATTGAGCACGAGATTGACGTGCTCGCACGCGTCGAGCAGCCCGATCGCTTCCCTCAAATCGCTCTCGCTGGTGCGGTCGGCGCGCACGATCATCATCACCTGTCCGACGCGGCTCGCGAGCACCGCCGCGGGCGACGCCGCGAGCGCAGGCGGCGAATCGAACACGACGATCCGGCGCGGATCGGCGGCGACGAGTGCGTCGAGCAGCTCGCCCGCGCGGTCGCTGGCGAGCAGTTCGGTATCGTCATGGCTGCGCGCGCCCGCGGGGAGCACGCTCAGTTGCGGGATGTCGGTGCGGATCACGCAGGTCTCGATATCGAGCATCTCGTCGGCGATCGCGTCGAGCAGCCCGGCGCCTTCGGGAATGCCGAGCCGGTGGAGCAGATCGGGCTTGGCGCAATCGCCTTCGACCAACAGCACCTCGACATTCTTCTCGGCCGCAAGCGAGATGGCCAGGTTGGTCGCGCTGAACGTCTTGCCTTCGTCGGGATTGGCCGAGCAGACGAGCACCATCCGCGACCGCGCCTCGCCCGCCGCGCCCTTCACCGCGCGCGCGGTGAGCAGCACCTGCCGCTTGATGAGGCGGAATTCCTCGGCGAGCGCGCCGACCGGCGCGCCGGGCACGAGCAGGTTCTGCTCGGCGAGCCGCTCGCGGTTCACGGGCACCACATCCTCGGCGAACGACGGGGCCGGCCGCGGCCGCACCACCGGCACGGGCCTGTCCACAACCGGCTCGTCGGCCAGCGTCGGCGGGATCGGGCGGCGCAGCAGCGTCTGGAAATCATAGGCCGCGTCGGCGCGCTCGATCAGCGAGCCCTTGAAGCGGCGGGGCGTGGCGTCGTTCATGTCGGACCCCTTCACGCCGCCAGCCCGCGCTGGAGAAATTCGACCCCCAGCAGCGCGACATAGGCGACCCCCAAGGCGGCCGCGCCGCCCGCGAACAGCCGCAGGCGCTTGCGGCGCACCGCGCGCTCGACCTCGTTGAGCATCAGCGACACCGATCCGATCACCGGCAGCCCCGTTGCCGCTTCGAGCCGCGGCGCGGTTGCGAAAGTGGTCTTGAGCTGGCCCAGGCCGAAGGCGATGCCGATCCCGCCCATCAGCCCGACGATCAGCACGCCGGAAAGCAGCAGCACGCGGTTCGGCGAGGTCGGTGTGGTCGGGCTCGTCGGCGGATCGACGATGTTGAACTTGATCGGATCGGTCTGCGTCTGCACCTGCCCGCGCAGCTTCACGTCCTCGCGGTCGGCGAGCAGCTTGTCGTATTGCGCCTTCAGCACCTGATAGTCGCGCTCGACCTGCGCCTGCTGTGCGGCGACGCCGGGGTCGGCGGCGAGCTTCATCTGGAGCTGGTTGAGATCGCCCTCGATCTGCTGCTTGCGCGCAAGCAACGATGCCACGGTCGACCCCTTTTCGGCCTGCATCGACTGGAGCGACATATAGAGCGGATTTGGCGATCCGCCGCCCGCGTTCGCGGGCTCGCGGGCGGCCGCGGCGTCGGCGATCTCGAGCTGGCTCTTGAGCGCGATCACGTCGGGATGCGAATCGGTAAAGCCCCGCGCGCGCGCTTGGACGAGCTGGCCCTGAATGGCCGCAACCCGGGCGTGCGCCGGGCCCGCGGTGGTGCCGCCGGGCCCCGCGACCGTCGGCGGCGTCCCCGCCATCTGCGCATTGACCGCCGACAGGCTGCTCTGCGCCGCTGCAAGATCGGAATCGACCTGAGCGAGCTGGCTGCGGGCCGCCGCGATCCTGTCGTCGAGCGAGCCGGTGCCGGGGAGCGATCCCAGATATTGGCGCTGGAATTCGGCGCGCTTCTGATCGGCCTCCTGGAGCTGGCGCTGGCGCGCCTGAAGCTGGGCGTCGAGGAAGCTCAGCGATTGCGTGGTTTCGTCGCGATCGCCGGCGAGATTTTCCTCGACGAAGATGTCGATCAACTTCTGGACGATGTCGTGCGCAAGCTTGGGGCTCGACGCGGTCGCGGTGATCTCGAACAGATTGTCCTGTTGGGCAGTGACCTTCACCGCCTCCTTCAGACCTGCGGCGCGCATCGTCACATCCCGGTCGCTCGACACGGTGTTGGCGAGATCGGTGCCGCGCACGACCTTCTCCAGATTGACCGCCGAGGCGAGCGTCTGGCGAATGCGGTCGACGTCCTTCTGCTGGTCGCTCGCCGTGATGCCGAGCTTGCCCGGCAGGATCGACTGCATCTGCACGAAGACGCGCGCGCGCGATTCGTAGCTGTTCGGAATTTGCGACACGACGAGCCAGCCCAACAGGCAGATCGCCCAGGCAGCCACAAGCGCGATCCAGCGCCGTTGCCAGACCGCGTGGAGCGCCACGCGAAATTCGTCGTAGAGACCGTTCACGCGCGCGCCCTCAGAACATGCTTTCGGGGATGATGATGACATCGCCCGGTTGCAGGCGGACATTGGCGCGCGTGTCGCCGTCCTTGAGCAGATCGGAGAGCTTGAGCGCATACTCCTTCTGCTTGCCGGTCGCGCGATCGTAGCGGATCAGCCGCGCGCGGTTACCGGCGGCGAACTCCGAGAGCCCGCCGACCGCGATCATCGCGTCGAGCAGCGTCATGTTGGCGCGATAGGGAAGCGCCGCCGGCTTCTCGGTCGCGCCGACGATGCGGATTTGCTGGCTGTAGGTGCCTGAAAAATTCTCGACGATGACCGAGACGATCGGATCCTGGATATATTGGCCCAGCGCGATCTTCATGTCGTCGGCGAGCATCGCGGGCGTCTTGCCGACCGCGGGCATGTCGCTGACGAGCGGCGTCGTGATACGGCCGTCGGGGCGCACCTGCACCTGCGCGGAAAGCTCCGGATTGCGCCAGACGAAGATGTTGAGCTTGTCGAGTGGGCCGATGATATATTGCTCGCCGGGCACCTGCTGCTGCGCGACGAAGGTCGCCGGCGGAAGCTGCGGGCGATCGCCACCTGCGCATCCCGCCAGTGCCAGCCCGGCCAACGCGGGCGCTGCGAAAGTCTTGGAAAGCCGCTTCAGACGCATGCTCGAAACCCTCCCGAGCGGCGCGGGCGGATGATCGTCATCACCCCTTCCAACCGCCGCAATCAGCGTCCGGCTATGCGATCAAGAGGTGAAGATAGCGTTAGGATTGACCGGACGGCGCAAGGATTTCGCGTGCCGGCGGGTGGCTGAGGAACCCGGCAGGGCTCGCCGACGCACCATAGGCGCCCGCAAGGAAGATCGCGATGACATCGCCCGGCTCCGCGCGCGGCAGGCCGACATGGTCGCCCAGCCGGTCGAGCGGGGTGCACAGGCACCCGACAACGCTCACCTCCTCGCTTGCGCCCGCGCCCATCCGGTGCGCGAGCGCGATCGGATAGTTGCGGCGCACCACCGTCCCGAAATTACCCGAGGCAGCAAGCTGGTGGTGCAGCCCGCCATCGACCACGAGGAAGGTCTCGCCCCGGCTCTCCTTGCGATCGACGACGCGCGTCAGATACACCCCTGCTTCGCCCACGAGCCACCGTCCGAGCTCGACCGCGAACCGGCTTTCCGCCAAGCTCGGAGCGCGTGACGTCAGGGCGTCGCCCAGCGCCGCCCCGATCGCCTCGACCTCGAGCAGCGTATCGCCCGCGAAATAGGGAATGCCGAACCCGCCGCCAAGGTTGACGAGCGGCGGCCGTGCGCCCGCCTCATCCGCCAGTCGCCCCGCGAGCGCGAGCGCCGCAGCTTGCGTATCGATGATCGCCTGCGCATCGAGCGCCTGCGAGCCGGCGAAGATGTGGAATCCCTGCCAATCGGCGCCGGCGTCGATCAGCCGCCGAACGAGCGCCGCCGCGTGCTCGGCATCGATCCCGAAGGGCGACGGACGCCCGCCCATCCGCATCCCCGATCCGCGCAGTTCGACATCGGGATTGACCCGCACCGCCAGCCGAGGCGTGATGCCAAGCCGCCCCGCGATCGCAAGCGCGCGGGCTGCTTCGCCTTCGGATTCGAGATTGATCGTCACCCCCGCCCCGATCGCGGCTGCGAGCTCGTCGTCGCGCTTGCCGGGGCCAGCGAAGCTGATCCGCTCCGGGCGCATCAGACCTTCGACCCGCGCCAGCTCCCCCGCCGAGGCGATATCGAGCCCGTCGACCAGTGGCGCGATTGCCCCGAGCAGCGGCGCAAACGGGTTCGCCTTGACGGCATAATGCACATCGAGCGCGTCAGGCATCGCCGCGCGCAGCCGTGCGATCCGCGCCTCGACCACCGCCATGTCATAGACAAAGAGCGGCGTGTCACCCGCCTCGTCGACCCACTCCACCGCACTCCGCCCGCCGATCATCAGATCGCCGGATTGTCTGCCGAACTCGGGCGGGATCGGACCGGTCGGCTTCATGACGTCAATTCCGCGCGCAAGGCCGCGCGGTCGAGCTTGCCGTTGGCGTTGCGCGGCAGCGCATCGCGCCATTCGTAGCGGGCGGGTTGCATGAAGCTCGGCAGATCACGCCGCAGCCGATCGCGCAAGCGCTGCTCGGTCGTGCCCGGCGCACTCGCCGCGCGCGCGACGACGACGATCGCCTGGCCGAGCCGCGCGTCGGGCACCCCGAACGCCGCGGCCTCCGCGACCTCGCCGCAGCGGAGCACCGCCTCCTCGATCTCGGTCGGGCTGATCCGGTTGCCCGCGCTTTTAATCATCTCGTCGTCGCGCCCGACGAAGCGAAACAGCCCGTCCTCTCCCTCGATCACCGTATCGCCCGACCAGGCGGCCGTGCCGCCCATTTCGGAGAAGTCGGGCGCCGGCCGAAACCGCTTCGCCGTCCGATCGGGATCGCGCCAATAGCCCTTTGCCACCAGCGGCCCGGCATGGACGAGCTCGCCCGGCTCGCCCGGCGCGGCGCGGCTGCCGTCGGCGCGCACCGCCATCACCTCGGCCAAAGGGACTGCGCGTCCCATCGCGTCGGGATGGTCGTCTATCAGCGCTGGGTCGAGGTAGGTGGAGCGGAATGCTTCGGTGAGCCCATACATCGCGTAGAGGTTTGCCCGCGGGAACCGCTTGCGCAACCCGCGCACCAGTGCTGGCGTGAGCGAACCGCCGGAGTTCGTAAGCCGCTTCAAGGTATTTGCAGATGCTTCCGGCCAGTCGATCTCAAGAAGCTGCATCCAGAGCGGCGGCACGCCCGCCAGAGTTGTGATGCCGAACCGTTCGATCGCCTTGGGCACGTCGCGTGGCATCAGATAATCGAACGGCACCACGCGCCCACCCGCTGCCCAGGTCGAGAAAAGCTGGTTCTGCCCGTAGTCGAAGCTCAACGGCAGCACGCCGAGCACCCGATCCGCAGCGTCGAGCCCAAGATAGTGCGCAACGCCGATCGCGCCGAGCCACAGATTGCCATGGCTCAACATCACGCCTTTAGGCCGCCCCGTCGAGCCCGACGTGTAGAGGATCGCAGCAAGGGCATCGGGATCGGCGTTCGATGGTGGCATGACGTCATCCGCGGTCGAAACCGCGTCTTCCATCATCGGGCTGCACCCGTCGGGCAGGTCCTCGGCCTCCAGCGTCGCAACGCGCGTCGGCTGGCTCACCAGCATCGCCGCGCCGCTGTCGTCGAGAATATGCGCCACCTGCGCCCGTTTGAGCACGGGGTTGATCGGCACATGGATCAGCCCCGCGCGCGGCGCCGCGAGCGGCAGCACGCAGGCGAACCGGGTCTTCGGAAGCCAGCTCGCCACCCGATCGCCGGGCTCGAGCCCCTGCGCCTGCAACCAAGCCGCCGCCGCGCCGATGCGCGTTTCGAGCTCGGCGTAGGTCACCACGCCCGCCTTATCCTCGATCGCGATATCGCCCGCCGACCCGCGCGCCGGCAGGGTGTCGATCGGGCGCGGCGCAGGGTCGAGGTCGATCATCGTTTCCGCCTCTACCCTCAAACCACGCCCGCGCGAAGCTCTTGTCCCGCTTCCGCCCAACGACTAACGCGGGCCTGCTACCAGGACAGGGGAAGCCGTGGTTCCGGAAGGAAAAGCCGAGGTCGACGCCACCGTTCGCGCCGTGCTGCGCGATGTGCTCGGGATATCAGAAGCCCGTGTCGCCGCGTTCGACGGGGAAACCCCGCTATTCGGCGCGCTGCCCGAACTCGATTCGATGGCGGTCGCGGGCGTGCTCACCGAAATCGAGGACCGGCTCGGCATCGTGATCGAGGACGACGAGGTCGACGGCGAGATGCTCGAAACCTTCGGCGCGCTCACCGCCTTCGCGGCGCACAAGGCACTCGTGTGATCGACCGTTACGATTGGGCGGGCGGGACCGAGGCGATGATGCGCTTCGGCCCCGACGCCGGCTCGATGGTAATCCTCGCGCTGCCGCTCTTCGAGGAAGCCAACCGGACGCGCACCTTCGCCGTGACGATGCTCCGCGCGCTGGCCGAGCAAGGTATCGCGAGCGTGCTGCCCGACTTTCCGGGCCAAGGGGAGAGCGAGCGTCCCACGTCGCTGTTCTGTCTGAGCGATGCCATACAGGCCTATGATTCGCTTGTAGAATATCTTTCACCGCATGGACGAGTGCATGGGGCTGCCCTTCGCAGCGGTGCGCTGCTGCCTGCCCAGTGGCAGTTCAGCCCGGTCACCGGCAATGATCTGCTCCGCGATCTTGGCAGGGCGCGCCAGCTTGCCACCGGCGAGCGCCTCGATCCCGGCGATCTCGGTACGGCCTCGATCGAGATCGCGGGAAACCTCCTGTCGCCGGGCCTGCTCGCCGAGCTGGTCGATGCGGCGCCGTTCGAGAATGCGCGCATCGTCCGCCTCGAAAGCGATCCCCGCGACGCGGACCTCAAGCTCGCCGGTGCGCCGCTCTGGCGCCGGAGCGAGCCCGGCAACGATCCCGCGCTTGCCGAGCGTCTCGCCGCCGATCTCGCCCGGTGGGTGCGCGCGTGCGCCGGCTGATCGCCTTCCCCGGCAAGGCCGAAACGCTGGTCGGCACGTTGGACGAGGCGCCGGGCAGCACGGGGCTGCTCGTCGTCTCGGGCGGCAACGAGATCCGCATCGGCGCACATCGCGGTATGGCGCTGCTGGCAGCGCGGCTCGCCGTGCAGGGCACGCCCGTTTTCCGGTTCGACCGCCGCGGCATCGGCGATTCGACGGGGGAGAATCGCGGCTATGCGGCCTCAGCCCCCGACATCGCCGCCGCCGTCGCGGCGTTCCGATCGCACGCCCCCCATGTCCGCGAGCTCGTCGCCTTCGGCAATTGCGACGCCGCCACCGCGCTTGCGCTGTTCGGCCGCGAAGCGGGCATCGATCGGCTCGTCCTCGCCAACCCGTGGGTGGTCGAGGATACCGACGATCTTCCCCCCGCCGCAGCGATCCGCGCGCATTATGCCGAGCGCCTCCGCGATCCCCGCCAAATGCTTCGCCTCATCACCGGAAAGATAGACATACCAAAGATCATCAACGGCTTGCGCAAGATTTCTACGCAGACTTCTCACAAGAAAAACCCTCTCGAACAGCGGGTCTTCGCCGCTCTCGCAGCGATCCCGACGGTGCAGATCATCCTTGCCGAGCACGACGCCACCGCGATCGCCTTCCGCGATGCCGCCCGCCGCGCGGGGTATTCGGGGCCGATCACCAGCATCGCGACCGCTTCGCACAGCTTCGCCCGGCCCGAGGATTCCAACGCGCTGTTCGCAGCCATTCTCGGCTCGCTGGAATAGCGGCCCCTCCCCATCCATGAGCGAGGCGCCCGTACGCAAGATCATCCACGTCGACATGGACGCCTTCTACGCGTCGGTCGAGCAGCGCGACGACCCCGCCTTGCGCGGCCTGCCGGTGGCGGTCGGCGGCAAGACCGGGCGCGGCGTGGTCGCGGCGGCGAGCTACGAAGCGCGCAGGTTCGGCGTACGCTCCGCCATGCCGTCGGTAACGGCGCTCAGACGATGCCCTGACCTCATATTCGTCAAACCCCGCTTCGACGTCTATCGCGCCGTATCGCACCAGATCCGGGCGATCTTCGCCGACTACACCCCGCTGATCGAACCGCTTTCGCTCGACGAGGCCTATCTCGACGTCAGCGAGGATATTCGCGGGCTCGGCTCCGCTCGCGCGATCGCCGAGGACATCCGCGCCCGGATCAAGGACGTAACGGGGCTCACCGCGTCGGCGGGCGTCTCGTACAACAAGTTCATCGCCAAGCTCGCCTCGGATCAGAACAAACCCGACGGGCTGTGCGTGATCCCGCCCGCCAAGGGCGCCGCGTTCGTCGCCGCCCTCCCCGTCCGCCGCTTCCACGGCGTCGGCCCGGTGACCGCGCGCAAGATGGAGGCGCTCGGCATCGTCACCGGCGCCGATCTGCGCGCGCAGCCGCTCGTCTTCCTCGAGGCGCATTTCGGCAGCTTCGCCGCCTATCTCTATGGCGCCGCGCGCGGTGAGGATCACCGCCCCGTCCGCGCCGATCGCCCGTCCAAGTCGATCGGTGCCGAGCGCACCTTCTTCGACGATCTGACCGACCGCCACGCGCTCCACGAGGCGCTCGACCATGTCGCCGAGGCCGCGTGGGAGCGGATCGAGCGTTACGCCGCGCTCGGTCGCACGGTCACGCTCAAGGTCCGCTACGCCGATTTTCGCACGATCACCCGCGCGCGATCGAGCCACACGCCGATCACCGAGCGCACACTGTTCTTTCGCACGGGCAGCGACATGCTCGACGCAATCCTCCCCGCCCCGCTCGGCATCCGCCTGCTCGGGCTCACGCTGTCGAACATCACCGGCGAGCAGGGTCGGCCCGATCCCCAGCCGCCGCTGCCTCTTTAGCCGCGACTCGCGGCGACTCCTTGGTTTTTTGCTGGACGCGAGTCCGCCCGTGGGGTAATTTTGGTTAACCATGATGAGCGGGGGGACATCGCATCATCGATTTCTGGTTCGTCCTCGCCGTGGCGAGCACCTTTGCCGGCTATGCGCTCTATTGGCTAGGCCTGCGCCGGCAGCTCGTGCGGCCCAACCGCGCTTCGTGGCTGATCTGGAGCGCCGCGATCGCGGTCGAGGCGACGACCTATGCCGCGGTCAACCCACACGCGCTCCAGGGAATCGTGTTCGGCGGCTCGGCCGTCGCGTGCGGCGCGGTGACGCTCGCCATCTGGCGCCGCTCTGGGTGGGCCGCGCCGTCCAGGACCGACGCCTTCTGCATGGCCGCGTGCCTCGCCGCACTCGGGCTGTGGGTCGTCTTTCGCACCGGCTTCTGGGCACACATGCTCGTCGTCGTCGCGGTGCCGGTCAGCTTCTGGCCGACCTGGACGAGCGCGCACGCCGATCCCGCGCGCGAGCGCTCGCCTGCGTGGGGGCTGTGGACGATCGGTGACCTCGCGACCCTGCTCGTCGCGACGCGCGCGGGCGACGGCGGCGCCGGCACCTATGCCTATATTTTCGTCGAGCTCGTCTGCCATGCGAGCGTGTGGCTGATGATCGGACTTGCGACGATCAATCCGCTGCGCTCGCTCGCGCGCAAGGACGATCGCATCTATGTGCGCGAGGGTTATCGCGCCACCCGCAACCGCTTCGCGGTCGGCGAGAACCAGCTCGGCAAGGCGGTCTATGCCGCGCAGGTCTTCGGCGAAGGCGACCTCATCACGCGCTTCCGCGGCCGCCGCTTCCCCGCCGACAAGGTGCCGAGCCCGATGCACGGCACCGCCGACCGCTTCGTCCAGGTGACGCCCGACGCGTATCTCGGCCCATCAGGGGGGATCGACGATCTCATCAACCATAGTTGCCAGCCGAATGCGGGGCTGCGCTTCACCACCGCCGGCGTCTTCCTGATCGCGATCCGCCCGATCGCGCCCGGCGACGAGATCACCTGGGACTATTCGACCACGCTTGCCGGTTCGAACTGGCACATGATCTGCCGCTGCCAAAGCGTCGGCTGCCGCCGCATCATCGGCGACTTCGCGACGTTGAGCCCGGAGCGCCGGCAATGGTATCGCGCGAGAAATCTCGTGCCGCCATACCTGCGGCGGGGGAACTCCGTGGAGGAAGAGCGCGAAGAAACCAGGCTCCGGGCATAGAAATACAATTCTATGCGGCAGCTTCGACGGGATAGTCGCCTGCCTCCGCTTCCGCCGCCTTCATCGTCAGCGTCGCCACCGCGCCGCAGCCCTCGCCTTCGCTTTCGAGCCGCAGCGCGCCCTCCATCGCGGTCATCGCATTGGCGCACCAGTGCAACCCGAGCCCGCCCGATTTATGCCGCCGCGTCGAATAGCCGCGTGCGAAGAGCTGTGCGGCAAGTGCAGGCGCGAACCCCTCGCCGTCGTCGCGAATGGCAACCTCCATCGCTTCCCCGCTCTCCCGGATCGAGACGGTGATGCTTCCGCTCGGGCCCCGCGCCGCGATCGCGTCGGCGGCGTTGGCGAAGAGATTGCCGATCACCTGGCTGAGGATCACGCGGTTCGCGAGCACGCGATGCGGTTTCGCGGGAAAGGAGAAGGCAATCGACGTATCGCCCGAATAGCGCGCGATCGTCGCGTTCTGCGCAACGATCTCGGTGACGTCGCACAGGTCGAGCGGCGGTCGTTCGTGCGCCTGCGCCTGTTGCACGCCGATGATGTCGAGCACGTGCGCCATCGCCTCGCGCCCGAGCTGCAACTGATGCCTTCGCTCGGCGCGGCTCGCCTCCTCGGCCTCGACCGCCGCCGCGACGAAGGCCGCAAGCTTCCGCCGGCGCGCCGACGGTGCCTCGTCACCCGCCAGCTCGGCGATCGCGCGGTCGAGGGTCGCGCGGTCGATTCTCGGCTCTTGGGCCGCGCCTTTCGACAGGATCGTGCTCACCGGGCTCAGCGCGTTGCGGACGTTGTGCATCACCGCCACCGCGCTTTCGGACTTGCCGAGTGCGAACGATTGTACCTCGACCTGCTCGCGCAGATCCTTGAGCTGGCGCAGCATCGAATTGAAGCTGCGATTCAGCGATCCGATCTCGTCGTCGCGCGCCTCCTCGGGAAGCAGCGCCATCGATCCCGACGCGCGCACCACCTGCATGCGCGCTTCGACGCGCGACAGCGGCTTGAGCACGAGGCGCGAGATCATCCGCTTCAACGCGAGCAGCACGACCGCGAGCAGCACCACCGAACCGAAAACCGCGAACAGCAGCATCCGTCGCCCGAGCAGCGATACGTCGCGCGCCACGGTGAAGGTCGCCGCCGCGACCGCATGCCCGTCGACGCCGCGGATCGGCACCGCGATCGTCATCGCGCGCGGCGCCGCCGTGATCCGGTCGCGCTGCGGCGGATCGGAGAGGTCGAGCGTTGCGTCGAGCTGGAGAAGCTCCGAAAGCTTCACCGAGCTCATTTGCCGCGCCATCAGCACATAGCCGCGCGGCGCGCCCGTGCCGTCGCTGCGTCGCACCCGCGCGACGCCGATCGCGGCGACCTCGCCGCCAAGGCGCATGTAGAAGCTCGTCGAACTGTCGTTTCCCAGGGCACGGGCGAGGTCGATCGAAGCGAGGCGCGAAACCAGGCGGCGACGCAGCGCAGGGGCGTCCACCCCGCGGTCGTCGAGCCAGCGCGCGATCGCGATGCGGCCGTCATTGTCGACATAGGCCATGCCGCTGATGCCGAGATTGGCCATCGCGAGCGTCGAGAAGGACTCCTCCTCGAAGCCGCGTGTCGGCCGGGTCATATACTCGTAGCTGGCATCCCAATCGCCATAGTCGCGCGCCGAGCTTTCGACCTTCGCCGCAACCTCGGTCAGCGCCGCGCGGGTGCGATCGACATGCGCATCGAGCGCCTCGGCTTCGAGCCGGGTGAAATTGGGCATGATGACGGTGACGAGCAGCAGCGTGATCGCGATCGCGCCGAGCAGCCCGACGCCGGTGAGGATCGCCACCAGCTTGCCCCCGAGCGAGCCCGCGCGCCGGATGCGGCCGATCCGGGTGACGGCGCCGCGGCGCCCCGTCATCAGCCGTCGGTCCCGTTGCTCGTTCGAGCAGGTACCTCTGGTTGCTCCGCCAGGAAGCGCTCGACGGCAAGATCGCGCGCCTCTTCGACGACAAGCGGTCGCGCGAAATAATAGCCCTGCATCTGGCCGCATCCGGCAATGCGCAGCGCCTGCACCTGCGCCTCGGTTTCCACGCCTTCGGCGACCACGCCGATGCCCAGGGCGCGGCCGAGATGGATGATCGAATGGACGATCGCCGCGCTCTCACGCTCGCGGCCCATGCCGTCGATGAACGACCGGTCGATCTTGAGCGCGTCGAGCGCGAAGGTACGGATGTTGTACAGGCTCGAATAGCCGGTCCCGAAATCGTCCAGTGCGATGCCGAAGCCCATCTGGCGAAGCCTGAACAGCGTCTCGGCGGCGCGGTCCGCATCGTCGAAGATCGCGGTTTCGGTGATCTCGATCTGGACGCGCTCGGGCGTGACGCGCGCGTGTTGCACCGCCTCGAGCAGGTGGCTCACGAAATTGGGACGGCGGAACTGGCGCGGCGAAAAGTTGATCGAAACATATTGCCCGGGCCAGTGCTGCACCTCGGCGAGCGCCTCGCGCGTCACCCAGTCACCCAGCTCGTGGATCAGGTTCGATTCCTCCGCGATCGGGATGAACATGGCGGGCGAGATCGGCCCGTATTCGGGGCTGTTCCAGCGCAGCAGCGCCTCGAAACCGACGATCTCGAACCGGTCGCCCGCGACAATCGGCTGATAAACGAGCTTCAGCTCGCGCTTGGCGATCGCCTCGCTCAGCCCGCCTTCGATCTGGCGGCGGAAACGGATGCTCTCGTCCATGCTGTCGTCGAACGCGCGCACGCAGCCGCGGCCTTGGCGCTTGGCCTCGTTGAGCGCGAGGTCGGCGCGACGCATCACGTCGACCGGATCGCGCACCGGCTCGCCCTCGGCCATCACCACGCCGATCGACACCGCCGATTCGACCGACGCGCCGACGATCCGGTGCGTGGTCGAGCACGCCTTCAGGATCCTCTCGCATTCCATCACCGCCGCATCTTCGCCGATCGCGTCGAACAGGATGCCGAACTCGTCGCCGCCAAGCCGCGCAATCATGCCGCTCGCGGGAACCGCTGCCTGGAGTGCGAAGCAGACCTGGCGGATCAGCTCGTCGCCCGCCATGTGGCCGAGCGTGTCGTTGACCAGCTTGAACCGGTCAAGGTCGACCATCGCCGTCGCGAACCGTTCGCCGCTCCGCGCCCGCTCGGTGAGCGCGCGCTGGAAGGCGAGCCGGTTGGGCGCCTCGGTGAGCGAATCGTGCGTCGCCATGTGGATCGCGTGGCTCTCGTTCGCGGCGAGCTCGGCACTCTGCTCCTCGAGCAGAACGACCTTCTCGGCGAGCGCGGCGCGGGTCGCCGCAAGCTCGCGATCGAGCTGCCAGCGGCTTGCGAGGGCGGTCGCGGTCTGGAGCACTTCGGAGACGTCGAACGGTTTGGCGATGTAGAACAATTTGTCGGCAGGTCCCGCTTCTCGCGCGATTTCCATCGGCGAGAAGTCCGAATAGCCGGTGACGATGACGAGGTTGATATCCGGATCGAGCGCGCGGATGCGCCTGGCGGTCTCCTTGCCGTCGATCCCCGGCGGCATGCGCACATCGATGAAGGCGACCGCGAAGCGTTCGCCATGTGCGATGCTTGCCGTCACGGCATCGACCCCGTCCATGCCCTGGTGGGCGTGGGTCAGCGCGAATTCCGGCGCGGCATACGCATCGCGCGCGGCCTCGTCGCCGAACAATTCGGTCGCCATTGCCGAAAGCGCGCCTTCATCGGCGGCGCCTGCGTGGCGGAAGCACTGGCGGTACGCATCATGCACCGCCCGCTCGTCATCGATGATCAGAATGCGCAACCGAGGCCCTTCCTGGCTGGCGAGCATGCTCGCACGATGGATAAGGAACGCCTACTGAACATGGTCAAAGCCCCACCGACAGCGACGCGACGACGCCGGCCGAGCCGAGCCGCCCGAGCACCGGGCGCCCGCCTTGATCGGTGTCCACATAGGAGGCCGAGAGCGTGAGCGGGCCGGCGGCGTAGGACACCCCCGCCTCCCAATCCCACTTGCCGTCGTACGTGCCGTCTTCATACCCGGCCTTGAGCTTGGCGGAGAGCGGCG
This sequence comes from uncultured Sphingomonadaceae bacterium, assembly GCA_946479505.1. The sequence goes on from CAMLGC010000016.1 coordinate 18,173, forward strand.
TCAGCGGAATGCCGGCGCTCAACGACCCTCCAAGATAGAGATTGTCGCCGAGATCGTGCTGATCGGGGGCATAGGCGGCGAAGAGCGTCGCGTCGGCGGGGCCGATCAGATAGCCGATCTCGCCCTGCACCTCGCCGTAATTGACGTCCTCTCCACCCGGATAGAAATAGCCGAACGCGCCGATCGAATAATGCACCCCGCTCAAGGACCGCCGCGCATAGCCTGCGTAGAGATCGACCTCGGCATCGGCACCGCCAACCAACGCGCCGTCGACGGTCGACGCGACGCCGCCCGCAAATATCCCCGCCACCGCCCGAAGATCGACGCTCGCCTGAAGCGCGGGATCGCGGTCGGATTGGCTGAGTCCGCGGAAACGGTAATCGCTGGTGACGGTCGCGCTCGCGTCGACATCGATGCCCTGGGCGTACCCTGGCGACGCCGCGAGCAACGCGGCGATCAGCGCGGCGGCGGCGATGCCGCTTGCCCGGTCCATTTCCCGTCCCTTCGATCGTTTCGGATCGCGGTACGGGAAACAGGGTTAAGGCGGCGTAAACGATATTTGGCCAAGGCCCCTCAATAGCCGTCCGGGACGATGGTCTCGCTGTACGAAATACGCCGCAGCGAGGGCTGCGCTCCCTCGTCGGTCGATGCGATCATCGGAGCCGGCATCTCCGACTCTGGGACGGGCGCGAACTCGACCGGCGGCGGCGACAGCGGATCGACATAGGCGTCGGTCACCGTCACTTCCGCGCCTTTGTAGGCGATCGCGAACAGCTTCTTGGCGAAGGCGATCGGCACGCGGATGCAGCCGTGCGAGTCGGCATATCCCGGATTGTGCCCGGCATGGATCGCAATCCCGTCCCACGTCAGCCGCAGCATATAGGGCATCGCGGCGTCATTATAGAGATTGGAATGATGGTCCTTGTCCTTCGCGAGGATCGTGAACTCGCCGGCCGGCGTTTCATGGCCATCGCGACCCGTCGAGACCGCCGCCATGCCGACCAGCGCCCCGCCCTGGAATACGAAAGCACGCTGGAGCGGAAGGCTGATGATGACGCGAACCGAGAGATCGTCGGCATCGCTGGTGTCCCACATATAGTCGCCCGCCGTCAGCGTCGCCGCGCTCGCATCGCTGAAATCAGCTTTGAGCTCGCGCGCCTGCACAGACGTTGCAAGCAAAAGAAGGGGGATCGCGCCGGCTATCAGGCCAGCTCGTTTACTTACACTCACCATAATATCCTCGAGACGATTACCTGAACCGAACTTGGGACCACCGACGTTCGCACGCCGCAGCAGCCTCACACGTCATCAACGAATCGTGTGGCGCTTGGTTTCCAGAAAAAGCTTGACTTTCGAATTCAGGCTACTCGACCGTCACCGACTTGGCGAGATTGCGCGGCTGATCGACGTCGGTCCCCTTCACCACCGCGACGTGGTAGGCGAGGAGCTGCACCGGGATCGCATAGACCAGCGGCGCGATCAGCGGGTGGACCTTGGGCATCTCGATCGTTGCGACCGCATCTTCGCCCGCGCGGGCAAGCCCTTCGGCATCCGAAATCAGCACGACCTGCGCACCGCGCGCCTGCGCCTCGTGCATGTTCGACACGGTCTTGTCGAACAGCGGCCCCGACGGCGCGAGCACGATCAGCGGGACCGCTTCGTCGATCAGCGCGATCGGCCCGTGCTTCATCTCGCCCGAGGCATAGCCTTCGGCATGGATGTAGCTGATCTCCTTCAGCTTCAGCGCGCCCTCGAGCGCGAGCGGATAATCGGGGCCGCGCCCCAGATAGAGCACGTCGCGCGCGCCGGCGATCGCGCCCGCCATCGCCTCGATCTCGGCGTCGTGCGCCAGCGCCGCATTGATCGCGGCGGGCACTTCGTTGAGGTGGCGGACGATCTCGCGCTCCTCGTCCGCTGGAAGCCGACCCTTCGCCCGCGCGAGATTGACCGCCAGCGCCGCCATCACCGCAAGCTGGCAGGTGAACGCCTTGGTCGAGGCGACGCCGATCTCCGGACCCGCATGGGTCGGCATCAGCAGGTCGACCTCGCGCGCCATCGAGCTGGTCGGCACGTTGATGACGCCCGCGGTCGTAACGCCGTTCGCCTTCATGTGCCGGAGCGCCGCCAGCGTGTCCGCGGTCTCGCCCGACTGGCTCACCACGACCCCGAGCGTGCCCGCGAGAAGCACCGGGTCGCGATAGCGGAACTCCGAGGCGACATCGACTTCGACCGGCAGCCGCGCGAAGCGCTCGATCCAGTATTTGCCGATCATGCCGACATAGGACGCCGTGCCGCACGCGACGATGGTGACACGCTCAACCGATCCAAGGTCGAATTCCATATCGGGCAGCGCCACCTTTTCCTCGAGCGGACGGAGGTAGGATCGGAGCGTCTGCGCGACGACGATGGGCTGCTCGTAAATCTCCTTGAGCATGAAGTGGCGGTGATTGCCCTTTGAGACGAGCTCACCCGTCACGCCCGACATCGTGATCGGCCGCTCGACGGGGTTGTTGTCCTTATCGAAAATGCGCGCGCCCTCGCGCGTCGCGATCACCCAATCGCCTTCCTCGAGATAGGCGATCCGCTGCGTCAGCGGCGCCAGCGCGAGTGCGTCCGAGCCGAGATAGGTCTCGCCGTCGCCATAGCCCACCACGAGCGGCGAGCCCAGTCGCGCGCCGACCAGCAGGTCCGGATGCGCGCGGAACAGGATCGCAAGCGCGAACGCGCCGTGGAGACGCGGCAACACCTCGCGCACCGCTTCCTCGGGGGTCGCGCCCGCTTCGACCTTTTCGCTGACGAGATGCGCGACGACCTCGCTGTCGGTTTCGCTTTCAAAATGCCGCCCGCGCGCAAGCAGTTCGTCGCGGAGCGGTTTGAAATTCTCGATGATGCCGTTGTGGACGAGCGCGACCTCGCGCGTTGCGTGCGGGTGCGCGTTGCTGGTGGTCGGCCCGCCATGCGTCGCCCAGCGCGTGTGCGCGATGCCGACGTCGCCCGGCAGCGGCTCGGCGGCGAGCTCCTTGGCGAGATTGACGAGCTTGCCCGAGGCGCGCCGCCGCTCGATCGCGCCGCCGAACACCGTCGCGATCCCCGCCGAATCATAGCCGCGATATTCGAGCCGTCGCAGCCCGTCGAGCAGCCGCTCGGCGACGTCCTCCCGTCCGATGATCCCGACAATTCCGCACATCTACTTCGTCGCCTTCCTTGCCGTCATCCGCTCGCGGAACCGTGCAGCCCAGCCGGGCCTTGCCCGCTGCTCACCCCGCGCGAGCGCCAGCGCATCCGCCTCGACATCGCACGTCACCACCGATCCCGCGCCGACGATCGCCCCCGCGCCGATCGAAACGGGCGCCACCAGCGCGCTGTTCGAGCCGATGAACGCGCCCGTGCCGATGCTCGTCTTGTATTTGAGAAAGCCGTCGTAATTGCAGGTGATCGTACCCGCGCCGATGTTGGCATCCGCGCCCACCTCAGCATCGCCGAGGTAGGTCAGGTGGCTGGCTTTCGCACCCGCGCCGAGCCGCGTGTTCTTCATCTCGACGAAATTGCCGACCTTGGAGCACGCCCCCATCGCCACGCCGGGCCTGAGCCGGGCAAACGGGCCGACGCTGGCACGCTCGCCCACCGTTGCCCCCTCGAGATGGCTGAAGGCATGGATCGCCGCGCCGTCCGCAACCCGCACGCCAGGGCCGAACACGACATTGGGCTCGACGATCACGTCGCGACCGATCTGCGTGTCGAACGCGAACCATACCGTCTCCGGCGCAACCAGCGTCGCGCCCTCGGCCATCGCGCGGGCGCGGCGCGCCCGCTGCCATTCGGCTTCCAGCGCGGCGAGCTCGGCACGGCTATTGACGCCGGCGACCTCGTGCGCATCGGTCTCGATCACCGCTGAGCGGCGGCCATCGGCGGCCGCGAGCATGACGATATCGGGCAAATAATATTCGCCCGCCGCATTGTCGTTGCTGACGCGCGCGAGCAGGGTGAACAAATCCCGGCTGCGCACCGCCATCAGCCCCGAATTGCACAGCGTCTCGGCGCGCTCCTCGGGGCCGGCATCCTTGTATTCGACCATCTTGCGGATGGTGCCATCGGGTTCTGCGATCACCCGGCCGTAAGCGCCCGGCTCCAGCGGACGAAAGCCGAGCACCACCGCGGCCGGTGCGTCTTCGCGGTGCAGCCGGTCGAGCATCCGCCGCATCGTCGCGGTCGAGATCAGCGGCACATCGCCATAGAGGACCAGCACGTCGCCCTCGAACCCCGCCAGCGCGCCCTCGGCCTGCGCTACCGCGTGCCCCGTGCCGAGCTGCTCGGACTGGAGCGCGGTCACAACGCCGAGCGGGGACACCGCTTGCTCGACCTGCTCGCCCGCAGCACCCGTCACCACCACCGTCCGCTCGGGCGACAGCGCGGCGACACTGTCGATCAGGTGCAGCAGCATCGGCCGACCCGCGATCGGGTGCAGCACCTTGTGCAGGTCGGATTTCATCCGCGTGCCCTTGCCGGCGGCAAGGATGATCGCGGCGACGGGCTGGGTCATGCGCACTCCTCGGCCCCGCGCCCTGCCATGATTGTCTTGCCATTTCCATAGCGCGACTGGCAGGCGCTTGATCGATGGCGGACTTTCCATTCGACCTGGTCGGGTTCGATCTCGACGGCACGCTGCTCGATACCAGCGGCGATCTCGCCGCAGCGGTCAATCATGTGCTCGAAGGGGCCGGTTGCCCGGTACTCACGGTCGAACAGGTCAAGGCCAATGTCGGCGGCGGCGCCAAACGCATGCTGGCGCGCAGCCTCGCCGATGCGGGCTGCGACGAGGCGCACTTCCCGCGCCTCTACAAGGCGATGCTGGGCTTTTATGCCGATCATCTCGCGGTCGAGACGAAGCCGTATGAAGGCGTCACGTCCGCGCTCGATCTGCTCGCCGCTCACGGCGTGAAGGCCGCGATCGTCACCAACAAGTTCGAGAACCTCGCGATTGGGCTGCTCGAGGCGCTCGACCTCGCCGACAGGTTCGCAACCGTCATCGGCGGCGATACCCTCGACAAGGGCAACGCCAAGCCCTCTCCCGCCCCGATCCGCGAGATGGTCGCGCGTTGCGGCGGCGGCCGTGCGGCATTCGTCGGCGATTCGATCTACGACATCGAGGCCGGCCGCGCCGCCGGTCTCCCGACCATCGCGGTCAGCTTCGGCTTCCTCGACCGGCCGGTTGAGGCGCTTGGCGCCGATGCGGTGATCGATTGCTATGCCGAGCTGATCCCGACGCTGGAACAGCTCGGCTGAGCGCTCAGGCGGATGCGATTTCCCACTCCCGACGATCGGCGCGCACCGGCACCGGATTCGAAAATTCCATCGAATCGTCCACCGATCCGAACTTGAGCGCCATGATGTCGAGCGCGTAGTTCTGGTGAAGCTTCCATGGCTTCCGATTGCCCTGCTTGGGAAATTTTTCGATCGCACGCTGGACATAGCCGGAGGTGAAATCGAGGAACGGCACCTTGTCGACCTCCTCCCCGATCCTCGGCGTCGCCTGCCGCATTCCGCGGGCCCGCATCGTGTTGAGCAGGCGGCAGACATAGCCGGCGGTGAGATCCGCCTTCAGCGTCCACGAGGCGTTGGTATAGCCGAACGATGCAGCGAGGTTGGGCATGTCGGAGAACATCATACCCTTATAATTGAGCGATTTCGCCAGATCGACGCGTGCGCCGTCGACCGTGAATTCGACGTCGCTCAGCAATTGCAGCTCGAGCCCGGTCGCGGTGATGATGATGTCGGCGGCAAGCTCGGTTCCCGAGGTGAGCCGGATGCCCGTTTCGGTGAAGGTCTCGATCGTGTCGGTGACGATTTCCGCGCTGCCGTCGCGGATCGCGGCGAACAGGTCGGAGTCCGGCACCAGGCACAGCCGCTGGTCCCACGGATCGTAGCGCGGCGTGAAATGCGTATCGACGTCGTAATCGGGGCCAAGCTCGTCGCGCACCATGTCGATGATGCCCGCCTTCACCTTGGCGGGATTCCTGCGTGCGAGCCGATAGAAATACATGCCGAACAGCACGTTGCGCCAGCGCACCAGCCCATAGGCCAGCTTCGCGGGCAGCTTCGTCCGCAGCCAGTTGGCGAGCCGATCCTCGGCGGGGCGCGAGACGATATAGGTCGGCGAGCGCTGCAACATCGTCACGTGCGCGGCGGTTTTGGCGAGCTCCGGCACGAGCGTCACCGCGGTCGCGCCCGATCCGATCACGACCACGCGCTTGCCCGCATAATCTAAATCTTCGGGCCAGATTTGCGGGTGGACGATGCGTCCGTGGAAGCGATCGGTGCCGGCGAATTCGGGCGCGTGCCCGCGGGCGTAATTGTAATAGCCCGAGCACATGAAGAGGAAATTGCAGGTAAGCGTCACCGCCTCGCCACCGGGCCCGCGCCCCTCGACCGTCCAGCGCGCGTCCTCGCTCGACCACGACGCTGCCTCGACATGCTGGCCGAACGAGATGTGCCGGTCGATCCCGTTCTCGTGCGCGGTCTCGCGGATATAGCTGAGGATGGACGGTCCGTCGGCGATCGCCTTGGCCCCGGTCCACGGCTTGAACGCATAGCCGAGCGTGTACATGTCCGAATCCGATCGGATGCCCGGATAGCGGAACAAATCCCACGTCCCGCCGATCGTCTCGCGGCTCTCCAGCACACGAAAGCTGCGATCGGGGCACTCGGTCTTCAGGTGCCGGGCCGCGCCGATCCCGGAAAGCCCGGCCCCCACGATGATCACATCGACATGCTCGCTCGCCATCCATACCGTATATTCGGTTTCGATGTGCAACGCAAAGCCGAATGCGTCGTAAACTCATCCTCCCCTGTCAGGGGAGGTGGCAGCACGAAGTGCTGACGGAGGGGTGTAACGCTAGCGGGGACACCCCTCCACCACGCCCTGTGGGCGCGGTCCCCCTCCCCTTTCAGGGGAGGATTAATAGTCCTTCTTGTACCGCAGCGTCACGTTCGAGCCGCCGAACGACCCCGCCTGCGAGAGCAGCGACAGGCTCTTGGACAGCGCGATCTCGAGCTGCGTCGCGGTGAAGCCGCGCGCGTCGGTGATGATTTCCACATAGATGTCATCGGTGATGTACTTGCCCGCCGCCAGCGCGGTGCCGCGCCCGGTCCGGTCGTCCGATCCGAGGACGCGCAGCCGGTCGAACCCCGTCGCCGATCGCAGCTTGCCGAGCGGATCGAGCCCGCCGCCCGAGCCGCGCAGCGAGTTGAGCGCGGCGGCAAGCTGGATCGCCTCGATCGCGGACAAATTCTCGGGGCTGCTGCCGAAGAGCAGGCGGCTGAGCACCTCGTCCTGCGGCAGCGCGGGCGTCGAGGTGAACGCAATGTGCGGGTTCTGCGCGCTCCCGGCAATGTTGATCGTGACGGTGATGTCCTCGTCGCTATGCGTCGCGGCGATGTCGAGCTGCGGGTTGGTGAGCGCGCCGCCCTCGAAGCGGACGATGCCGTGGTCGATGTCGAACTCCTTGCCCGCGAACGAATAGGTGCCGCGCACCACCCGCAGCGTGCCGACGACGCGCGGGTTCGCAGTGCTGCCGGTCACGCGCAGGTCGGTCTGCCATTCCGATTCGAGACCCATGCCCGAGACGAAAATCTGGTTGTCCGCGCGGATGCGGATATCCAGTTTGAACTGGCTCGGCGCGCCGCCGGCCTGCTCGTCGGCCGGTTGCGGCGGCGGTGCGCCCTTGCGGCGCACGCCTTCGAGCACGGGCACCTCGGCCGCGCCCGCGCGGATGATCTTGTAGCGCGCCTCGGGGATCGTCAGCTCGCCGCTGATGAGCCCGCCATCGGGGCCGTTGGTGACGTGGAGCGTGCCGGTCGCGCTCGCACCCAAGGCGTCGCTCTTGGCGAGCTGCGCGTTGTTCAACGTCGCGATGACGTCGATCGGGAAGCCGCTGTCGGCGGCAAAGCCTACCGAACCGTGTGCGCTCACCGTCCCGTCGCCCGCACGTGCCTCAAGCGCCGTGATCTCGAGCCGGCTCGAGGTGAAGCGCCCCTGGAGCCGCATGTCGGTGAGCCGCGTGCCGTAGGTCTCGTTGGTGTAGGTGAGCTTGTCGGCGCGCACCACGCCGTTGAAGGTCGGCGAGCGCAGCCTGCCTGCGAAGTCGACACCGACCGCGATCGGCCCGGTGAGCGTCTGCCCCGGCAGCGCCGCGAGGCTGAACAGCACCGCCGCGGGACCGCTATAGCGAATCCCGCCCGAGAGCGGCGCCCCCATCAGCCGCGTCGTCCACGATCCCGCCCCCGGCGGCAGCGGCGACAGGCGCGCCATCATCCGACCCACGGTGGCGGAACCGCGCTTGATGAGCGCTCGCGCGTCACCGCCCTCGGGGAGCAACTGCCCCCGGAAAACGACGTCCACAGGTTCTGACACCGCAGCGATCCCCGAGCGGGTGAAATTGTCGATGTTGAGCCGTGCGTCGGCGCGCGGGAAGGCGCCGGGCGTCGGCTGCGAGAAATCGAGACTGCCGGTCGCAGTCCCCCCGATTCCGAGATTGGGGATGAACGCATTGACGATCGACAGGTCGAGCTTGTCGAGCCGCGTCTGCACGGTCATCCCCGTGCCGTAGCTGCCCGCAATGCGCAGCGAGCCTTGGTCGAAATCGACCCGCGTCGGCGCCAGTCGATAGGTGCCGCCGGTCGCCTGGATATGCGCGGGGCTGGTGGTGTGAAAGTTGATCCCGCTGGCCATGCCCTTGAGCGCCACCAGATAATCGCCCGGCCGCAGCCGCGCGTTGGCGGCGATGCGGAAGGGAACGCCGTTCGAACCATTGGCGAGAAGCTGGGCGGTCCCATTGCCGCCGCGATAATCGACCTTGGCGCGCGCCGCCGCGATCGTCGTCGGGCCGTAGCGCAGGTCCGCCACCTGCACGTCGGCGACGACGGACGGCGCCGAGGGATAAAGGATCACGCTCGCATCGATGATCGCGCGGCCGATCGTGAAATCCACATTGCCCGGGATCTTGGCGCCATAAGCGCGCGCGCTGATGTCGGCGCGCTGCACGTCGCCCGCCGCGGCGAGCTGGACACGGCCGTTGAATCCCGATCCGGCAAAATCGAGTCTGCCCGCGAACGGTCCGGCGCGAGTCTGCCGCACCCGGCCGTGGAAATCGATCCCGGCGAAGACGAGCTTGTTGACGTCCACCGTCAGCGCCGCCCCCGGCTGCACGAGCAGGTCGGCGGTGAACGGGCCGTAATTGGTTCCCCCGCGAGCGGTCACCGCGTAGCCGCCGTTGCGGCTGCGGACGCGCGCCTCGAGATCGACCAGCCCGATGCCGACGCCGGGATGCGGCGCGCGCAGCAATATCTCGGGCGCGGTCGTCGTCCCCGTCACGCGCAGCGACAGCGGCCCGTACTGGCTCGACACGGCATTTGCGTTGACGAGGATACCGCCCGCCGGATCGTAGCGTCCGCTCCCTGACGTGATGCGGAATTGGGGGGCGCTCAGCCGAAGATGCTCGAAGGTGACGATCCCTTCGGGGCTGTAGCCGAGATCGGCCGAAACCACCGCATTGCCACCGAGGAAGCTATTCGCGCCCGAGTTGAAGATCTCCGACGTGCGCGCGACGACGCGGCCCTTGATCCCGAACCCGCCCTGTTTCGCTGGCACCAGCTCGGCATCAGTCTCGAGATTGATGATCCCGATGCCGTCGATCCGGTACTGGTTGACGCGCCCCTTGAGCGCGCCCGTATAGCGCCCGGTCGAGACGTTGGCGGCGATGATCGCGGTCGCGTCGATCTTATCGGAGCGGATCTTGAGGTTATCCGAGAGGATCTGCGGCCCCGTGATTGCGATGTCGCCGCTGATGCGCACGTTGGTGAGCAGCCCGCCCACCGCTGCATTCACGCCGGAAACGCTTCTCGCCCGCGCGTCCACAGGGATCAGAATGCGATCGGCATCGACCCGCGCCTGCCCGGTCGCATAGAGACCGTGCGCCACCGTGCCGCCGAACCCGATCGCCGCGGCACGGATGGTGTAGCCCACCGTCGGCGTCGCCATCCGCCCGTCGAGCACGAGGCTCGCCATCACGTCGCGCCCGCTGAGGTTGGGGGCGATCGCCCCCGGCGTGAGCAGCCGCGCATCGACGCGGAGATTGCCGAAGCGGCTGTTGCCGAAGTCGATCAGCCCCTGCGCCGCCACCGCAAGTGCGTCGGAGCGCAGCCGCATCCGCGTCTGCGCCTTGCGCTCGTTGAGCGTGGTCGTGAGCGCGACGTCGAGCCGCGGCGCGGTCAGCCGCTCGACGGGGCCCGACATGTACAGTCCCGGGTGCGCGTTCCCACGCATCTGGATCGTGCCGTTGTGCGCTGCGATCGTGAGATCAGCGAGCGAAGCGCCGCCCAGCGTAGTCCTTGCCCTGCCGTTCCACGCCGTCCAGTCGCCCTGCCCGCTGAGCGTGAAATCGAGCGGCTTCTTGATCCCCGTATAGCCCGCCACCGCACCGTTCGCAGGCGCATGCAGCCGCACGTCGACCTTGAGCCGGTTTTCCTCGGGTATCGCGTCGAGCACGAGATGGAACCGGTCGCCGCCCACCGCGCCCGCGCCGGTGAGCGTCACCGCATCCGCCCTGATCTGCGCTCGCCGGTCGGCGATGTGCGCCGCGCCCTCGATGCGGGCGATCCGTTTGGCGCCGGTGAAACTCGGCGCGAGCACGAAGCGGTCGATGTTCAGGCGATCGACATCGATGTCGAGATCGGGCAGCAGCGGCGCGTTTTCCTGGCTCGGCTGCGGGATGAACTCGGGCGCTCGCTGGAGCGCGACGAGCGGGCTCGTCAGCGAACGCACGTCGATATGGTTATCGAGATAGGCGAACGGCCGCCAGTCGATCGCGATCCTGGGCGAGGTCAGGAATACGCCCTTGGGATCGCGCACGCGCACGTCCTTCAGGACCATCTCGCCGTAGATCGAGCCCTCGATCCGCCCGACCTGGACGTTGAGCCCCGACGCAGTCGTATAGTTCGCGATCTGGTTCGCGACGAAGCGCTTGCCCGGACCGGTATTGATGCCGAGAAGGATCGCCGCGACGAGCACCACCAGCCCCAGGACCACGATCGCAGCCCATTTGAGGATGCGCTGCCACAACGGCCGCTTTCCGACGATCACCGTCTCGCCGCCGTCCTCGTCAGGCGCGATGACCTCGTCCTCGGCCATTAGAAGGCCTGCCCGATCGAGATGTAGAGCGCGATTCTACCGTCGCCTGGCCGCGGGTTGAGCGGCGTCGCGACGTCGAGCCGCAGCGGTCCGAAATTGGTATAGTAGCGCGCCCCGATTCCCGCGCCGAACCGCAGGTCGGAAAACTTGGGAAACGTGCTCTCATAGGCGTTGCCGGCATCGACGAAGGGCACGATCCCGAAATTGCCGAACCGATACCGCGCCTCGAGCGCGAATTCGTTGATGCTGCGCCCGCCGACCGGATCGCCGTTGGGGTCGAGCGGTCCCAGCCGCTGATAGCCGTAGCCGCGCACCGATCCGCCGCCGCCGCCATAATAACGCCTCGAGGGCGCGAGGTCGTCGCGGTCGATCCCGAAGATCGAGCCCACCCGCACGCGGCCCGCAATCACGATGCTGTCCGACACCGGATAATAGGCGCTGCCCTCGATCAGCGTGCGCGCATAGGGATGCACCGCGCCGCTCACCGACGCTTCGGGGCTGAGGCTCAGGTTGATGCGATAGCCCGTCGTCGGGTTGAGCAGGTCGTTCGACGTGTCGAACCCGACCTGCCCCGGCAGCGCGAAGATGCCGTAGGTCTTGCGCCGCCGCTCGCCGGCGTCGAAATCATAGACGCTTTCGTTGGTGCCGGTCAGTTCCACGCCGTAGGCATAGGTGAAGCGCTTCTGCCAGATCGGCGTCGAATCGTACGACCAGCGCGCGGCGAGCGTGCCAGTGAAGGCGTCGAACGCATCGTAGTTCGAATGATTCGCCCGTGCGATCAGCGAGAAGGTCTTGTCGCGCCTTCCCGCATTCGATCGGCGGAAGGTGACGCCGGCGCCCTGCTCCTGCGTGCCCGCGATCGCATCGACGATCAGCGCGCCTTCGGGCGGGAACAGGTTGCGGTGCGTCCACACCCCCTGCAGCTTGAACCCTTCGCCCGTGCCGTAGCCGATCGAGCCCGCCAGCGTGCGCGGCGGCCCCGCATCCTGCCGCACGAGCAAATTGACCTGCTCGGTCCCGTCCGGCCCCGGCCGCCCGGTTTTCTCGGGCTCGACCGAGACGGTCGAAAAAAGCCCGGTCGCGACCAGCGCATCGCGCAAATCGTCGACCTTGCGGCTGTCGTAGAGCTCACCCGGCTCGAACCGCGTGAGCAACTCGACATGCTTCTTTCCGAAGGCAAGGTCGCCCTCGGTCGTGATCGTGCCGAAGGACGAGCGCGGGCCGGTATCGACCGGCAGCGTATAATCGCCCTTGTACGTGGCACCGTCGAGCAGGATGTCGCGCGTGCCGAGCTCGGCGAATGGATAGCCGTTGCGCGGCAGCGTCAGGCTCACATTGGCCTCTGCGCCCTGGATGCGCGCGGCTTCGATCGGGTCGCCCGTCTCGAGCGGCAGGTTGGTTCGGATGAGGTCTGCCGGCACGGTCGATTGCGCATCGACGGCAATCGAGCCGAGCTCGTAGAGATGCCCCGGCGTCGCCGAGATGGTGACGAGCACGCGGCCGGGCTGCTCGGGGACCTGCTCGATCGTCGAGATCGCGGTGCCGTCATAATAGCCGAGCGACTTCACGATCCGCACGGCGAGCGCCTCGTCCTCGTGTGCGCGCGCCTGGACCATCGTTGCGTTGGCCGCTTCGCCGTCGCCCTCCTCGAGCGCCGAAAGCGACTGGAACAGATCCTCGGCCCCGATCTCGTCAAGTCCCTTCACGGTCACGTCGTACTTGATCTCGACCGTCTCCTCCTCGTCTCCGGTATCGGCGACCTCGGCCGGCGGGGTCGCGTCGAAGGTCGAAAGCGGCGGCAGCGGCTGGGCGAGTTCGGGGCTCTGCACCGGCGCAACGCCGATCGGCGGCTCGTCCAAGGGTGGCGTTTCGATTGCCTGCGCGGGGGCGTTGGGGTCGAGCGCGGGCATCGGCTCGAGCGGCGCGTCTAGGTCGCCCGAAAGCGAGGGCAGCGCTGCTTCGAACTCCTGCTCGGGGATGATCGGGGCATTTGCCTGCGGATTGGACGGCGCGCTCCGATCGGCGTCATCCTGATCGTCCGCGTCCGGCCTGTCGGGTGCTGGCGCGGACTGGCCGGGTTCTGTCGGATCGGGCGTGATCTGCGCATGCGCGGCTATCGGAAGCAGCGAGGCCCCTGCCAGAATCGCGATTGCAAGAACCCTTTTCGCCACGCCCGCTCCGTCGCCTGCCTTTGAGGTCCCCGGCGCATTGCGGTCGACCCCCTTCTTTCGCAAGCGCAACGAACGATGGGGGATTTGGCTCCGTCGATCGGTCCAAATTGCTGAAATCGTGCTGTTTGCAGTTTCGGAGCGCTTCGCACGGCACGATTCCGGAACGATGACGTTACCGTCTTTATGGCCGACGCCCCCGATATCGATCCTTCGACCATTCCCGGCATCGAGTCGCACCATCCGTGGCAGCACCCCTGGCCCGCGTGGAAGGCGATCTTCAAGCGCATCTACGTGATGGACGGCTATCACAACCTGTCGCTGATGTCGGCCGGTGTCGCCTTCTACGCCTTCCTCTCGTTCGTGCCGCTGCTCGGCGCGATCGTGATGATCTACGGCCTTGTCGCCGATCCCGCGACCGTTGCGCAGCACATGCAGACGATCATCAACCTCGTCCCCGCCGACGCCGCGAAGCTGATCCAGGACCAGCTTGTCAACATCGCCGAAACCGCCGCGTCCAAGGCCGGTCTCGGCCTGACGATCGCGCTGGCGCTGTCGATCTACGGCGCGATGCGCGCGTCGGGCGCGATCATCCAGGCGCTGGGCGTGATCTATGAAGAGGAAGACGGCCGCAGCATTGTCCGCGTCTATCTGCTCTCGGCGAAGATCACGCTGATCGCCGTGGCGGCGGGGGTCATGGGGCTCTTCGCCGCGGTGCTGCTCGGCTATCTTCAGGAGGCGGCGAGCGTGCTCGGCGATGCGGGCGTTCTGCTCATCCAGATCGCGACCTGGATCATCGCGGCGGGCATCGCGAGCGCCGCCTTCGCCTATGTCTATCGCGCCGCGCCCGATCGCTGGGACGCGAGGTGGCAATGGCTGACGATCGGCTCGGTCGCAGCGACGATCCTGTGGCTGATCGCGACCGTGCTGTTCGGGCTCTACGTCGCCAATTTCGCGGATTACAACGCGACCTACGGCTCGCTGGGCGCGGTCGTGGTGCTGATGATGTGGCTGTGGGTCTCGGCCTACGCGATCCTGATCGGCGCCGAGATCAACGCCGAGGCCGAGCGCCAGACCGGTGTCGATTCGACCATCGGCCCGCCCCGCCCCCGCGGCCAGCGCGGCGCCGTCGTCGCCGACCAGCTTCCCAGCAGGCGCCAGAAGAAGCCGCGACGCGATAAATACTGATCGAGGTTAGCAATGATGGGAACGGCGCCAGAAGCGGCGCGTATGTCCTCGATCATGGCCACATCCTCCACGATCTTTCCCTGGCAGCACAAGGCACAGCAGCGACTCGAAACGATGCTGTTCGAGCATGTTCAGGACGCGGGGTTCCCCTGCGTCGGCGCCAAGGCCGCCCTCGCACGCGGCACGCTCGAGGTGTTCGCCTGCGATCGGATCGACAGCGCATGGGACGACGTTCGCATTCACGATGCGCTGCTTGCGTTCGCGGCGGCGTACAAGCGCGAGAAAACGCTGTTCCGCAGCTTCGCGGTGATCTTCGATGGTCCGATCGACCTCGATGAGGCGGCGTTCGAGGCCGCATTGTGGGCTCGCGTCCAGTCGCTTTCGGACAAGGACGTGTGGCGCGGCCAGGATTATGACGACCGCGTCAGCGCCGATCCCGGCAATCCGCATTTCTCGTTGAGCTTCGGGGGCGAGGCCTTCTTCATCGTCGGCCTCCACCCGCATGCCAGCCGTCCCGCGCGCCGGTTCGAGCGCCCCGCGCTCGTGTTCAACCTCCACGATCAGTTCGAGCGGCTCAGAACCGAGGACAAATACGAGACGATGCGCGAGAAAATCATGACCCGCGACGAGGCGCTCGCCGGCTCGCGCAACCCGATGCTCGCGCGCCACGGCGATGCGAGCGAAGCGCGCCAGTATAGCGGCCGCGTCGTCGATCCCGATTGGGAACCGCCCTTCGTCTATCGCGGAGATGCCTCATAGAGACGCATCGCATTCCCGAACGCAGTGGCACCGCCTTCCGGCTTCGAAAAGGCGAGCGGCTGGTCGTTATCGATCCGAAGGGCGAGCAGGTCGCCGACCTCCTGGCGTTCAATGCGGAGGATCTGGACGAGGTGATCTCCTCGGGCCGCACGCTCGATTATGCCGAGCGCATCTATCTCACGACCGGCGACACGCTCTATTCGAACCGTTCGAATGCGTTGCTCAGGATCGTCGCGGACAGCGTCGGGCGTCACGATTTCCTGCTGACGCCCTGCTCGATCGACACCTTCCGTCATTTCTACCCCGACCTGCCGCCGCACCGCGGTTGCTTCGGCAACCTTGCCGAGGCGCTCGCTCCCTATGGCGTCACCCCCGATCGCATTCCGGTGGCATTCAACTGCTTCATGAATGTCCCCGTCGACGGCAAAACGGGCAATCTCCGCGTCCTCCCGCCGATCAGCAAGGCGGGCGATACGATCACGTTCCGCGCCGAGACGGACCTCGTCATCGGCCTCACCGCCTGCTCCGCGCCCGACAGCAACGGCGGCAGCTTCAAGCCGATCGACTACCGCGTGGAACCCGCCTAGCCCGCCGCAACCAGCGACCGGCGCTTTATCGGTCGCACCTCGCGAACATCACCTCGCGCCGCAAGCCACAGGCTGCCCATGAGCGTGTCGAGCTCGGGCGGGTCGAACCGATCGAGCCCCGATCCGGGATAGAAGCTCATTTCCCCGAACAACGGCGTGCCGGCGGGCTCGTAGAGGTCGACGCGAACGAAATCGAACCCTCTTCCCATCTCTTCGGCGGCATCGACCATCGTGGCAAACGAGGCGGGCGGCGCCACCGAATCGACGCGACGGCACCCGGCGATCGGCCGCCAGGCGCGGTCGAGCACGGTCCAGCGGTGCCTATGCTCGCGATCGAGATGGACCTGAACGAACGCCACCCGGCCGTCGAACACGTAGAATTTGTAATCGAGCGGCAATTGACCCGACACGCCGATAAAGGGCTCGACGATCAGCCCGCGCTCGATCTCGCCGTACAGCCATTCGTCGAGCCACGATCCGTAGCGTTTGCCCAGCCACCGTTCGGCCTCCCGCCGGATCGCTTCCCAATCCTCGCGACCGGTGCGCACGAACGCGAGCTGGTTGCAGCCGTGCCGCGCCTTGACGACGAAAGGCCGCGGCCACTCCGGCTGCTGGGGCAGATCGCGCCCGGACCACAGCGTCGGCACGATCCACTCGGATCCCAACCGATCGGCAACGAGGTGTTTGACCCCCAGCTTGTCGGCAAAGAGCGGCAGCCGCGCATCGCGATCATGGAGCTTGCGGAGCTGAACGAGTTCGGTGAAGCGCGTCGGTGTCGACAAATCGGGCAGCCGACCGTGGCGACAGAAATAGGTCAGCGCGATGCGAAGCGATGCCGCCGCCGATCCTCGTAGGGGCGGCGCGGCCGCGGATACCGAACTCATCACAGCGAGACGCTTCCGGCGCGGCGATTGTTCCGCTTCCGTGTCGATTATCTCTTCATCTGTCTCGCGACCGCCTTCATCGTCCCGGGTCCGTAAGGCGGCTTGATTCCGGCAAGCTTGGCGACGTCCAGCTTCGCCTGCTTGAACACCGCCTTGGCATGGCTGAACGTGCGGAACCCGTCGCGCCCGTGATAGGCGCCCATTCCCGACGGCCCGATCCCGCCGAAGGGCAGATCCTCCATCGACACATGGAAGACGACATCGTCGAGCGTCACCCCGCCCGAGATCGTCCGGTCGAGCACACGGCGCCGTTCGCTCTCGTCGCGTCCGAAATAATAGAGCCCGAGCGGCTGTGGGCGGCGGTTCACCTCGGCGATGGCGTCGTCGATCGCCTCGTAACGACGGATCGGCAGGATGGGGCCGAAAATCTCCTCCTGCATCAGGATCATGTCGTCGGTCGCGTCGCGGACGATGTGGAGCGGCATCTTGCGCGCATTGGTCCCGGTGAAGTCCTCGTTCGCCGGATTGACCGTCTCGATCGTCGCCCCCTTGTCGCGTGCATCGTCGAGCCACGCGGACAGCCGCTCGAAATGGCGATCGTTGACGATCGAGGTGTAGTCGGGGTTCGCAAGCAGGCTCGGATACATCGCCGAGGCCGCGGTCTTGAGCCCCTCGACGACGCGCGGTTCCTCCTCGGAGGGCACGAGCATGTAATCGGGCGCGAGGCAGATCTGTCCGGCATTAAGCATCTTGCCCATCGCCACGCGTTCGGCCGCCCGCGGGAGATCGGCCGACCGTCCGACGATCACCGGCGATTTGCCGCCGAGCTCGAGCGTCACCGGCGTCAGATTATCGGCCGCGGCGTGGAGAATGTGTCGCCCGATCCCCGTCGCGCCGGTGAAGAGCAAGTGATCGAAGGGCAACTCGGCGAACGCCTTGCCCGCCTCCGGCCCGCCCGAAACGAACGCCAGCTCCTCGGGCGCGAAATGCTGCCCGACCACCTCTTCGAACAACGCCGCCACGCGCGGGGTGTATTCGCTCGTCTTCACCATCGCGCGGTTGCCCGCCGCGAGCACGCCCGCGAGCGGGCTCATCACCAGGTTCACCGGGAAGTTCCACGGCGCGATGATGCCGATCACCCCCTTGGGCTGGTATTCGATCCAGGCGCGCGCACCAAGGAGCCCGAGCGGAAACTGCACGCGCCGCTTCTCGCGCGCCGCCCAGCCCTCCAGATGCTTGATCGCGTGGGTGATCGGCGCAACCGAGC
The DNA here is from genome assembly GCA_946479505.1 of uncultured Sphingomonadaceae bacterium. Next base: position 36,211 of record CAMLGC010000016.1, read on the forward strand.
CGGCAATATCGGTCACCAGCGATTGCTCGCGGCTGCGATGGCCGAAATCCTCGCTCAGCGCATCGCAGAACCGATCGGCATTGTCCGCGATCATCGCCGCGGCACGTTTCAGCCGATCCTTGCGGACGGCGATTCCCACGGGCAGCTCGTCCATGAATGCTGCGCGCTGCCGCGCCAGAAGCTCGCCCATCGTCGTCATTGCCGCCTCTCCCGTTGCTGACACGGGTGTTAGCATGGGCGAGCGCGTCGGTCAGGCGGGTTTCTTGCGCCAGAGATACCGATAGATGCCGAACAGGTTGATCCCGAACAACACCGCGTTCTGCGTCACCAACGCCGCGTCGTCGGCCATCAGCGCGCCGGCGATCCAGGCGATCGAGGAGGCGACGAACACCACGAATCCCCATCCCGTCACGCGCCGTCCGAAATCGAGCGACACCATGAACGCGGCGACGATCCCGCTGATCGAAGCGAACCACTTGAGAATTTCGGTGAGCGTATCGTGCGGCATCGGGAAGCCGATACGCTGCCTCCCTTCCTTCGTCACCCCGGTTCCGACTGCGTTTGTAAACGCCCCGCCCCGCCCCTAGATCACCCCCAACAATCACATTTCCTCCGGAGCCATCGAATGTCCGCCGACCCGATCGTCATCCTCTCCTACGCCCGCACGCCGATGGGGAGCTTCCAGGGTAGTCTTTCGGGCGCCTCGGCGACCGAGCTCGGCGCCACGGCGGTGGGCGGCGCGGTCGAGCGCGCCGGCATCGATCCGCAAGCGATCGATCGCATCTACATGGGCTGCGTGCTCCCCGCCGGGCTCGGCCAGGCGCCCGCACGCCAGGCGGCGCTCAAGGCGGGGCTGCCGCAGCATATCGAGGCGACCACGGTCAACAAGATGTGCGGTTCGGGCATGCAGGCTGCGATCATGGCGTCGGACGCGCTCGCCGCGGGATCGGCCGACGTGATCGTCGCCGGCGGCATGGAGAGCATGACCAACGCGCCCTACATCCTCTCGAAGCATCGCGGCGGCGCGCGGATGGGGCACGACCGCGTGATCGATCACATGTTCCTCGACGGGCTCGAGGATGCCTACGAGCCCGGCCGCGCGATGGGGAGCTTCGCCGAGGAGACGGCGGGCGAATACCAGTTCACCCGCGAAGCCCAGGATGAGTACGCGATCGCCTCGCTCACGCGCGCGCAGCAGGCGCAGCAATCGGGCGCATTCGACCGCGAGATCGTCCCCGTCGAGGTCAAGACGCGCAAGGGCACCGAGACGATCGAAAAGGACGAGCAGCCCCCGAAAGGCGACGCGTCCAAGATTCCGAGCCTCAGGCCCGCCTTCGCCAAGGACGGCACGATCACCGCCGCCAACGCCTCGTCGATCTCGGACGGCGCAGCGGCGCTGGTGATGACGCGCCAGTCGGTCGCCGACAAGCTCGGCATCAAGCCCGTCGCCCGCGTCGTCGGCCACGCCGCGCACGCGCACGAGCCCGCCAAGTTCACGACGGCGCCGGTCGCGGCGATGCAGAAGGCGCTCGACAAGGCCGGCTGGTCGGTCGACGACGTCGATCTGTTCGAGGTCAACGAGGCGTTCGCGGTCGTCTCGATGATCGCGATGCGCGACCTCGGCATCGCGCACGAAAAGATCAACGTGCATGGCGGTGCTACCGCGCTCGGCCACCCGATCGGCGCCTCGGGCGCGCGGATCATGGCGACGCTGCTTTCGGCGCTCCAGACCACCGGCGGCAAGCGCGGCCTCGCCGCGCTCTGCATCGGCGGCGGCGAGGCGACCGCGATGGCGGTGGAAATGGTGGACTGAGGCGCGAGCCTCAATCGATCCGCTCGTCGGCCCCCACGCCCCAGATCGCGCTCTTCTCGACATAGCCGGCGCGGCCCTTGACGTCGAACCAGCACCACTGCGCGTCGCACTGGCTGATCCGGCCGACCACGCCCGCCTCGGCGCGCCAGTTGACCGCTGAGTTCGCATTGGGCGCGGCGTGGAGCTCGGCGATGCCGCCCTGGACGATCCCGGTGCGCCGATCCGCCAGCAGCGTCACCAGCATCCAGCCCTGCGTGCCGTCGGGGTCCTCGATCTTGCGCCAATCGCGGTAAATGGCGACCACCTTGATCGGCAGGTCCTCGCGCACGTAGAGCCAGGTCGCGGGATAGGTGCGCGCAGGCCCGGTGCGCATCCGCGCCTTGGTCGCCGCGATCGACGCGAAATACGGTGGCTCGCGCTTCTGCGCCTCGACCCCCTGGACCGCGATCACGGCAAGGCCCAGCGCGGTCAGCACGAAAACCAGCCAAGCCCAGATGCGCATTCGATCTCCCCCTTCTGACCCGAAGACCCTAAGACGAACCCACGGCCACCTTCAACCACCGTTGACGCGCACGCCTGCACGCGCCAAGCCGCATCCATGCCCGAAACGAGACATTCTCGTCCCACGGTGATCGTCACCCGCGAGCTGACCGATGCGGTGATGGATCGGCTGGAGGAGCTGTTCGACGCGACCAACAACCGCGCCGACGTGCCGATGACGCGCGATGCGCTCGCCGACGCGATGGCGCGCTGCGACGTGCTCGTCCCCACCGTTACCGACACGATCGACGCCGACCTTCTCGACCGCGCGGGCGATCGGCTCCGGCTCATCGCCAATTACGGCGCCGGGATCGACCATATCGACCTTCAGGCCGCGCGCGCGCGCGACATCATCGTCACCAACACGCCGGGTGTCCTCACAGAGGACACTGCCGACATGACGATGGCGCTGATCCTCGCCGTCCCGCGCCGCCTCGCCGAAGGCGAGGCGCTGATCCGGTCCGGCGCGTGGCGCGGCTGGAGCCCGGGCGGAATGCTCGGCCGGCGGATCGGCGGCAAGAAGCTTGCGATCGTCGGCATGGGGCGAATCGGTCAGGCGGTCGCGGCGCGCGCGCGCGCGTTCGGCCTTTCGGTTCATTATCACAACCGGCATCGCCTGCCGCAGGTGCTCGAGGCGCAGCTCGGTGCGATCTGGCACGCCGATCTCGACGACATGCTGCGCATTGCCGACATCGTCTCGATCAACGCGCCGCATACACCGCAGACCGAACATCTGATCGATGCGCGCCGGCTCGGTCTGCTCGGCCGTCATGCCTATCTCGTCAACACCGCCCGCGGCGACATTGTCGACGAGGCCGCGCTCGCGGACGCGCTGGAGGGCGGTCAACTCGCCGGCGCCGGCCTCGACGTCTATGAGCACGAGCCGACGGTCGACCCCCGCCTGCTCGCGCTCCCCGGCGTCGTACTCCTTCCCCACATGGGCTCGGCGACGCTCGAGGGCCGCGCCGCGATGGGCGAAAAGGTGATCGCCAACATCCGTGTCTGGGCGGACGGCCACCGCCCGCCCGATCAGGTGCTCGAAGGCTGGATCTGACGCACGCATTTACCGGACGCTAATCCAATCGACGCAATAGACATGGTGCCGGCGGGTCGTCTCGATCGCCGGCCAGTCAGAGGGTTGCGTCGTGAAGAAACGTGAAGAACGCCACCGCGTGCTCATTCAGGCCCGAATGCGCGACGATGACGGATGGTCGGACGTTCTGATCCAGAACGTCTCTTCGCACGGCATGATGATGCGCACGGCGACACCCCCCAGACCGGGCAGCTACATCGAGGTTCGAAAGGCCGCGATGGTGATCGTCGCACGGGCGGTCTGGGTGCGCGATCAGTTTTTCGGGGTGCGCGCCCAGGATCGAATCGCGCTCGAAGAGCTCTTCGATCAGGCCAATCAGCAGATGAGCGCCGCGATGGGGCTCACCGGCGCCAAGGGCGATCGTCGCAAGCAAACGCGCACCGAATCGGCCGCGGAAAAGGCCGAGCGCAGCCGCCGCTTCGCCACCGTGTTCCAGTTCGGCGCGCTCGCGATCGTTGCCGGTGTCGCGGCGCTGCTGATCGCGCAGGGCGTGGCAGCGGTGCTGGATACGCCCGTCGCCGCCATCGAGACGGCGCTCGGCCGCGCCGGTTGATCGACAGCCGCAGCTATTGCCCGGCAGGCGGCACGCATCCGGTGCGTTCGTCTCGTCGCCGGGCAGCAACAAACCTGCCGATGGATCGTTTCGGACCTGAGCCATTGCGGCTGCGAAAGGTCCGTCGATGAAACGCTACGCCTATGCGTGGATCACCCTCACCTTCTTCCTCGTATCGATCGTCCTGCACTGGCTGTTCGGCTGGCAGGCCTATGTCAACGATGCCGCCGAGCACGGGCAGGTCGCGGATACGTCCGGCTATGTAATCGAAATGCTGCGCGACACGTTCGAGAATTGGCAGTCCGAGTTCCTTCAGCTTCTGTGGCAGGTCGTCGGCCTCGCCTATTTCCTTTATGTTGGCTCGCCCTCGTCCAAGGAGAATGACGATCGCGCCGAGGCCAAGCTCGATGCGCTGATTCGCCTCCAGGCAGGCGACAAGGGCGACGACATCATCGATCAGCTCGACGAGCGCTACATGCGCAAAAAGGGCCATTCCAAGCCGCACGCAAACCATCTCGATCCGATTCGGATCAGCTGAGGGCCGCCGCCATGATCAACCGTCTCTTCACCGCCGTCGCCAGCCGGATCGCCGGATTTGCCGGCAAGCCCATCACCTTCATCCTCGCGATCGCATTCATCGTGCTCTGGGGCGCAACGGGCCCGCTTTTCGCGTATTCCGATACCTGGCAGCTCGTCGTGAACACCGCGACCACGATCGTCACCTTCCTGATGGTGTTCCTGATCCAGAATTCGCAGAACCGCGACGCCGCGGCAATGCAGGCCAAGCTCGACGAGATCATCCGCACGCTCGACAACGCCCGCAACGGCTTCATCGGAATCGAGCACAAGACCGACACCGAGGTCGAGGAGATTCGCGAGGCGCTCGAAGACGAAAACGGCAATGGCGACGACGACAACAAGGACAGCCGCGTCAGCACCAAGGCAACCATCGCAGAACTGCTCAACCGATAGCGGAGCCGTTGATCGGGGCCGCAGTCAAGGCGACCCCGCCTGTGCCCGACCAGCCGGAACCGCTGCTCGTTCCGGACATTCTCTTTGCGCAGATCAAGGAGATCGACCCATGCGATTCAATCGAAACGCGAGCCTCGTCCTTTTGTCGGCGCTGGCGCTCGCCGGCTGCGCGACCGCCAAGGGCGCGGCCATCGGTGCGGCTGGCGGCGCAGCAGTCAGCGCGGCTACCGACAATGACGTCGAGAAGGGCGCGGCCGTCGGCGGCGTCGCGGGCGCCGTGGTGGGCACTGCAGTCGGCGACTGACCCTAGTCGCCCGTCAGGATTCGGTCGACGAGTTGCTTCACCGTCGGCACGAAGCCGTTCGAATAAAACGGATCGCGCTTGAAATTATATGCCCCATGCCCGGCGAACATCAGATTCTCGTCGATCGGGCCGCCATGCGCGATATCCTGGAGCGTCTTCTGGATACAGAAGCTGCGCGGGTCGGCGAGGCGGCCGGTCGAGTTGGTGTCGGTATCGGCCCAGGATGAGAACAGGCACTGGCTGAGGCAACCCATGCAGTCGGCCTGATCCTTGCGGATCGTGCCCTTTTCCTCCGGCGTCACGAAGACAAGCGTGTTGTCGGGTGTCTTGAGCGCCTCGGTGAAGCCCGCGCCGAACCATTGGCGCGCGCGCAGCAGGTCGTTGCGTGTCACCCAGAAATTCTTGCCCTTCACGCCGACGTCGAGCTGGAAGGTGTGGTCGCCCGCCTCCTGCGTCGAAAACGGAATCTGCCGCTCCGATCGCGCCTCGAGGCTCTTGAGGAAGGGATTGCGCACCGCGCTCGAATAGAAGCCGGTCGGCGAGAACCGGTGGAGCAGCACCTCGCCTTCCTCGATCTCGAGCAATTTGTCCTTCCACCCTTGCGGGATCGGGCTCTCCCTGGTGAGCAGCGGCCGCGTGCCGAACTGGAACGCGATCTGGCCGAGTTCGGGATTGTCGATCCAGTCGTTCCAATCGCGCAGATACCAGACGCCGCCCGCCATCACGATCGGCACATCATCCGAAATCCCGCCCTCACGCATCGTCTCGCGCAGCGCCTTGACGCGCGGATACGGGTCCTCCGGCGTTAGCGGATCTTCGGCGTTGGAAAGCCCGTTATGTCCGCCGGCGAGCCACGGATCCTCGTACACCACCGCCGCCAGCCATTCGGACGCCTTCGAATAGGCCCGCTTCCACAGCGCACGGAAGGCGCGCGCCGAACTGATGATCGGCAGGTAATTGACCTCGTAGGAGGCTGCGATCTCGGAAAGCTTGTAGGGCATGCCCGCACCGCAGGTGACGCCCGCGACCAGCCCGCGCGTGCGCTCGAGCACGCCGTTCAGCACGCGCTGCGCGCCGCCCATCTCCCACAGCACGTTGATGTTGATCGCGCCCTTGCCGCCGGCAAGATCGAACGCGCGCCTGACCTGCTGGACCGCACCCTCGATCGCATATTCGACGAGCTCCTCATGTCGTTCGCGGCGGGTGAGGGAATTGTAAACCTGGGGCACGATCTTGCCTTCGGGATCGTAGCTGTCGGCATTCACCGCCGAAACGGTGCCGATGCCGCCCGCAGCAGCCCAGGCGCCGGCAGACGCATGGTTGGTCGCGGCAACGCCCTTGCCCCCCTCGACCAGCGGCCAGACCTCACGGCCGTTGTAGTTGATGGGCTTCAGGCCTTTGAACACGCATACCTCCAAATTGTCGTCACGCCGTCTATAACGGCAGGGCGCCGCGACGCGAACATTTTCGCGTCAGCCGAACGCTCCGGGCTGGCCGATCGCGCTGCCGTACAGGGCGGCGTAGCGCGCGATCATCGACGCTTCGTCATAGAACGCCTGGGCCTTGTCACGGTTGGCGGCGCCGACGGCTTTGCGAGCTGCGGCATCGCGCGCAAGCACCGTAATCACGTCCCTCAACTCGACGGCATCGATATGTTCGGTGATATAGGAATAATTGGCCGCCGAAACCATCCGGCCCACGTCACCGACGGACGGCGCCGCGACCGGCAGCCCCGCCGCCATCGCCTCGACGATCGAGATCGGGAACTGCTCGCTCTTCGAGGATAGCGCGAAGATATCGAACAGCCCGATGTAGCGATGCGGCTCGGGCAGGAAGCCCGGAAGCAGCAGCCGGTCGCCGAGCCCGAGCATCTCGGCGGTCGATTCGATCCGCGCGCGCTCGGGCCCTTCGCCCACGACGACAATCCGTAACGGCACCGGCACCCCGCCGCATGCGCGCAGCAGCATCGGCAGGTCCTTCACCTCGCGCAGGCCCGCGAGCGAACCGACAACGACCTCATTCGCCTTGCGCCTAAATCCGGGGATCGCGCTCGGTTTGGGCCTCTTCGCGTAGAGCTCGGTCCGGATGCCGTTGGCAATGCGGTGGACGCGCGCGCGCGGCTGTTTCCACGTTCTGAGCGCGATGTCCTCGAGCAGCTCCGAAGGCACGACCAGCGCCGCCGCCGCACCGAGCGCCATCCGGCGATAGACGTTGCGCTCGGTCTTGAGATACCGCGCCTCGTCCGCATTGAAACCGTCTTCGTGATGGACGAGCGGCGGCAGCCCCTTGCCGAACACGCGCCGCGCCATCACCGCGTCGACGGCGCCCCAATTATAGGTCAGCACCAGATCGAAGCGGCGCATGAACCGCGCCAGCGCCTCGTAGCGTGCGACCGAGGGCTTGCCCGTGAGCGACGGCGGGTCCTGCGCGATCTGGTAGCGGATACCCGGGTCGATCGCCTCGCGCGCCGACAGCGCATCGGGCACGCCGGAGACGATCGTGTGCCGCGCGGCATCGCCGAACGCGTTCATCAGCCGAACGGCGCGCGCTTCCTTGCCGCCGAGGCTGAAGCTCGAATGGAGGTGGAGGATGTTCACCGGCATGTCGGAAGGCGCGCTTAGCGGGATTCGGCGCGTACGTCATCCGTCAGCCGCAGGACCCGCCGCACACCCGGTTGCGCCCCGATCGTTTGGCCCGATAGAGCGCGGCATCGGCGGCCGCGAACAGCGCGTCCGGATCGAGTGGCAGTCCGGAGTCCGCCAGCGCGAAGCCGGCCGAGGCGCCGGTCTTCAGCCACGCGTCGCCCCAGACGATCGGCATCGACAGGCGGCGCAGCACCCGCGGCAGAATCCATCGAAGCGCTTCTTCGTCCTGGCCTGCGTCGATCAGCACCGCGAACTCGTCGCCGCCGATGCGCGCGACCATCGGTGCCTCGGGAAAGGCCTGGGCGAGGCGGCGTCCGATCGTCTGAAGGCACGCATCGCCCGCGCGATGGCCATATTGATCGTTGATCTGCTTGAACCCGTCGACGTCGAGCAGCACCAGCCCACCGAGACGCTCGATCCGATTGCCCAGGAACCGCTCCTGGAACAGCGCGCGGCCGGCAAGCCCGGTCAGCGCGTCGCGTTCCGCGCGCTCACGCAGCGCCTCCCAGCGGGCGCGTTCGTCGGTGATGTCCTGCTTGAGCCCGTAGAGCTGCACCGCCTCGCCGCCGCGGCGCACGACATCGCCGGTCAGCCGCATCCAGCGTCGGCTGCCGTCGGCGCGGACGATCCGGGCGTCGAGGGTAAACGGTCCCTGCCCCGCGATCGCGGCCGCGCGCAACCGTTCCATCAGCGCGCGCGATTCGGGCTCGTACATCGCGACCGTATCGCGCCGATCAAGCTGCGCGCCGGCAGGCAGTCCAAACAGCGCATACACGCCCGACGTCCAGGACAGCGTCTCGTCGGCGAGATCGCACGACCACAGCCCCGCACCGGTAAGCGCCAGCGCGCGCTCGGCCAGGTCGTCCGCGGAGGACGGCCGCGCGAGCGGGCGGACGGCCGCCTCGCCGATCGCATGAAGGTGGCTGACGCGTGTTGCCATCGATCCCCGGTTCCGCTGCTCGATGACGGTGGTAGCGCACGGGCCTTTAACGCAACGTATCCATTTCCGCGGAAAGCTACCTGACGATCACCTCGTGGGGCGGCGGATCGGCAGCCGCGCCGCGCGGTCGCATCTTGAAGACCACCTTGTCGACGCACCCGCTGAAGCCGCGCGGCGACGGGGCCTTCTTCGCGCGTCGGACGATCGCTTGCGCGGCCGTCCCGAACGCATCCGCAGGCTGGGCGGCGACCACCTCGACATTGCCGGTTTCGCCCCACGGCGCGACATCGAAGCGGAGGATCGCCCAGCCTTCGATGCTGCGTCGCCGAAACGGCTGCGGGAAGGTGAGCGGGGGCATCGACGCCCAGTCCCCGGGCACACCCTCACATTGGGCGTCGGGCGGGCGATAGTCGGCGGTCGGCGCGGCCGGTGGCGGCGTGAGCGGCATTTGGGGATAGCGCGCATAGGGCAACGCGCATCCGTGGCGCGCCGCGGGCGCAAAACGGGACCGGCGAACCGCTTTCACCGATGCGCGGCCAAGCGCCGCATCGCCGTCGCCGCCGAGCAGGCGCACATCGCGCGTCCGCCCGCGCGCGTCGATGTCGAATCCGACCATCGCCCACGCAATCGTTCCGGGTCGCTGATCGAGCTCGTCATAGGGCGGGAACGCCCGGAGGCGAAACATCGGGAACGGATCGAAACAATCCGATCCCGCCGGAATCGTCCGCCTGTAGAACGGATGCAGCAGGCGCGGATTGCCCCGCCGCAAGGCGAAGGCGCGATACGCGTCCGCCGGCGGCACCTCGGCCGCGGGGAGCGCGTCGACCGAGTAGGTCACGATGCACCGCGTCCGCACCGCCCCTGGCGCGAACTGCCATGCCGCCAGCGATGGCGCCGCATCGCTTGTATTCACCCCGTTGGGCTGGGCTTCGCTGATCTCGTGAATGTCGGTCGGCCGACCGGCCGAGTCGATCGAGAAGGCGAGCGTCAGCGGATGCGGCGGCTCATGCGAAAAAACGTATCGCGCCTCCGGGATCGGCAGCTCGCGATACGTCGCCGCCTCGCGAATTCCGCCGCACGTCGCCTCGCCCGGTCGCAGCACGATCAGTCTGCGCGCGTCATTGCCATCGCCTGCTGCGACCGGCGACACCGCGTGTTGGGCAGTGCCGAGCGCCAGAGCGATCAGGAGCGACAGCATCGGCATACGGGCATCATGCAGATCCTGTAGCAGCGGTTCAAGCCACTGCGCTGAATCTGCACGATTGTTTCACGCGCGCTTCAGAACGGAAAGAATATCCGGATCGCGACGATTGCGACTGCGAACGTCAGCAGGTTGAGCGGCAGCCCCACCTTGACGAAGTCCATGTAGCGATAGTCGCCCATCTGATAGACGATGACGTTGGTCTGATAGCCGAACGGCGTCGCGAAGGCGGCACTTGCCGCGATCATCACCGCGACCAGGAAGGGCCGCGGGCTCACGCCCAGGCTTTCCGCCAACGCCACTGCCACCGGCGTGACGATGACCGCGATCGTGGCGTTGGAGAGCAGTTCGGTCAGCACGAGCGTCACGCCGTAGAGCACGATCAACGCGGTCAGCGGGCCGAGTCCCGTCACCGAACCGACAAAGGCGCGCGTTGCCGCCGATGCCAGCCCGCTTTCCTCCATCGCGATGCCGATCACGACCATGCCGGCGATCAGGATCAGGATGTCAGGTTTGAGCCCGGCATAGGCTTGGTCGGCCGTGATGACGCGCAGCAGGATGAGCAGCACCGCGCCTGCAAATGCGCTCGCGGCGATCGGCGCGACGTTGAAGGTCGCGAGCGCGATCGCCCCGACGAACACCGCGAGCGCGATCGCCGCCTTGCCCGGCTGGAATGGTCGCGGCTCGGCGAACAGCTCGGCGTCGCCCACCTGCGCGCCGCCGAGTTCGACAGGTTCGGGCATGGGCGGGCGCTGATCGGGGATGTCGGCGGCGCTGCGCAGAATCCGGCCGCTGAAAAGAAACAGATACAGCCCACCCGCGGCTGCGATCGAAAGCCCCACCGGCGTTATTTCGAACATGCCGAAGCGCGGCTGCCCCGCCACCCGCGCCATGTCGTCGACCAGCAGGTTGGTCGAGGTGCCGATCAGCGTGCAGCACCCGCCGAGTACCGTGATGTACGATAGCGGCATCAGGTAGCGCTTGGGCGTGTCCTTGAGCTTCAACGCGACGTCGCGGATCACCGGCGCGCTAAGCACCACGATCGGCGTGTTGTTGAGGAAGGCCGATGCGCCGCCGCAAATCACCATCATCAGCCATAAGCCGGACGCACCCATCCGCCGGTAAAGCCGCATCGCACCGGCGATTCCGCGGTCGAGCAACCCCGACAGCTCGAGCGCATAGGCAATCACGAACAGCGACGCGAGCGCGATGATGGCAGGGCTCGCGAACGCGCCCTGCACCTCGATCGGGCGCACCACCCCCGTCATCAGCAGCACCGCCGCCCCGCTGAGCGCAACCACATCGGCGCGCACCTTGTCCCAGATCAGCGCCGCGACCACCGCCGCGAGCACGATCAAGGTCAGCAGTTGGTCGATCGTCACCGCGCCGCCTCGCTCCCTCGCGTCAGCCGATCATCCATGAAAACCTCTCCGATCGCGCGCTCGCGCAGCTAGGGTATGGAGCCCGAGGCGGAATTTGCTATCAAGTGCGCATGCGCGAGCCAAGCCTGAGAACAAGTCGGTTGGCGATCGCGGGGGGCCTGATTGCCGCCATCGTCGTTGGCGGCGCCGGATTCGTTCTCGGCCGGTCGACCGTGTCACCCGAGCCGCCCCCGCCCGCCGCGACACCGATGCCGGTGCCGAGCCCCATGCCGACGCCGATCGCGTTGCCGGCGCCGCAGCCGATGAGCCGCGCCGAGATCATCGCGCTCGCCGATACCGCCGCCGATGCAACCGCCGCGGGCAGAAAACTGCCGGACAGCGTCAATGACGCGGTGGGGCGGCGGTTCACGCTCAATCTCCCCTTCGGCTGCGATGGCCCGGCATCGGAGAATGGCGGCGCGTCCTTGCGCTGGCGCTACGATGCCACCGAAGGCGCGCTCAGGCTCCACGTCGCCCCGGCTAGCTGGCAGGCCGGCGACTGGTGGCGACAGGGGCGCGGACCCGATCTCGAGGCGATCGAGGGTTTCTGGATCACCCATCCCTGGACATCGAGCGAGACCTGCCCGGCCGGGGGAAGGGCCGCGGCGTCGGGGTTCGAGCCCGTAACGCTCCCCGGCCAGACGCTCGCGATCGCGCAATTCTTCGCCGCCGGCAGCTCGCGCCAGGCGCTGCGCAAGGGCGATCCGTTCGAGACGGTGCTCAGCGTCCACCCCGAGGAAATCAAGGCTGGCCAGGGATTCCGCGTACGCCTCACCGGCAAGATCGATCGCGTGCCGGGCAACGGGCCGGTGCGCTGCATCCAGCCCGCGGGTATCGAGCAACGCCCGATCTGCGTGGTCGCCGTCTCGCTCGACGAGGTCGCGATCGACAACCCGGTCACAGGCGACACGCTCGCCACCTGGACGATCGGCAGCAGCCGGCCGACTCCGTAGGGCTCACTCGCCCCTGCATCTTTCAACCGCTTCCCCGGCGAAGGCCGGCGTCCAGCATCGGCCGGTCACAACTGGACCCCGCCTTCGCCGGGAAGCGTGATAAAACAATAAGGCGCGTCGATTTGTGCGCCCTACACCGCCGTCTTTCCGAACTCCTGCCGCGTGACCGGGTGGCTTGACGAAAGCCCGCCATCGACTGCGATCGCCTGCCCGTTGACGTAGCTCGCCTCGTCCGAGGCAAGGAACAGCGCCACTCGCGCGATCTCGTGCGCCTCGCCGCCGCGGCACAGCGGGTTGAGGCGGCCGATCCGGTCTTTCTTGCCGTGTTCGCGCGCATAGTCATAGGCGCGCCTGGTCATCCCCGTCTCGATCAGGCCGGGGCAGATCGCGTTGACGCGCACGCCCGACCCCGAAAGCTGCTGCGCCGCCGTCTGCACGAGGCTGATGACCCCTGCCTTCGACGCCGAATAGGGCGGCCCGCCCGCGCCCGAACGCAATCCTGCGACGCTCGCGGTACACACGATCGCACCCCCGCCCCGCTCGACGATGCGCGGCGCGCCATGCTTGATCGCGAGGAACGGCCCGATCAGATTGACGCGCAGCACCTCGGTCCAGAGCTCGGCCGAGCACTCGAAAATACCCTCGATCCCGCCCGAAATCCCCGCATTGGCATGGATCACGTCGAGCCCGCCGAACCCCTCGCATGCGAGCGCCACCGTCCGCGCGACATCGGCTTCATCGCCCGCATCCATCCGGATCGCCTTTGCGATGCCCCCATCGGCCGCGATCATCTCGGCCGTCTCGTCCGCTCCCTCGGTACGGTCGGCGATCACCACCCGGCCGCCCTCGGCCGCGAACGCCCGCGCCGTCGCGCGCCCGATTCCCGATCCCGCGCCCGTGACGATGACAGACTTGCCCTCGAACCGCATTCTCACCTCCCTCAGATCGTCGCGCCGCCATCGATCACGACCGCCTGCCCCGTCATGAACGCGCTCGCACCGGAGGCGAGGAACACCACCGCGCCCGCAATCTCCTCGGGCTCGCCGATCCGGCGCAGCGACACCTGCTCGTTGGACGTTGCCGTCAGGTCGAACTGCGACATTCTTTTTCCCCTCCCGCTTGCGCGGAGGGGAATTGCTATTCTGCCCCCGCCTTCACCGCAAAATCCCAGCTCGCCTTGGCCAGCCGATACACCCCCGCCGCCGATTTCTCCGCCTGCGCGCTCGAGGCGGTGCCGTCGACGATCCGCTTCTTGATCCCCTGCACGATCCCGGTCAGCCGGAAGAGGTTGTAGGCGAAATACCAGTTGAGGTCGGGCACCCCGTCCCGTCCGGCCGCGGCGCAGTAGCGCTCGGTCATCTCCTCGATGGTCGGAATGCCCGTCTCGGGTCCGGTGCGCCCCTTCACGCCGGAGCGGCCTTCGGGCTCGGTCACCCAGCTCATCAGGAAATAGGAGAAATCCGCGAGCGGATCGCCAAGCGTCGAAAGCTCCCAGTCGAGCACCGCGATCACCTGCGGCGCGTCCTTCGCGAAGATCATGTTGTCGATGCGATAATCACCGTGGACGATCGACGTCCGCGTCTGCGGCGGGATCGTGCGCGGGAGCCACTCGATCAGCCGCTCGACCTCGGACATATGCTCGGTCTCGCTCGCGCGATACTGCTTGGTCCAGCGCGCCACCTGGCGCTCGAAATAATTCCCCAGCTTGCCGTAGTCGGCGAGCCCCGCCGCGGCGTAATCGACATTGTGGAGCGCGGCCAGCGTGTCGCCCATTGCATGGTAAATGCGGGTGCGCTCGGCAGGCGCAGTGCCGGGCAGCGTCCCGTCCCACAGGTTGCGCCCGTCGGCATAGCCCATCACGTAGAACATCGCGCCGATCACGCTCTCGTCGGCGCACAGGCCATAAGGCCGCGCGACGGGAAAGCCGGTCGGATGCAGCCCCGCGATCAGCCGATACTCGCGATCGACCGCATGCGCCGAAGGAAGCAGCGACCCGAAGGGTTTGCGACGGAGAACGTATGAACCCGACGGGCTATCGATCCGGTAGGTCGGGTTCGATTGCCCGCCGGCGAATTTGGCGTAGGTGAGCGGGCCGCGAAAACCGGCGACATTGGCGCGCATCCACGCCGCAAGTGCCGCTTCGTCGAGCCGATCCTTCTCGGGCACGGCGATCGTGGCAATGGCGCCGGTCACTTCTCACCCGATCCATTACCGCTTCCCCGGCGAAGGCCGGGGTCCAGCATCGGGCCGCTCGCAACTGGACCCCGGCCTTCGCCGGGGAAGGGCGGAAAGGAACGAAAACCTCCCATCAAAACACGATGACCGATCGCGTCGCATCACCCTTGCGGAGCTCGTCGAACGCGTGGTTGATCTTCTCCAAAGGCATCCGCTCGGCGATGATCGTGTCGAGATCGAGCAGCCCGCGCAGGTAGAAATCGACCAGCCGCGGAATCTCCACCGGAAACCGGTTCGCGCCCATCAGCGCGCCCTGGAGCCGCTTGCCCGAAAGCAGGTCGATCGCCGAAAGCCCCACCTTCTCGGCGAGCGGCATCATCCCCAGGATCGTCGCCGTCCCGCCGCGCCGCAGCACCTTGACCGCGGTCGCCGCCGATTGCGGCCGCCCCACCG